>CAIVEC010000012.1 GCA_903904875.1 uncultured bacterium | reverse complement strand
GGTATCTATCGTACCTAATGGTGTTTCAAACTTGTCGAACAATCAGACGGATACGCCTTCGAAGTATTCATAGTGGCTTGGCGCCATGATGATGAAGGTCTTGGGAATAGTTTTCCGATTGTCCTTCAATGCTTGATAACTATAGGCAGCCACTGGTCATGAATAGATATATCAGGCATGCGGTGCTGCGATAGCTTTGAGTTTTTCCTCACCTCCAACCCCTCTCCTTCTGAGAGGGGAGCTTTTTACATCGCTGAAAAATCCTTCCATCATCTGTATGATGGCTTCCTTGCTGGAAGGGTAGAATGCTCCTGCTACGTTAGGTGTTTTGATCATATTTGTTTATATAGCAAATTAAAGATAGATATTAAAAAATATTATCTTTGTCTTCTTCTTTTGTCGATGTATCAATCATGATATCAGGAATTTGTATTTTTTTTCTGTAATATGGCGTTTTGGGTAAGTCTCTTGTGACAATATGTTTTTTTTTGAATGTAGAAACAATTGTTCATTTGTCCTCTCCTTTTTCTATCATATGCCGATTTTTTCCCATTTCATATTCTTCTGCAATACCTAATTCTATGAGTTTTTTTCAAACCGCATTAAATGTATATTCATATTTCCCGTATGCTTTTAAATATTCCATAAATTTTTCTGTACTGTTTTTTCCATATTCTCTTGTATATTGTTCTATGGCTTCTTGGATATCACGATTATAAAACGTCTTAAATTTTTCAATAAGTTCGAAATAGTTATTGTAGCGATAATGTAAAATGTAATATGATAAGATATAAAAGATTCTTTGATGCTTTTTAAATTCTTTTAATGCCTCTTTTTTGTCCTTGGTGATTTCTCATAAAAATTTCTTTAATTTTTTTGTTTCTTCTTTGAGTCTTTCAATCTGTTTGTCTACATTATCTACTAATGTGTCAAAAATCTCTTGAGTAAATCATGATTCAACAAAAAATTTCTTATCTTCTTCCAGATTATATTCAAAAGGCGAATGTTTTATTTTGTCTTCACTCATATTCTGTAACATTAGATAAAATTATCTCGTCTTTAATATCCTAATCCTATACCAATCCTTGTTTGATCATCGCGTCAACTGAAATATATCTATGTCTAATGATTTTTCAATGATTAAAAAAAGGCTGGAAAACCAGCCGAATGATTAGTCATTCTTTTACATATCTCATGGTATTCTGTAAAATTTCAAATGAGATGATGTTCTCTAAAAGCACGGGGAATGCTTTTTCTAATTTTTCTTCCCTGTAATCCTTAGTTTCAATACATACAAGCAATGACACGTTTTTTTTGATGTCTATCACGCCATACGTAAATACTTGTTTTTCTAATTCCTTTCCATTATTTTCCCCGGCATTGTAGCCATTAATGGACTGTGCAATATACGTCAAAGAGACCTTTTGGCAGGTATGAGGAATTATCCTCTTTTTCCATACCATGGATTCTTTGATGAATAGGCTGCAGATATTGTCTGTTGCCATTTTTTCGTTGTTTACTGTGATTGTAGGTAAGTTTATCAATGCGAATAAACGTTCTACATCAGAAATATTTTTTATTTTCATATTGATAGGTATTATGTTTTACATTTTGTTAACTGTCAGATATAATATAAAATATATCAAGAAAGTCAACCTCTTTTCTACACCAATCCTTGCTGAATCATCGCATCAGCCACTTTCTTGAAACCTGCGATATTCGCTCCTTTGATATAATTCACATAATCGCCTTCTTTTCCGTACTGGACACATTGTGCGTGGATGGTCTTCATGATGTTCTGCAATCTCTGATCGACCTCTTCAGCAGTCCGTGAAAGGCGTAATGAATTTTGAGACATCTCCAATCCTGAGGTTGCCACTCATCCTGCGTTTGATGCTTTTCCTGGTGAAAAGAGTATTTTTGCGTTATGGAATACTTCTATCGCTTCTGGGGTTGATGGCATATTCGCTCATTCACCGATTACGATGACTCAATTTTTAACTAATAGTTCTGCATCGTTTTTGTCTAATTCATTCTGAGTCGCACATGGCAAAGCAATATCGCATTTTACTTCTCGTGGTTTCTTGTTTTCGATGAATTTCGCTCCGAATTTGTCGGCGTATTCTTTGATCCTTCATCTCGTATTGTTTTTCAAGTCTTTCAAGAACTCTAATTTCTCTTGAGTGATTCAGCTTTCATCATATATATATCCTGATGAGTCGGAAGCTGTGACGACTTTAGCTCATAAGTGGATACATTTCTCTATCGCGTATTGCGCTACATTTCCTGAACCGGAAACCACTACGGTCTTTCCTTTCAGACTATCTTTTTTAGTAACTAACATTTCCTGAACGAAGTAGACTAAACCATATCCGGTCGCTTCTGTCCTGATCAATGATCCTCATCGATTTAATCCTTTTCCTGTAAGTACTCCGGTGAATTCATTCCTGATCTTTTTATATTGTCCGAATAAGTAGCCGATCTCTCTTCCGCCGACTCCGATGTCGCCAGCCGGTACGTCGGTATTTGGTCAGATATGTCTTTGTAATTCTGTCATGAATGATTGGCAGAATCTCATCACTTCAGCGTCGGATTTATTGTGCGGATCGAAATCGCTCCCTCCTTTCCCTCATCACATCGGTAATCATGTTAATGAATTTTTGAATATCTGCTCGAATCCAAGGAATTTTAAGATAGACAGATTTACGCTCGGATGGAATCTGAGCCCGCCCTTGTACGGTCCGATAGCGCTATTGAATTGTACTCTATATCATTTATTTATCTGGATTTTTCCTTCATCATCGACTCGAGGGACTCTGAACATGATTGTCCTTTCCGGTTCGACTATCCTTTCGAGGATGTTCTCTTTCTGATACTGCGGATTCTGTTCTACAAACTCTTTGATGGAATCTACGACTTCTTCTACCGCCTGGATGAATTCAGGTTCGTTAGGATTCTTTTTCTGTACGTACTGTACAAAGGCTTTCGTGTCAAACATTACTACATGATTAAATGATAAAAGCGCTACGCGCGATAAAATGATAAACGTTTATACTGGGAATTACTTACATACTTGTGTGCAGACTTTTAAACTTTTGTTGTTCATCAGTGCGTCAGCGACTTTCTTGTGAGCGCTTCTGAGTATCCTGCAAAACGTAGGAGCAGAGATTTTCATTTTCTTGGCTGCAGCGATCATGGCTAATTTTTCGTGGTCGGATAATCTGATTGCTTCGTATTCATCGAGTCCTAACTCAATGATTTCCTTGCCTCATTTGCTGAGCAGGGGACCGAAGAGATGACAGACCGGAGGACATTTGATATGTCTTTCTTTTTTTGTTCTGGCCATTTCAAAATTAATTAATAATGAAAAATGAATAATGAATAATGTCGGAATTGTAAAATCATGAACTATTGTGTTCAGATGTGTAATGAAATATATTTCATAATCAAGAGAAAATATATGCTTATTTTTTTTTGCGTTTTTTGGCTATTTTCACTATCTCCCAAAATACAAATCATAGTGAACTCAATCCGATGATCTGTAACCGGTTGATGAATGAGAGAGGAGTGAATTTGAAGGCGATATGCAATGGCGTATACATGACAAGAAGATGCAATCACAAGGCAACGGCAACGCTTCCGATGACATATCGATTGGTCTTAAGTTCCCATATATTGTATTTGTCGCTTCTGACGGTGAAGACGAGGAAGAGTTCGAAAATGATGGCGACAGTAATGACTATCGTCCTTGCCTTATCAATTCAGTTCGCGTGATATTCTCAGATGAATAAAAACAAAGAAATGATGGTCGAAATGATAGTAGTGATGATGATAAATCACCATGCACCGGATAAGATATGTTCCTTTTTGGATCTAGGTTTCCTGAGCATGATATTTTTTTCGGCAGGATCTAATCCGAGCGCAATGGCTGGCAGCGAGTCGGTCACGAGATTGAGCCATAAAATCTGTACAGGAAGCATAGGCAGAGGCAATCACGCAAAGATAGTTATCGTTATTACGAGAATCTCGTCAAAGTTTGCTGAAAGCAAAAGTCTTACAAATTTTTTGATATTATCATACATAGCTCTACCATAATGTACTGCATTCACTATCGAAGCGAAATTATCATCCACTAGCACCATATCAGCAGCCTCTCTGGCGACATCCGTTCATTTGCGCGACATAGAGATTCCGATATCCGCCTTTTTGATTGCTGGGGCGTCATTAACGCCGTCTCCTGTCATGGCAACGATTTCTCCTCTTGCTTGCAATTCAGTCAGGATTTTCACTTTATGTTCCGGATTCACTCTGCAATAGATATTCACATGCTCGATGGCCCAGTCCCGATTCTCGATTCATTCCAGGTCTTTCCCTTCCATGATTTCACCCTTGATTCCTATATCTTTAGCAATCTGTGCAGCGGTCTCTTTCTGGTCGCCGGTGATCATGATAACTCTGATTCACGCTTTCTGGCACGTTGCTAATGCTTCATATACTTCTTCTCTCGGCGGATCGATCATTCACATCAATCATACGAAGACGAAATCTTTCGTTTCGGTCTTGTAGGCGAATCATAAGACTCTGAGCGCTTTGGACGCCATCGTAGTATTTTTTGCGAGCAGTTTTTCTTTCTCTTGGTCTGTTAATTCTACTATCTTATCATTGATATGAATATGCGTGCACATGTTCAGCACCACTTCAGGTGATCATTTGAGATATTCTATTCACTGATGTTGAGTGATCATAAATTTCGTTGATGAATCAAACGGGATTTCTCAGATTTTTTTCTGACCGCCTTTCACACCGCCATGTGAACTGACATCAAGCAATGCCAATTCCGTAGGATCTCCGATATTAGGAAGAACTGCGTTATTACAGTTGCTTGCGATTTCAAAAATCAGTTTCAATTCGTCATGATGTATCTTTCCCAGCTTTGCTGGACCGAGGTCGTCATTGATAGAGAAATGTCATCCGTCTCCGGTATGATGAGCTTTGATGTCGTGATCATTTACGAAAATATCTGTCACGGTCATTTGATTCTGTGTCAGTGTTCATGTTTTATCTGTACAAATTACTGTCGTGCTTCCTAGCGTTTCTATCGCTTTGAGTTTTCTGACGAGCACATTCTTTTTGTACATCTTCTGCACTCACAATGCTAATACGATAGTAACGACTGCAGGCAATCATTCAGGAATGGCAGAAACAGCGAGTGAAATAGATGTCAGCAGCATTTCAAACCATTGCATCTGTCTGAGTATTCCTATCAAGAAAAGAATTCCGCAGATGACGAGAATGATGATTCATAGTTGTATTCCCAAGGTTTTAAGCTTTTTTTGGAGCGGGGTAATATTTTCGGAAGTACTTTGCACCATATTGGCTATCTTTCATAATTCAGTCTGCATTCATGTCTCTGTCACGATTCCTGTAGCCTTGCCTGTTGTTATAGTAGTACCAGAAAAGAGCATATCGTATCTTTCTCCAAGCTGAACCGTTCATGTGATGGTTTCAGCATTCTTATTCACTGGTACGCTTTCTCACGTGAGAATCGATTCATCAGCAGCAAGTACAAAACTTTCAATGATCCTGATATCTGCACATACTTTATCTCCAGATTCAAACAGGACAATATCACCAGGGATAAGTTCAGTGGCAGGGATGATTTGCTGTGTTCAATTCCTTATCACTTTCGCTGTAGGTGAACTTAATTTGCTGAGCATCTGGATAGATTTTTCTGCTCTATATTCCTGGAAAAATCCGAGCAATGCATTCAAAATCACAATCGCTGCGATAACCCGTGCATCAATAAATTCACCGACAAAAAAACTGAGCAGGGTAGCTCAGATCAAGACAACGACAATCGGATCAGTAAATTGGGAAAGAAATATTTTAAGTACAGTGAAATGCTTCTCCTGTTTCAGCTCGTTCTTTCCATATGCTATTAATCTTTTACTGACTTCATCGGAAGAAAGCCCAGCTGTACGGCTGGATTGAAGTTCGTGAAATACGGTTTTGATAGGTTTTTGATAGAACATTATGTTATCCGCCAAAGGTATTTGAAATAAATATTCCTACGAAGTATGTTACAATTATTACGATACCTGCAATTCATACATGTTCGAAGATGCCGTACCAAATATTTTCCTTCTGTCTTTTCGCTATATATCAGCTGAGGATGCTGAGCAACAATAATCCCCAAACTGCACTCACTATTGTCGATGTAACTAAACTTTCAAATATAAGTACAGGAATGGCGAATGTCAGTGCCACAAGAAATTTTGCGATAAAGGTCGCAAAAGTGGATTCCCGAATTTCTTTAGTCTTATTCTTTTTATCAGATTCTTCAGAAATATGCACTCAAAGTGCATCAGAAAATGCATCAGCGATAGCGATAGTCAATATTCCTCCTATGACTGCAATCTTCATGTGTGTCCCAAAACTCAATCAGACCATGAGTCCCAGCGTGGTGATGATTCATGACGTTGTTCAAAATGCCAGTCAGGTCTTGAATGATTGTTTCATAAAATATGTAAAAGAAATAAAATTATTTTATTCTCCCCGTCTTCCAGCTATTTTAGCTCAGCATTTCGGGCAGATGCCGTTTTTGAAATTTTCATCTACGTGTATGGAATATCCTGTTCTAGAAATCACATGAAATCAGCATTTCGGGCAGATAGTATCTTCATGTCCGTTATTGTAGATGTTACCTAGATAAATATAGTTCAGTCATATCTTTTTTCCTATATCGTATCATTTCTGTAATAATTCTATTTTAGTTTCAGGGACATCCAACATCTTGTATGCCGGATAAAAGGCTGATAAGTGCCGTGGCATGTCAGGAGAGACACTATAGATGAATTTCGCTATTCATTCCAAAATCTCATCCTGATCATTGTATCCAGGAATCACTAACATCGTCACTTCCGTCCGGATATTATGCTCGTAACATCGTTTTACATTATCAAATACGGGTTGCATTCTTCCTCCGCAGATGTTTTTGTAAAAATCTTCGGTGTATCATTTGATATCGATATTGACTGCATCGACGAGTTTCTCTATTTTTTCCAGACATTCTTTGGACATGAATCCGTTGGTGACCCGGACGTTTTTGATGTCATGTTTTTTTGCCAATTTCATAGTATCGTATGCGTATTCGAAAAAGACGGTCGGTTCGTTGTAGGTATAGGCGATGCTTGAAATATTATTTTCCAGACAATAATCTACGATTTTTTTAGGTGACCATGATTCACCTTCGTTTACGATTTCCGGGAATTCCTTGGCTTGAGACATCTGCCGGTTCTGGCAAAATTTGCACGTGAAATTGCATCATGCAGTTCCGAATGAGAAGATGTTCGTTCCTGGAAAGAAATGATAGAGCGGCTTCTTTTCCATAGGATCGATATTCATTCCTAATGCTTTTCCGTATACCAAAAGATAGAGTTCGCCATCTTTGTTCTGACGGATACCGCATTTTCCTGTGTTACCCGGAGCTATGGTACAATAATGATTGCATACCTGACACATTACGTTCTGATTCGGTAATTTTTTATACAAGGTTGCTTTTTTTGCCATTTCAAAAAGTAATGAAATAAAAAAACATATTATATATAACTTGTTCATGATAGTAGGGATTTTATACGGGTTTTCAAATTAATATAGTATCGTTGAAATAGATGAAAAAATGGATACATTGGATGTGTTTTATTTTCTTGTTGTCTGAACAATGAAACATTTCATTACCTGTGAATCCGTTCTGCCTGGACATCCTGATAAGATCTGCGATCAGCTTGCTGATCTTATTTTGGACGCTTGTCTTGCACAAGATCCTATGAGCAGGGTAGCGTGTGAAATGCTTGTGACTGATAAGACTCTTGTCGTTGCTTGAGAGATTACCAGCAAAGCGAATATGAATGTAGAAAAGATCCTGAGAAAAAAAATAGTTGATATATGATATGATAGCGATGAAAAATGTTTTAATGGAAAAACGTGCAAAATCATCAATCTGCTTCATCATCAATCTCCTGATATCGCTGTAGGGGTGAATAAAGGCGGTGCCTGAGATCAAGGCATCATGTACGGATATGCGACGTCAGAAACTGATCAATATCTTCCGCTTCCTTTTGTTCTAGCGAATAATTTGTCGAAAAAACTCGCTGAGGTAAGACGCAAAAAAATCATTTCTGCATTGCATCCTGACGGCAAGACACAAGTCACGGTGGAATATCATGATAAGAAACCGATAAGGGTTCATGCAGTCGTGGTTTCTGCACAGCACAAAAAAAATGCCGATCAGAAAAAACTCCATGAAGCTATCATCCAGAAAGTCATCAAACCGGTACTTGGAAAACGTATGGACAAAAATACTGAAATCTTCATCAATCCGACAGGAGTATTCGCTGTATGATGACCGAAAGCCGATACCTGACTTACGTGAAAGAAAAATATCGTCGATACGTACGGAGGCAGAGCTAGGCATGGCGGAGGTTCGTATTCAGGCAAAGATTGCACCAAAGTCGATAGAAGCGCTTCATATATGGCGAGATATCTAGCTAAACATGTTGTTGCCAGCGGATTGGCCAAGGAATGTGAAGTCCAGCTTTCTTATGTTATTGGAGTTAAAGATCCTGTGAGTGTAGATATCGATTGTTTCGGTACGGAAAAAATTCCTTTGCAAACAATTCTTGCTGCAATCCAAAAACACTTTGACCTCACGCCGCAAGGTATTATCAAAAAACTTAATCTGAAAAAACCTATCTTTGAAAAGACTTCTGTATACGGTCATTTCGGTAATCCTATATTCCCTTGGGAAAAATTATCCGATATATCTTTCTTTAAAAAATTATATCGTACAGGTTTGTAAAAATTTATCATGGCCAGCGACCATCTTGAGTTCTTTCGCTTTTTCAAATTTCATTAATTTTACTGATTTTGCATCATCTCCTGCTTTTATCCTTCAGGAAACGATATCGGCTATGTAGACGATGGAGATGATATGGCTACGAGGATCTCTTTTTGGATCGCTCATCACACCAGCAAGTTTCCTTATCTTGATATGTACACCTATTTCTTCTTTCATCTCTCTGACGAGCGCTTGTTCTGTAGTCTCTCCGTAATCGACGAATCCTCCCGGCAATGCATAGCCAAGTGGTGGGTTTTTTCTCTGGATGATGACTATTCTCTTATCCTTGGTAAGTAAGATTCCATCGACGGCTATACTTGGTCCTATATGTTCATCGCGATAATATTTCGCTAATCTTTTGTCGGCTTTCATGCTTTGGAGATAGATGATGACTTGTCCAGGAACCAAGGTTTTCAATCCTTCCATGTCGCCTATATGGAGCATATGTCTGATGGCTGTGGATTTGATATCCTTGGTGATCTTGATGTTGCATATCTTATACGGGGTCTTTTTAAAAATGCTGGTAGTCCGTGGATTGCCGCTGATGACTGCATCGAATTTTGGAAGGTTATTGATGATATAATTTTTCCGATCATCATCGCTTTCCATGTCAGGCAGAGGATAGATGGTAAATTTCACTCACAATGCGTTCAGTATTTTGGTGATCATCGTTTTCCTTTCTTCGTAGGTGAATGGATTTTCGGCAGTATGTTCCTTGTTGGAAGATCCGACCCCGATGAAAAATTCAGTTATTCCGTATTTTCTTGCTTGTTTGAGTGCATCTATATGTCCGAGATGGAACGGTTGAAAACGACCGATAAACAGCCCTATTTTTTTATTCATAGAAAAATATTAGGAATAAAACAATAGTAGTATAGTCATTGTCCATTCGTTTTCAATCTCTGTCTGTACCTATTTTCTGTTGAAGTTTTTGAGGAATTCACTAAAAGGAGCTAGTCCAAATATTGTATAGCTCTGCAGCAATGCAGAGAGGAAAGTCCTGACACTACAACACAGGTAACATCTCACGGATGTTGAATACCGCAAGGGTAAATGAAAGTGCCACAGAAACGTAAACTAGTCCAGCCTAGCTGGATGAAAGATGCAACGCGAGGATGTCCGCCTTGGCGGACTACCTCTACTCAGCTTCCACGATGTGGATTCGAGTGGTAAACCATACCTGGTGCAAGCTTATCCGCTTAGGCGGGAAAGTGCAATATGTTGGCTCTATGCTGACATAGATACATTATACTTCACAACAGAATCAGGCTTATTTTTGGACAAAGAAATAGGGCCGTAGCTCAGTGGTAGAGCGGGAGTCTCCAAAGCTCCGCGTCGAGGGTTCAATTCCTTCCGGTCCTGTTTTTTCTTTTTTCTTGCTTTTTCAATGTAAATCCGTTATATAGAGATGTTTTTTATCCCACGGGATAAATTCGACGTGAAAATCACTACCTGATTTCCTGCGTCTCATTTATTTTTCATGTACCATTACTATGAAAAATTTCACTAATTCACAAAACATCAGAAAGATTGCATGGGTTCTTCTTATCATCGGATGACTCAATCGGGGATTGTTGTGATTGTTTAATTTCGACGTGATAGCGTTGATTTTCGGATACGGGTTCTTCGCTCGTGTCATATACACATTGGTCGGACTCGCTACCGTGTATGTACTCTTGTATCCAGCTTCAAAGACTCACACACCGCTCAGGAAATAATTTTTTTTGCGACAAATATGTGATAGTGTTGCTTTACCTGTTTTTTTCGTAATTTGGTCGATACCAATAATGTTCAGATTGATGCTTCGTGGAAAACTATCTTAGCAGAAGAATTCGCTAAGCCGTATTTTGCGCATATCAAGGAATTCTTGCTTCAGGAAAAAGAAGCCGGACATACCGTCTATCCAAAATGATCTGATATCTTCAATGCCTTCAATCTGACCCCTTTCGACAAGGTCAGGGTAGTCATCCTCTGACAGGATCCGTATCACGGAGAGTGAGAAGCCCATGGATTATGCTTTTCCGTTCAAGATGGAGTAAGGCAACCGCCGTCGTTGAAAAATATTTTCAAGGAATTGCAGGATGATGTATGAATTGTTCCGCCGAAAAGTTGAAACTTGACCAAACGGGCAGAGCAGTGAGTATTCCTGTTGAATGCCAGCCTGACGGTAAGAAAAGACGAGCCGAATTCCCATAAGGATATCTGACGGCATACCTTTACGGATGCTGTCATCAAAACCATCTCCGATAAAAAAGAGGGAGTGATCTTTTTGTTGCGATGAGCTTTTGCTCAAAAGAAAAAAGAGCTTATAGACACAACTAGACATATTATCTTGGAAGCTCCACATCCATCGCCATTTTCAGTCCATAAGTGATTTTTCGGATGCAAGCATTTCTCTCAAGTCAATCGGATTCTTGAAAGCAGAGGAGAGAAACCGATCAACTGGGATTTGAATAGATAATAAAGACTATTATTTATTCTTTATTTTAATTATGCAGATATCAAAATTTAGAAAGAATTTGTGATTTATTCTTCATGTGTTATTTTTTGCGGTGATGATATCTTCTATTTTTTGGTTGCGTTGGTATCGAATACTTTTGGTCCTTATATTGTTAAGAATACAAGATTTTGTATTGGGTGGATGTATTTTCACTCGGATTGAATACTGAACGTTTAAACGCCAATGGATTGAATATCATTATGTGAGAATGAGCAAATTACCGACTAAATATTTTGCTTTATATATTGATTGGATTTTCCCTATTGTGATCATTATGTTAGCATACTTTATACAAAAATAATTATGTATTTTTATTTCCTGCAAATATCATGAAACTCATCAAAGAAAGAATTGTTTTTCAATGAAAGATTATAGAAGTCGTACATCAACTTGTGAAGATATGCGGTCAGGAGTTTGTTTTCGAAATAGCCAAAAGATCTCCAGGAGTCCGTCTGATTGTCTGTGATAAAGATAAAATTCTTCTTACCAAAGAATATCGTAAAGAGCTGAAATGATATGACTATCGTCTGCCGGGCGGCAAGGTGTTCAATACGCTTGCTGAATACAACAAAAACAAGAAGAATATAAAAAAACATGCACTCGTTGCCGCTAAGCGTGAATGCGAAGAAGAGGTGTGATTGATCCCGCAAGATCCTAAACTCTATTATATCTCTACAGCGTGAGCTACTGTTGAATGGGATTTATATTACTACATAGTGAAAAAATTCAAACGTCATGCTAAATGACAACAATTGGAAGTAGGAGAATACATCGACGTGGAATGGAAGACGAAAAAAGAAATACTCGCACTCATCAAAAAATGAGAAATGAATGAAGATAGATCGGTAGGTGTTTTATTGAGATATCTAAGTTAATTTTATTTTTATTTTTTCTTGTCAAAAAAACGTTTGACAACCAATGGAAGATGGATATGCTTCTTTTATGATGGAATTAAAAATTGCACTCAAAACGACTCCAAAATACATCAAAATCTTAGCTGCCGAGTGAATCGTGACTGTGAAGGATTTTCTGCAATATTTCCCGAGAGCGTATGAAGATAGATCGAGTATCAGGAATCTGAATGAGTTAATCTTCAATGAAAAGGGTATTACGGCGACGAAGGGAAAAATTCTCAAAAAAAGCATTTTCATGAGATGATGAAGAAGAATCTACAATATCAGCTTCGTTGATCCTGTAGGAAACAAAGGTCAGATAACTATTTTCAATTCCGGATTCCTGGCAAGCAAGATCCATGAAGATAAACGGTATATCATCGTCGGCAAACCAACAATGAAGATGAATAAAATAACATTTTCACATCCTGATGTTGTAGAAACTGAAGCGCCTGAAGATCCGAATGCAGCGTTGGAAGATAAAGTGGAAATCAAGGAAAACTACAATACAGGAAGGATCTTTCCTATCTATCCGGAACTCATGGGAATCAAGCCGGGACGGTTCGCACAGAAAATGCGATTATTGATGGACAAGATTGACACAATTTTTTCCGAGTACTTACCTCAGGAATTCATAGAAAAATTCTGACTCATGGGCGTCCAGGAAACGATCAAAGAGATGCATTATCCTACCAGTTTCGACCAACAAAAACAAGCGAATCTCAGAATATTTTTTGACAGACTTCTAAGAATCCAATTATATTCTCTTATGAATCGTAATGACTACCAACAAAATAAAACGAAAACGGGTGGCGAAATCATCGACTGGGAGATTATAAAAAATATCGTAACAACATTACCATTCGAATTGACGATGGCACAGAAAAAAGTCATCAAACATATCACAGAGAATATCCATGAACCGAAACCGATGTTAAGACTTCTGCAATGAGATGTAGGAAGCGGAAAAACAGTGGTCGCTGCCGCTTCAGCGTATTACACCCATAAGAAGTTCTGAGGACAGTCCGTCTTCTTAGCACCGCTTGAAGTATTGGCGAATCAACATTACAAGACGTTAGCGAAATTACTTCTACCGTTATGACTTAGAGTCGAATTGCTTACGTGATCAGTACCGAAATCACAGAAAGATAAGATCAAACAGGATTTGCTGGAAGGAAGGATTCATACCTTGATCTGAACACATGCGGTCATCCAGGATGATGTGGTATTCAATAATCTCCAATTCGTCGTTATCGATGAACAACATAAATTCTGAGTCAAACAGAGAGCATTCTTCAAAAAGTTCTGAGCACCTCATATCTTGCAGATGAGTGCAACGCCTATTCCGAGATCTATGGCATTGGCCTTCTTCGGAGAATTCGATGTCAGCATTATTGATGAGATGCCTCTAGGAAGGAAACCTATCATTACGAAAGTGATTTCAGAGAAAGAATATATCAAACTCAAACCTCGAATACTTGATCATATCCGTAAAGGACAGAAAGTGTTCATCGTAACTCCGCTTATCGAAGAATCAGAGAAACTGGAAGAAGTGAAAGCAGCCACCACAGAATTTGAAGAAGCCAAAGCATTGTTTCCTGAACTCAAAGGAAAAATAGGATTGCTTCATGGTAAGATGAGATCGAAAGATAAGGATGCCGTGATGCAGGATTTCAAATCCTGAAAGATTTGTCTACTCGTGTCTACTACTGTTATCGAAGTCGGAGTGGATATTCCGGAAGCCACGATCATGGTTATCAAGAATGCTGAAAGATTCGGACTTTCCCAGCTTCATCAGTTGAGAGGAAGAATCGGTAGAGCTGATATACAATCATACTGTTTTTTGGAAACTAAAAGCAAAGCATGAGATATCGGCAAAAGGCTCAAAGCTATGGAAGAGACAAATGACGGATTCAAGCTAGCTGAATTAGACTTACAGAATCGTGGAGCAGGGGAAATCCTTGGTACTATGCAGTCCTGAGAAAGCGATATCCCATTGGAAATATTGTCAGATCTTAAATTTTTGGAAAAGATCCAGGAAGGCGCTAAACGGCTTTTGGAAAAATATCCGAAATTGGAGTGATTACCTGGTCTTAAGAAATATCTGGAAGAAAAAATGGGCGATGTATTAGCATAGATTTATATCATAACTTATCTTGTATGAAATTTTTGGAAGCCAAAGAATCTTTTTTACCGAATTACACCAAAAAATATACGTTTATAAACGATAAACATTGGACGGTTGAATTCGTATATGTCGATAGACCACCTGAGCATATCATCTGCATATCCTGCATGTACGGTTGTCCTGTATGATGCGGTTTCTGTAAATCAGGAACCAAATTTTTCGGTAATCTGTCTTTTGAAGATATGCGATGGATACTGAATTATATAGCTGAAGATAAAAAGTTGTTCACAACAGACCAGAAGATTGTTTTTTCCTTTATGTGATCATGAGAATCATTGATTAACTATGAAAACGTCGTTCAGTGTATTAATAAAATAACTGATACTTTCCCTACCGCTTCAATAT
Organism: uncultured bacterium; assembly: GCA_903904875.1. Taxonomy (GTDB): domain Bacteria; phylum Patescibacteriota; class Gracilibacteria; order Absconditabacterales; family Absconditicoccaceae; genus CAJBLF01. Next base: position 13,950 of record CAIVEC010000012.1, on the reverse strand, counting down.
CTCTTGCTACTTCATGAGTCCAGATCAAAAACTTACCATTGTTAGCTTCCAAGATTGCCAATTATCCGAAAATACAGCTTTCGTTCCATTCTCCTTTCGACGAAGAAAGGAAAAAACTCATACCGAATACTGCTGATCTGAACGTGATCCTTGATATCTTATCTGACTATCATTCGAAACATAACGCGAAGATAACGCTTAATTATATCGTATTGGACGGCATCAATGATACAGTAAAGCATGTGAAATGAATCAAGCGCATATTGGAGAAATATCCTTTCAGCTTCAAGATCAATGAATATCATGATGTGGGCACATGATACGCCCAATCGAAACATAGGGACAGATTCATAGCGCAATTGCACAAGGAAGGCATATTCCCCAAGGTATATGATACCGGTTGAGTAGATATCTGAGCTGCTTGCGGGCAATTATCCTCAGAAAAGATGGGCGATGTTCTTGCTTAAATTTATTATTTCTTTTTAGGCCATTTCAGTTCCCCAGTTCTGCTGAAAATAGGATGAGCTAACTTACCCGCGTTCGCTGAAAGTCCAATCATTTCATTCCAGAGTTCTTTGTTGGGCATAACAGCTATAGCAGCAAGTAGACTGTTTTCTACTTTTTCTTTTTCAGTTGAATACGAAATAGTGCCCCAAGGAAGTCGATTTGGATTCTCAGAATAATCAACAACTGAACTATCAATGATAAGAGCTATATGATATTGTTTTTCACGTAATGATACATATGCTAAGGCATTAACTAATTTTCTTAAATTTCCTTCTTTATCTAAAAATTTTTTATTTTTTTTAAATTCCTCCAAAATTGTATAATCTTGTTCGTTGCGTGGGTCAAGATATTTCCACTCCTCCTCATTTAATAACTTCAATATTTTATTGCGGAAAACTGTCATTTCTTTTGATTTTCTAAGCAGTTTTTGAAGAAAAGAATACCTTTGAAGTGTTTGATATGCAAATGGTCGCTTGGTTTGATAATTAATCGTATTTATCCAACTTTCATCTATTGGAGGTCTGTAATCTTCATTAACAGAATATAATCCTCATTTCAAATACTCAGAGAATGACTTTTTACCGGTTGGATATCTATCTGGATCTCTGATATCTGCATTTACAACATAAACCTCACCTCGGAATTTATTTTCTTTTATTATCTTTTTATACTCTTCTATATTCACGAATCTCACAGAAAAATCTTTATAAGTTGGATCCATTATTTTCTCAAGTTTCTTATTTGCTATTTCTAACGATTTTTTCTGAATCTCGTTCATTGATAAGTTCTCCGCGACCTCTTTTCCTTTATTAGAAAAATCTTTTCTTCCGTTACTATTTTCGGTGTTTTTAATTGTATTTGTTCCTCATATATCCTTTTTGGTCATCATAGTTGTAACACAGATTAAAGGTAGTTTAATTTTACTCAAAATGCCGAAAATTGCAAAAAATTAGCGCTTTGGTTGTTTTGGAGTATACATTGAAATTCATCCCCGATTTAGTATATTTGTACGGCAATGTTTTATTTGATATTTTTTTCGTACTATGAAAAAATGATTTTGGTTTATACTGTTCTTCATTTTGCTGATTTCTTGAGCGATCCAGATATACAAAACCGCTAGTATCAAAGGCGATACTATACAGGTTGTTCGTGAAACCAAGGAAGTTTCCTTGAATGATTTTTTGCAACAATATACTTCATGAACGTTTTCCAAGATAGTTCTGGAAGATGAAACGTCGCTTAAGTGATATCAGAATTTAGGGACCTGAAATTCCGTCTCTTTTATGAGCATAAAAAAAAGCTTAGTAGAACAATATGTAAATGTATATCAAACCAAGAAACCTCTCGGCACTTCACTCAGGGATTTATGAATCTCTATGACAGGCGCTGTTATCGTAGATGTGAAGTTCAATGAAAAATCATGGCGATCACAACTATTGTCAGATGTCTGACCATTATTATTATTCTTTGTTATCTTTATTCTCATTTTGAAATTCGCTATGCCAAAAGGCGGGGGAGGATTTCCGTTCAGTGTCAAAGCAGGAAAGTTGAATACGGCTAAGACGATGAAAACCAGATTCACCGATGTGGCCGGTATGGATGAAGTGAAGATGGAACTTTCTGAAGTTGTGGATTATCTCAAAAATCCTCTCAAATATCATAAAGTGGGTGCAAGACATCCTAAGTGAGTTCTTTTATACGGACAGCCAGGATCAGGAAAGACCTTGCTTGCAAGAGCGGTCGCCGGAGAATCCAATGTACCGTTTTTCTCTGTTTCCGGATCTGAATTTATGGAAATGCTTGTCGGTATGTGAGCAGCCAAAGTGAGAGAGCTTTTCGGAAAAGCGAAAGCTGTCGGCAGAGCCATCATCTTTATCGATGAGATAGATGCGATAGGAAAGAAGAGAGGAGTCTGATATACCTGAGGACATCAAGAACAGGAACAGACATTGAATCAGATCCTTACGGAAATGGATGGATTCGACAATACCACGAATATCATCGTCATCGCTGCGACCAATAGGCCTGATATACTAGATCCTGCATTATTGAGAGCGGGAAGATTTGATAGGAAAGTCTATGTTTCTGAACCGACCTATGAAGAAAGAGTTCTGATTTTCGAATATTACCTCAAAGGCAAAAAACTCGATACTTCGCTCAATGTTCCTTCATTAGCTAAGAGAACCAGCGGTTTAGTTGGTGCTGATATCGAGAATATCGTGAATGAAGCTGCGCTCAAAGAAGCGAAGGAAAATAGGAGTATCCTTGATCAGAATGATTTTGAATATGCATTGGAAAAAGTGATCATGTGACCGGAAAAGAAAGTGAAATCCATGAAAGAGCAAGAAAAGAAAATCATAGCGTTCCACGAACTCGGGCATGCAATTACCTCTCATTTATTGCCGAATGCTGATCCGGTGGAAAAGATCTCTATCGTCCGCAGAGGGCATGCATTAGGAGTGACCTGGATCATGCCGAACGAAGATTTGTATCTGAATTCCAAAGCGAAATTTCTAGATGAAGTAGTTTCATTGCTCTGATGAAGAGCTGCTGAAGAGATTTTCTTCGGTGCAGACAATATCACTACCTGATCTGCAAATGATTTCGAGAAAGCGACTGCTATCGTTACCAGTATGATCGTGAAATACGGTATGGATAAAGAGCTTGGCACAGTTACCTATTCAGAGAACAACAAGAGCGAATACAGCATGTTCAGAGGCTACAGTGAAAAGACAGCACAGATTATCGATGAAAAAATAAAGAAATATATGGCTGATTGTTATGAACAATCAAAAAAAATCATCCTGCAAAATAAGGATCTCATCGAAAAGCTTTCGGTCGTGCTCCTAGAGAAGGAATATCTTACGAAGGACGAATTTGAATCTATGATCAAAAATGATTCTAAACCTAAAACCAAAAGTTTAAAGCCTAAAGCTTAAAGCTATCTTTATACTTTATACTGAAATATGGCAAAAAATGCGTATGTACTGGATCGATATACCAACAAGAATGTCTTGGTCAAAGGAGTGGATGACGAAACTTTTGCGAAATTGAAAGCGTGAAATAAAATTGTCTATTCATCTACCGATCAGACAGGAGTAAGCAAACAAACTGTTGGAACCTATCTTGGTCATGAAATAGCCACTGACAGGCAGGGAACGTTTGAAAAAATACTTGAAGGCGAGGATAAAGAATTTTTTGAAGAACAGCAGTTGTTGGCCTTGGATATTTTTCCGCTTTTCAAGAAATTATTCAGAAAGAGCTTCCCTGAATCTATTCCGGTGACAGCGAGATACCAGATATTCGGCGATCAACTCTATTTCTATTTCTATTCGGAAGAGAGATATGTGTTCACGGACTTCGTGAAGGAATTCAGACAAGAACTCGGAAAGAATATCTTCTTGTTCCAGATAGGTGCGAGAGATATGATCAAGATGGCTCCAGGGACTGATTGTATCATCTGATGCAATGGCATCAACTTATGCTGCAAAAGCTCTAGGCCGTTACCAAGCGTGGAAATAGAAAATATCGTCTTACAGAATCTCGAATGAAGAGATATCGAAAAGTTGAAATGAAGATGCGGAAAATTGAAATGTTCATTGATCTATGAATTAGAAACCTATGTAGAAGAAAGTAAAAAATTCCCACCTAAATGAGCATATGTGGAAAATAAATGATGCGAAGTGTGTGGAACAGTGTTTTCATTCAATATCATGAATGGTGATGTTACGGTAAAGACCAAAGAAGGTGTGACGGTGAGAATTCCATATACTACGATCAAAAAAGTTAAATTACCTAGCAAACCGGAAGAGTCCACAGAAGAGGTTGTCGAAAAACTCGAAAAACAGGAAAAACCTGCAATCAAGGAATCTCCCAAAACCAAACCAACAAACAAGAAATAATTAAGGATAATTTCGACGTCACCACGACCATTCGGGGTTGCGTCTCAAATATAATCATTTATATTGTTATCGAGTTGTGATGTTAAAGATGTCAGTATTGCTATGGATGTTGTTGACCATTATCCTTATCTCATTGCCTGTCGGGATAATCTCATTTTTCTTTTCCAAGAAAATCTTCAAAAGGCTTACCCGCTTGTTGGGTAAAATAGATACTTTTGATGCACTTGTGAGATTCAAAAAAGATATCGTACATCTTTACAGGACAAAATTCTCTAGTATGAAATCTCATGTGAATAAGGATAAAATCGAAAATATGAAAAACGATGAACAAGCGTTTCTTAATACTATCGATGAAATCATCAAACCAAAATCTTCAGTTTCCAAACATCTTGAGCCTGAGATGATGATAGATGATGAGGAAGGAAAAACCACGATAATCAAAAAAAGAAAATTGCTTGAAAAGATTATCTACGATGCATTAGGACTCAGAAAAGACGGCAAATTTGATGAATATGAAAAGAAGATCATCGAAGGATTGGCTATTGATTCTGATGATAAGGATCTGAATAAATTATTGGCTGATTTATATTTTACTATGAGTAATTATAAGAAAGCATTACCTATCCTCAAAAAGATCGTAGAGATGGATCCAAAAGATCACAAAGCTATCCGGCAGATAGGAGAAATCTATCTGACTTCTGGTGATTTCGATATTGCTGAATTATTGATTCAAAAAGCCATCGGCATCAATCCATCTAATCCGAAATATTATATCAGCATGGTGGAATTATTATATAATACTGACAGGAAACATGACGCTATCGTAGAGATGGAAAAAGTCATTAAACTCAGACCGACGAATTCCGCGTATATGCTTACCTTAGCAGATCTCTATAGGGAAATCAACGATCTTGATAATGCGAAGAAATATTATTTCAGAGTCTTGGAATATGAACCATCTAACGAACAAGCTAAGAAGAAATTAAAAGAATTAGTCGTAGAATAATACCTCAATCAAAAATAAAAATAAAAACATAAAGGCATTTCAGCTATTTTATGTTTTTTTGTTTACTCATGCTTGCTGCATATTATCAGATACTCAAAGAACTTATCGCTATGCAAAGTATTTCTGTAGATATCGAACATATGAACGATAATGAAAAAATCGCGATCTATCTCAATGCCATGTTATATGACAATGGCTTTATTTCTGAAATTGTTCATGGGTATGGCAATCCGCTTGTTCTAGGAAAATTTTCTGTGGATAAATCATTACCAACGATGTTGCTCTATGGTCATTACGATGTCCAAGCTGCTGATGCTAACGAATGACGAAATCATGATCCTTTTTCTCTCTATATTGGCAAAGATAAAATCTACGGCAGAGGAGTCGCTGACAACAAGGGCCAATTTCTTATCCATCTGCTCACTATTTTTGATCTTATCCAGTCTAAGAAATTATGATATAACGTTATCGTGCTGTTGGAATGAAATGAGGAGACCGGTTCTCAATATATCGAAAATTTTCTCGTGGATTATAGGCAGGATTTGCTTTCAGATTTCTGTTTGATCTCCGATTCATACATCATAGGAGACACTCCGTGCATTGATGCGGGATACAGATGATGAGTCAATGCCAAATTGAAGATCATCACGGCGAATACCGATCTGCATTCATGACTCTATGGCTGAGTCGTTCCCAATGCCATCCATGAGATGAATAAAATATTATCCAAACTTTATGACATCAATAATAAAATAACCATTCCTTATTTTTACTATGACGTGGAAGATGTCCCCTTCGATGTTCTGGTGAAGAATAAAAAAATGAAAACTGATACCCAAAAACTTATGACTGATACCTGAATCAAAACCATCTTCAAAGACAAGGATACAGATATGCTTACGCAGATTTGACTCAAACCCACGATCCAGGTGACATGAATCTCCGGTGGACATGTCGGTGACGGATACAAGAACGCTATCCCGAATATCGCCCATGCCCATATCAATTTCAGGATTGTGAAAAATCAGACACCGAGAAAAGTACTTGGCGCTTTTGATCAACGGTTACAGACAACGCTTCCCGAATATCTCGAGTATGAACTTGAAGTCGGTACGGTGTATGAAGCGGTGAAGATAGATACCAATAATTTTTATATCAAAAAAGCTGAAACGGTCTTGCAGCAAGTCTTCGGCCAGCAGGTCTTTTATAAGTATTCAGGAGGAGGACTTCCTATAGTAGATGTGTTAGATAGAGTGTTAAGCACCAAACCGGTTCTCATTCCTCTCGTCAATGAGGATTGCAACGCTCATGGAGTGAACGAGAATTTCGATATCGACCTGATAGAGAAATGATTCCAATTCGCTTATGGATTTATGTCTCGTGATTAATATTGACGCAATTGTTAAAATGGTGTTAAAATATTGTTAAAAATACAGTTCTTACCTGCACTTTCTTAAAATTTCCCCTTGCATATTATTTTGGAATTGATAAACACAGTTAGATAAATTTCCATTCTAGATTTTACTCCCTTTATATAAGTAACTTATCAAAAATGACTATTTTAGAAAAAGAATTATGAATCAAAGAATATTATCTTTCTCTGAATAATGAACCAATAAAAATAAATGGCGAGGAATGAGAATATAAAGAATTAAAATCGTGTGATCACATCATCACCCCCACAAAAACATATATTATCTCCAATATAGCTCAATTGCTCCAACAAAATATAGAGACTAATGGCGTAGCTATAGAAAAAACCATTAATATAATAAGAATGAAGGATAGATGTTTAACTAACTTAATTAAGACGCTAGATGATCATGATCTTGTCTGACCGTGAAAAACATATCAATTGCATAATGAGAAAGTACGATATTCGTCAGGAACAGATGAAAGTCCACAACCAGATAAAGACGGAAGAAAAACCGTATGGCCATCAGCATCTTTTATTACAAAAGACGTTTCAAGTTTTCAACCGATCAATGATAAGTTTTCCAAAGATAGCAGTAATGTCTACTATCAATACTATAAGGTGTGAAATCATCCGCATGGTTGAGTTGACGAAAAACCAAACGTGGCGACTTTCCAGGCAATAGAAAATAGCAATTACTGATTTGATAGCAAAGACATACCTCCTCATGCCGTATTTAATTATGTGTACCATTGATTCAATTATGTAGAATGAGCTATGATTAAAGATGGGAAATATGAGATAATAAAAAACGATTCCATGGAAGTGTTCAAGGATTCCTATAACCGTTTTTTCGCCGGACATGAAAGAATCAAAATAGAACATCCCGAACAATGCAAACATGTCGTAGATAATTTCTTTTTTGACGGTGAGAATATCTACTTGGTTTGCGGTACCGCTGGATACAATCTGACGGAAATGTATAATCTTATTTGATGAGAGAATATTCAAAAAATAAGTTCTCAAGAGGAATTAAAGACTATCAACTGATTCGTATCAGAAAATGTGGTTAATCATGTAAAGAAATGAAGTGTCTATAAGATATGAGATAGGTTTTTTGCTTATGACGGTTTAATAGATATAAAGCGACTATAAAAAAATCGTTGTAATTGTATTATTTTTAATTTGTTATTAGAATTGTAGAATGGTGAGCTTGGAAGATATCAAATTACCTCCGCATAATATCGATGCTGAAAAAGGGACGCTTGGCGGAGTATTGATGGATAACGAATTGATGTACTATTATGACGGTGTAGGACTCATTCCGGAAGATTTTTACAATAGGGAGCATTTCTATATCTATCAAGGTATGAAAAAATTATGGTGAGCTCGTAAGACCATAGATGTGGTTACGTTGGCTGATCAACTTTCCAAAGATACGGTCTTGGATACCATAGGGGGAACTGATTATCTCTATGAACTTTCAAGCTTCTTATTAAGTACCACGTCTTGTCCTGAATATGTGAAGATCGTCAAAGAAAAATCTATTCTCAGAAATATCCTCAAGACGTCGCAGAAAATCATCGGTGATGTCTATGAACAGAAAGATACGCTTCAAGTATTGCAAGATATCGAAAAAAGGGTGTTCGATCTGACCCAGAATAATGTTGCAGAAAAGATACATTCTATCTGAGAAATTTTGAACAAAAGAGTGGAGGAATATATGGAAATCGTAGATCATCCGGAAAAAGCGTATCTCAAAAAGGTGTTTTCCTGATATCACGGATTGGATGACATGCTTTGATGATTCAAACCTGCAGAACTTATCATTCTCGCTTCCCGTCCAAGTATGGGTAAAACAGCATTCGCTTTGAATATCCTCAAAAATATGGCAGTGGATCAGAAAAAAAGTGTTGCTTTATTTTCTCTGGAAATGAGCTCTGATCAGATAGCAGATAGGGTGTTGTCTATGGTTTCCGGCATCCCTATGCGGAAGATCAGTAAATGACAACTGGATACGGAAGATTTCACCATCATGGGTGAAGCTATGGAATCGCTTTCAGAAACAAATATCTTCATCGACGATAAATGATCTACCACCATCCCTGAATTGAAATCCAAAATCAGAAGACTCAAGATAGAAAAAAATACGCTTGATCTCGTGATCATCGATTATCTCCAGCTGATGAGCGGAACGAATTCATGATATTCTGGTAATAGAGTACAAGAAATCTCTGAAATATCTAGAGGTCTCAAAGAACTTGCGAGAGAACTTGAAATCCCTATCATGGCATTATCACAGCTTTCTCGTGAAGTGGAAAAAAGAGTGGATAAGAAGCCACAGCTTTCTGACTTGAGAGAATCTGGCGCTATCGAGCAGGATGCTGATGCTGTAGTGATGCTTCATAGAGAAGATTATTATGATCCTGATACGGACAAGAAAGGATTGACCGATATCTGTGTGAGAAAAAATAGGAACGGACCGGTCGGCGATTCAGAGCTCTATTTCGAAAGAGAAATCATGAAGTTCAGCGAATTGAAGTCAAAATCAGATTGAACATATTAAATATACCTATATTTTTATTTGTGGTGTGTTCTCATGGACCCTCTAAAACCGATAATAGAACATAACATACCTGTCCAGGATGAGAATCACCAAGAGACCAACGAACAGAAACTGATTCGTTTTAAAGTCCATTTGGCTGATGTTCTTCTTTTTGGTGCATGAACCTTGGATGCTGATCAGCAAAAACTCCAGGATAAGTTGCAAGAAGAATACTTGTGCGGTCTTAAACCATGAGATGCGGTAGAAATCTGATTGTCTGGTATGATGCCGTATCATTCGTGAACTGTGGTTAGTAATGATGGACAAATAGTTAAAATCAAAGCCGATTGTTATCTGAATAAGAAAAAGAAAGAATGAATCAGGTCCTTTTCTACGAAAGATTGAAATTCAAGATGATTCATTATCAACAAAGATGAACGATATGATGAAACTAAAATACGAAGATTTTTTATTGTGACTCCAGAATCTCATACAGTTAAATCCACAAGAGGAATCCCTCAGAAAGCTCTTGATGAAATCAATGAAATATATAAACAGGCAGGTGATCCAAAAACATGTTATGATTTGGTGAATAATCTGAAGCATTGAAATCCGAAAGATACTTTATCTTCTCAGCCGTGATTGTGAAACATCTAATAAAAGGTCTTATTGTTCTGTGTTTTCTCTGAGTGGTTTGCGGATTTGAAATCCCGAACTATGAATGATATGTCACCGACAAGGTCGGCGTATTTTCTGAAACACAGAAAGCTGATCTGAATGCTAAGATACAAGAAATAGAACAAGCGACCAGCATCGAGATAGCGATTTTAGTAGTTCCGACAGTAGATGATGATATCAATCTCGCAGCAGTCGATGTGGGAAATAAGCGATGAGTCGGGAAGAAAGGTCAGGATAATGGGTTGATGGTTCTGATAGCGATCGATGATAAGAAACGGTCTATCCAGGTAGGATACGGTTTGGAAGGGACGCTTCCGGATCTTGCTACCAAGAATATAGGTGAAGCCGATTTTCCTCCGAATTTCAGGAATGGCGATTATTATCAGGGTATCATTAAAATGCTTGATGATGTCTTATGATATATCAAACAGGATCCTACGATAGTGCAGAATTATTCACAAGCTTCTTCTACAAGCAGCAGTTCTTCCAATGATGCATATATGGGATGGGCTTTCATCCTATTTTTTGTTGCCATATCAGGTTTTGGTCGTCGGGTCACTGTCCCTTCCATCAAAGGGAAGAAGAAAAGAAAAATGAGAAAATATGGCCGATGGATGTATGGCGGTGTAGGACTTGTACTTTCTTTATTAATTGCCTGGGTGATTGCTAATCTTATCCTTGCTGTATTTTTGTCATATGTGTTTTTGCTCTTTGGTGTTTTGACGGCATTGTATGGTAAGACAGGAACCTGAAGAGGAATACGGTTTGGATGAACTTGAGGCGGTTTTGGATGATGAGGCTCAAGTTTCTGATGATTCTGAGGTGGAAGTTTTGGTGGAGGAGGGTCCTCTGGATCACGATAATGACTAATAAGTGCTAAGTTCTAAGTTCTAAGTGTTAAGTTCTAAATTCAATCTAAGTGTCTAATAATCTAAGCTTCTCTTTACATTTTAAATATTATATCCATGACTATAAAAAAGCTTCAAAATATCGTCAGTGTATTGAAAGATTGACTGGTATCTATCTATCTATACCAAAAGGGTGATGTCCAGGTCCCTGTTTTTGTTGTCGAGGAGGTAAACTTCGTTTTCCTAAACTCCATCAGGTCTTTCTTCGTTCGTGAAAAGTTCATAATCTTGACACAAGACGACATAAACGAGTGAAATGATGTCTTCTGTCTCAAACTTTTGCATATCAAAAACCATTCTGAGCTTTTTTATGGGAATGACATACTATTACATATAAAATTCATAAAATCTGATCTTAGATCAGCGCTTGAACTCGAAATCCGCAATAAACGCATCCAATTGAGGGAAGATTATCTTTCTCAGGATGAAGGTAGGGCTTTTTTGAAACATCTCTTGCCAGGTATGCAGATTTTACGGGAATGAGCGTTATTGTTAAAATCTCCTGATATCAAACTCCCAAAAGATATAAAGGAGTTGCTTTCACTCTTCGATGTGGCTTGGTCTTGTAATAGTCAGATTTTTTACTATCTTATAGACGATAACGTGGAGGAGCGTAAGATCCCTTCATTGATTCATGATGTGCATCAGTATCTTTCTGATATATGCATTAAAGTTAATGATTACAAGTAATTTTACTTTATAAAAAATTTTTTCATGAAAAAGACATTACTTATCATTTTAGCTATCGTGGTTGTAGCAGTATTGTTCGTAGTCGGCAAATACAACACTATAGTGAAGTATGATGAAACCGTTAAAACAGCTTGGTCGCAAGTGGAAAACGTGTACCAAAGAAGATTGGATCTTATCCCGAATCTTGTAAACACTGTAAAAGGTGCTGCAGCACAGGAGAGTGGAGTATTGATTGCCGTAGTCAACGCTAGAGCAAACGCAACTAAAGTAAATGTGGATATCAAAGATGCAAAAGCTTTCGCTGCATTCCAACAAGCGCAAGGGGAGGTTTCATCTGCTTTATCTAAATTGTTAGCGGTTGTGGAAAATTATCCTACACTTCAATCAATCCAAGCTTTCCGTGATCTTATGACGCAGCTTGAAGGAACAGAAAATAGAATTACGGTTGAAAGAAAAAACTTCAATGATGCAGTAAATACCTTGAATATCTATATCCGCAGATTTCCTGCAAATATCGTAGCATCCATGTTTAACTTCGAAAAAGCTCAGCAATTCGAAGCGGTAACATGAGCTAATGTAGTTCCTACGGTAGATTTTACTGCTCCTGCCACAACAACACCTGCAACAACTACGGAAACAACAACTCCTACAACTGATTCAGTGACTACTACTAATTAGTTTTATACATATTTGGAGTCATGAAAAAAAAACTACTGGAATGCAATGAAAATAATGAACATAAAATAGAGAAAGAGAAAAATGTTGTTTTCGACCTTGCTGCAATTCTTCAATGAGCTGTAAATTCTAAACCTATCAAGTTTTCACCAAAGAAGAAACGTGAAGATATTGTGTTTTTAAAAGAAGATGATATGCCTACTATCAGAAATATTCAGAAAGTACTCTCAGCAACTACGGAGTCAATCACTACGAAAGATGATGTCAGACCAAAACACTAATTCTTAATTGATAATTCCTAATTGAAAAGAGTCCTGACTTTGATGTTATGACTCTTTTTTAAAAAATAGCAATATACTTATAGTTCTTTTTTTGTTCGTGTGATAACAAAAAGCTATATGATAATTGTATAATCCCTTTGTTTTACTCATATATAACGATAAAAATTAGCCGTAAACAAAAATTACCTCAAAACAAAAACGAGTTACGCCAGTTGGGCTCTGTGATCATTACTATTACAAATCCTTAGTTTTCTAAAGATTTGTTCGCAAGTATAAGTAACTTACCAAAGTGAACGGCTTGCATTCATCTTAGAGGCGGCATTAAAATTTTATTGGGCATACACAATAAGTAGAGGAGTACTTATTCTGTAAGCCTAATAGATAATAGGCACGGCCGTCTCTAGGTAGACGGCTACCTGATTATCTATCAGGTAGTTTTTTTTTATTGCAAAAAAAATATGTTTGACTTTTTAGGTAAAATGATTATAAGATACACTATAGAAACATAAAAAAAAATAATTAATAACTTATGAACAATCAACAAAACAATCAATCTGTTATTTTGCCGAGTAACCTTATGAACTTGGCTTCGTATGAAAGCATTATGTTGAATGGGGGAATGGGCCTTGCTCTTTGTTCTCATCAACAGGCTATTCTGAAGGCTTATGTAGAAATTTGCAAAGAAAATGGTAATAAATTTGCTCCAGTTTCTTTCAAAAAAATCGCTGACCACCTTCATTCCTTGTCTAAGGTAGCGAATCTTATTCCGAATAATTTGACCGATGATCTTCCGGTGTTGCACCGTAGGGGATGGATCAAAACTACGGATTTTGAAAATTTCGCGTTAACACAGGATGGCAAGGAAAAACTCAAGAAAGTTACAATTCCTGTCTAAAAAAAAGAATATTTTGTTTTTTATAAAATTGCTGTGGAATTCTTCAGCAATTTTTTATATCTGCATTTTTTTACTGCGTCTTAATTAAAAAGCAGAGGAGTGCTCCTCTACCAAAATACGTAAAAATACCTCTTCTAATCTAGTGTTTTTCGTCCTTGGGCTGACCTAAGTGCCACTCAAGTCCCAAAATCGTGCTTATATCGATACTCGATACGCCTCAATCATCCAAAAAACTGCGTTTTTACTTGTTTTTTTTGGTGGTTGAGGTGAAATTCAGGTGATTTAGACCCAAAATCGGTATATTTGAATTTTTGGACGTTTTTTTGATCTTGATGTTTTCGGAAAAATAAAAAACTATATTCTGAGTAAATATAGTTCTAAACTTATATATTTTCTTACGAAAAAGAATTTTATAAATATTGCTGGAAATATATTTTACCTTGCACAAG
>CAIVEC010000011.1 GCA_903904875.1 uncultured bacterium | reverse complement strand
GGCTAGCAGTCCTTGGCTATCAAGAAACAACCATAGTAGCCTGGTTTATTTTCGTTGCTGATATATGCCATTAAATCCCGATGTTCACATACCATCGTACGAGGACGATCATTGGATTCTTTGGTTTCAGAAAGGAGAATCCATCCGAAGAATCACGTAAGAAGTTGCATTCCTCTGATTTTTTGAGCTGGGGTGCCTGTGAAACCATTCAATATAGGAGTAAAGGTATTATCATATGTCGCTAGATATTTTCCTTCCTGTTCTATGTTCTTTTTTGCCTTTTGGAAAATATGATGATTCGGATGTTTAGGATCCAAAACCCTTTGTTCTATCACCCGTTTATACACTGATTCGCCATATACCCCCTTATAGGAATGATCTTCTATGCCATCTTTTATGTGGATGGTTTTTGGAAAATATTGAAGTTCTTGTTTATCAAGTTCTTTATTAGCATAGAGAAACTGAACTGAATCTTTTTTGATGATGACTTCTTTGTTGTAGAGTTTCATTATTGCCTGTTGATAAGATATCTCATATTTATTACCCGCCTGCCTTTTTAGAGAATCACGCAGAGCAGTTATTCTAATTCTTTCTTTTATGGATAAATATTTTTCAAAAACGACTTTTTCTATTTCAGCGAATTTCTCTTTTACTTCCTTGATCTCTATTCCTTCCTTTTGTTTAAAAAGCTCGAGGATTTTTTCTGATGCATTATATACTTGTACAGCGATTTCTTCTGTGATTGGAGTTGATTCTTTTCAAAGCTTAGTCATCTCACTCACTAAGAAATCCTTTTTTTCTTCAATAGCAGATTCTATTTCTTTACGGGTGAGTTTTTCTTTTGTCATGGATATATGGATATGATGTAAAATCATATATTTCTTATACATATTTACTTCCAAAAGTCAATACAATAATCTTGTAAAAAATACTTTCAATATCCAAGGTGGTGCCTATTCTTTCCATAACTTGCAAAATCCAGAAAAAGCAACTACAATTAGACAATACTAAGGAGCAGGGAGTAAGTTCCAGGGAGCAGGAAAATATAACTTGAAACCTTCAACCTGTAACTTGTAACCATACTCCCCATCCTCGTACATTTTACCTTCTGCATTCACGAACATGCTAAACAGCAGTGATATCATCAATTACAAAAAACACGGATTCGACGGAGAAAAATATATCAGACTTCAGAAAGAAAAGATCCTCGACAGGATCACTAATTTTTCCGGTGGAAGACTGTATTTGGAGATCGGCGGGAAATTCATGTATGACGCGCACGCAGCGAGAGTCCTTCCATGATTCGATCCGGAATCGAAGAAGAATATCTTCACGTCATTGAAATCCCAGGCAGAAATATTGTTTTGTGTAAACGCGAATGATATCTTATCCAATAGGCAATTGAGCAATCAGAAGATCGATTATAAGGAATACGTCTATCAGATGATCAGAAACATCGAAAAGAATATCTGACTCAAACCGCATATCGTCATCAATAACATCGATATCGGCAATATGTTCGACGTCATCCTCGAATTCGAAAAAGACTTCCAAAGGAAACAATACAGGGTACGAGAAAGATACAAGATCAACGGATATCCGCAAAATATTGATGCAATTTTGAATGAGGATGGATTCGGTCATGACGATCATATTCCATTGACGAAGAATCTGATTTTGGTGACGGGAGCCGCATCCAGCAGCGGAAAAATGTCGACCTGTCTCGGACAGATATACAATGATCATCAGATGGATGTAAAATCCGGATACGCAAAATATGAAACATTCCCTATCTGGAATCTTCCGCTTGAACATCCGATAAATCTCGCATATGAAGCTGCTACCGTGGATATCGGCGATTACAACATGATGGATACCTATCACAAAAAAGCGTATGGACAGGATTCCGTGAATTACAACAGGGATATGGATGCATTTGATATCGTGATGACTATCGCGAAAAAAATCGTCAATCACAAAAACTATATGGTCAAATATCAGTCCCCTACGGACATGGGAATCAACTGTGCAGGGATGGCTATCACGAATGATGACGTGGTGTGCATCGCTTCGCTCGCTGAAATTTTGAGAAGAAAGGAATGGTACCAACAGCAAATAGATAGATGAGAAGGCAAGGAAGAACGATTGACCAAATGCGATGAACTCTACGAAAAAGCGAAGAAATATTGTATAGCAAAAAAATACGATCTCGATATGAAACTCTAACTAGACGATAGTCTTTAGTCGACAGTCGATAGCAAATACTTCAAAAAAAATCCGTGGATACGGATTTTTTATATATGCAGCGTACAATAGCTATTTAACAGCTGGTGCTTGAGAGCTATGAAGCAATGGATTATAGCAACGGAAAAGGAGATTGATGATATCCGGTGTGGTCGCTTTTTCTGCAGCGATTCACATGCTATTGAGTCCGTCGATGATAAGAGAAACCCTGGTTTCAAGCATATTCCTTCCTTTGAGGAACTGTCTATATCTCGTAACGACTTTTTCTACGCTATCCTTGGCATTAAGCACATCAAGCAATTTTCCCCATCGTGATCTCTGGATCTGCCCTTTATCCTGTTCACCTTCATAATAAGGAACTATGATATAAAATTCTTTATTGAAAATCAATCATTGCTGCATATCTATATTCTGGAGAAATCTGTAATATGCTTCACCTTGTCACTTGAGGACAGGGTTTTCTATGCCGTCTATATTACCTCTGATGTAGGTGAGGTAATTGGAAAGATCCAAGAACGTATTGCGGACAAGGATCTGGATAGGATATTCCAATCAATTCAGGAATTTTTTGTATTGTTCGAGAACAATTTGCTGTTCGTCGCCGTTTTTGAGATCAAGGTTTATTCAATTGATCCTGAGGATAGACCTAAGTCCTCCATCTTTCATGATGATCGTATCGTTCCTGATTTCCGATATCGGCAACATGGTCTCTGTATTGAAGAGATTTTCGTGTTTCTGCTTTTGGATTTTGTTTTTTTCTCACATATTCAAGAACATCAGATAGGACGAAAAAATAAAACTATTGAGCGACCGTTGTATAGATATTGAAGAAGAAGCTAGCGATAAACCATGACAATCACATTATTGCAAGCGCTATCCCGACACCGATCAGAATCTTTTTCGCTTTTCCCACACCGTCTTCGCCTTTGGAGAAGAAGATGAGATAAAACGCGAAAATAATCATAACGAGTGAAAGGAAACTTACAAGTCCGAGTAATATATTGAGTATCCATTTGACGTAATTAGTGGCTGTGGAAGTTCACGTGTCATATGATGTTCAGCTTAATCTGAAGAAATCCGTCAGTCTTTTGATGATGGTAGGGCTAGTGCTTCATTGCGTTCAGACCGCTTCTTCCTTGACTACTTGAGCGATATCCGTTGTTTCAAGATTGGGATCTTGTGCATTTATCTCATATGGGAATTCCGTATCAGAAAACTGTTGCCCTGCAGTAAACGCAGGCAATACCATTCCTAAAGCAAAAATTCATCCAAAGATAATAAAGATGTTTTTGAGAAGATTACGGAGAACTGTAGTAATGAATGTTTTCATCATATATTTTATGGTCCGATAATTAAAGCGATAAGCCAGAATATTGCGCTCACGATGAGCCGACTTGCTCATATCCCCACCATAGCGATAGCGGCGAATTTCACTCCTTTGAGCCCTTTTTTATATTGGGTATCATCACCTGCTGCAGTCACAATCAAGAATCCATGATAGACGAGATATACCAGTGCAACAAGCGCTACCATTCATAATGCGTAATTGATGATATTTTTGATGACATTCATAACTTGGCTTTGGGCATTCTGATGGCTAGAAATTTCGTTACCTACTCCCACTACTCCTGACAATGTTCCTGTTCATCCTTCAGGTGATATGATATTGTATGCTCCGTTTCTGAGCGGATCATTGATTCCTTGGGTATTCAACACCTGCTGATCATTCTCATTGAGGATATAATTTTCCGAATCAGGAACAATCATCTGCGCATATCAGACGACGAGCAGTGATGCATACATGATAATTCCTCCTACAATAAGCTTTTTCATATTTTGAAGCCTGATAATAAGTGATAAAACGGCTTGTATCATTGTTTTTTAATTATATTGCTTTATCTACATTTTGCAAATTTTGACCTTGAAAAACACCTGAGAAAGTATATATATGCCGATATATAGGTAAAATTAGTTGACATTTTTACTTAATACTATTAAAAATCGATGAAAAAAAACCTTTTTCTTTTGTTCAGTATCTATTTTTTCGTGTTACAACCATTGATTATAGGAGTATTGCGAGGACAGGCAAACTTTTTCCGATTGGGAGCAATCAACCTCGTAGCGATCATTTTGATCGGCATCCTGTATAATACGGTGGAAGGTACGACCGAAGAATCTAAAGAACTTGAAAAAAAGCCGGTAAAAGAGGCTAAAGTCTCTTTTCATGAGCATTTCCGCGCAGTGGTCAAAGAACATAAAAAGAAACCGGAATTAGCATTTCCTGCTATCATAAGTTTCATCGTAGCTATTATCATTTTCTTCATGTTCCAGTACAATAGCGGTTCTATAGAAGTCATGCTCGTATTTGCATTAGTGCTTGGATTCATCGTATTCCTTTCATTGACGCTTATGTTCAAACATCGCATCACCAAAAGTTTCCGAGCATTATTATGAACTAAGATATATCTTATCCTCTTGGTATGCAGCCTCGCATTGACCGCATATGACTACTATCAAGTACATAAAGAATTCAACTCAAGCTTCCAAGACTATATGGCACAAAACTTCCTGGGAGAAGAAAAAATCCCTACAAATGGATATGTCTTTACGGGTGAATGAACAGTCTTAGGAACAGGTCTATGAGCTACTACAGGAACTCAAGAGGTATCGTCAGATGTCTTCAGTGGAATGACGATAGATTCAGATATCCAGAATGAAACAGGAACTGTTCTATGAACATCAACGGATACGGCAACTTCAACAACAACAGTCAGTCCTACCAGCATAGGTAGCCAGAAAATCATGGATGCCGTTATCTATCTGATCAAAAAATACAACGTACCATTAGTAACTAGCCATGATATCTCATTCACCTATGTAACCACCAAAAATCCATATTTCAACGAACGGAGAACGGCATATGCGAACAAGCTTATCGGAAAGACAACCAATCCAAGCAAATATATCGTCTGTGAAAGCTATATCGTCATGAAGTGAATATTGGAGAAACGAGGCGTGAAATATACTTCTGCAACCGTGTTAACGAACTTCCGAGCTGAAGCGGTCAAAAGAGACGCTTTGAATGGTTGTGTAAAAGGAAAGATCGTTACGGACAAGACATTGTAAATTAATTTCCACACATAGAAAAATCCGCCTAGGCGGATTTTTTTCATACCATTGTAATTACGGATTTAATGTTTATTTAAGGTAGTTGACTATATATTGGCAAATTTACTCATTACGACCTCACCATGCGAAAAAAACTTTCGTTTTCGAACCTTAAGACTTCGACACAGATAAGCCTGAAATTCATGCTCTTCACGATGCTGCAGGTGCTGCTTTTCAGCATCTTGGCGAATGCCATATTTTTCCAGAGCCGATACAATAGGCAGCATGGACAGATTCCTCCATGACCGAAACCGCCCGTAGCGGAGAAAATGGTCTTGGGGAAAAATAGGGCGCAAGAAGCAGAGATTTTCGATATCGATAGCCCGGAATGACAGAAGCTTGAACAATCCCATCGACGGCAATCTATCGCAAAAATCGATGATATGTATTTCATGTACAAAAAAGTTGGAAATCAGCTCATCATAACGAATGTTACTCCACATGTACTAGTACAGAAAAACCTCATCCGGATAAGTATCTATCTTATGCTCTTCTTTTGAGCGCTCTCGTATATCCTTTCTCGTTTTTTTGTAAAAACATCTCTCAAAAAACTCAACCAATTACTCTGATTCCTCGATCATCTTCATATCGACAACTTAGATCAAAAAATAGAAATCTCCGGTCATCCTCATGACGAAATCAATAGAGTCAGCAAGAAATTCAATGAGGTATTGGAAAAAATCCATAATCAAACCTTAAGTCTCAAAGACTTTGTTACGAATGCATCGCATGAGCTCAAAACACCGCTTATGAGCATGAGCACCGAAATCGATTATACGAACAAAACCAAAAATTACGAATACGGATTGAATAACATAAAACAACAGCTCAAAGGCATGAATCAGCTTTTGGAAACGTTAGTAGGTATAAGCAAACTTGAAGCATTGGAAACGCTCAAGAAAGAACAGGTGGATATCAGCACACTCATCCAAAGTATCGTGAATGATGTACAGAAAATCTATCAGCAAAAAAATATTACGCTTACCGCGCATATCAGTGCAAACATTTCTAAGAAAGTGAATAAAGAAAGCCGGAGCATCATCGTAAAGAACATTTTGGATAATGCATATAAATTCACTCCTGAATGATGAACCATAGATATCACATTGGATGCTAAAAATCTTATCATCAAGGATAACGGTAAGGGTATCGCAGAAAGCGATCTCGAGCATATACGGGAAAGATTCCGACAGGCTGATCGTTCAAAAACAGATACCAAAAGCTTCTGACTGTGACTCTACCTAACAAGATTGCTTGTAGAAAAACACGGCTGGCATATAACTATTGATAGCAAAGTGAATAAAGGAACTACGTGCATCATCAATTTCTAATTTTAAATTTCTAAACGATAATCAATGAAAATTCTCGTCGTCGAAGACAACAAGACCATCGGCAACAACATCAAGAAATATCTCGAATTTGAACATCATGATGTCATGCGAGCCGAGAATGGCTTGTACGCATTTGAGATTCTGAAGCATCATGAATTCGATGTTATCGTGCTTGATCTCATGCTGCCGTGAATGGATGGCATTACCTTATGTAAGAACATCAGGAAAATAAGACCGGATGTCTCTATTATTATGGCGACCGCTAAATGACAACTAGATGATAAGCTCGAATGATTCTCTTGCGGCGCTGATGATTATTTGGTGAAACCGTTCGATTTGAAGGAATTGGATGCAAGGATCCAAGCTATCACAAAAAGATCAGGCACAAAAAATATCATAGAACACAAAAACATCATTCTCGATAAGGATCAGAAAAAAGTCATAAAGAATTCCAAGGAGATCAAGCTGACCTTGAAGGAATTCCAGATATTGGAATATCTTTTGGAAAGGAAAGGAAGAAGTGTCTCCAGGACAGAAATCATAGAAGAAGTCCGAGGCAATGATCAAGTGTTCGAAGAAGATGCAAAACTCGATGTCTACATTTCTATGCTGAGAAAAAAATTAGGGAAGACGCTCATAGAGACGATCAAGGGCTTCGGATATCAAATACCAAACTAATGGACTACAATGCTAAGTTCTAAGTTTTAGGTGCTAAGTGAAAGACTTGTCGTATTACAGACTATTGTATAATACAATAGTTCGTGAAACAACCCATACTATCACTTAACATTTAGCACTTAACACTTAGCATTTTGTTTATTAAATTATATTTAAGGTAATCTTTAGTTTCCTTTAAGGTAGATATATATACTGGGGCCGTCAATTGACGACCTTTTATAGTTTACTACCAAATAATTTTTTATTCTGAAATTATTAAGGTAGTAACTATAAATTCGATAACATGAAAATCTTCAATACATTTCAGATTTTCATTGAATCTCTTTTAATTTTTTATGGAGAATGACATGAAAACAAAATTTATCGTAGCGAGTACTATCTGATTGCTGTGAATAGCAAGCGTGGTATTCTGAGCGACGACATTTGCAGCGAATACATGAACAGCAAATATGTGATATGGCTCATGAGCCAAGATAGTGAGAGACCGCGATGACATGATGGGTAAGTTTACCAACACATGAGATGCACAAGCATTCAAAATTGCCATAGACGCAGCGATGAAGAACAACGATTATACTGCGTTCGTAGCCGCTCACACGAAGTACAGCATCACGAAGTACATGACAAAAGAACAATTCACGACCATGGTCGTAGAAATGGCTAAACAAGCAAAAATCAAGACTGCTTTGTTGAGTTGAGATTATGCTACTTGGCAAACATTGAATGTAGGCAATCCTATCCTCACCAAAATCGACACTGAGGTCAAATTCCAAAAGCTCCAAGAAATAGAGACATACAGAGAAAAGATAGATGCTCTCAGTACTGATCTCGGACTTGGAGAACTCAAAGGTGAAGGCAACGGCATGGGAATGTGGTTTGATGTAGGAAAATGAATGGAAAAATGAATGAGAGGATGACCAGAAAAATGAATGGGAGGATGAAGATGATGCGGCGGACCTGTGAACTGAAGCTGAACTAGCCAGTAAAGAACTGGAAATAATGCCGACACCCGTCGGTAAAGAAAAAACCTGGAATGCATGGCCAGGTTTTTTTTATATGGACGTCATTCCCGCGAAAGCGGGAATCCATGCTAAGCAAATTGGATTCCGGCTGCAACACTTAGCGCCGGAATGACGTAAATATGTTCTATTCGAACATTCTTTGCAAATCTTTGTCTTTGATCATGGTCTGATTCCGTGGCGGTTCGAACGTTATCTCTATCTGAACGGAAACATCGGGAATCACTTCGAGAACCGCGTTCCTGACCATCTCTTGCAGCATCTCCGCCATAGGACAAAACGGAGTCGTGAACGTCATCAGAATACTGACAAGTTTCTCTTTCGGGGAAAATTTGACATCATAAATCAGTCATAAGGTATAGAGGTCAATCATAGGAAATTCAGGATCATAGACGGTCTTGAGCTTTTCCTGGATCTTTTTTACTGTACTAGATATTTGGGAATTCATTGGTTGTTTTCTTTTGCTCAGAGAATAAAACCACTTGAAGAATGATGAATCCTACGAGGAGTATGAGTCAGAGAAATTTGCTTCGATATCAT
Source organism: uncultured bacterium (assembly GCA_903904875.1). Taxonomy (GTDB): domain Bacteria; phylum Patescibacteriota; class Gracilibacteria; order Absconditabacterales; family Absconditicoccaceae; genus CAJBLF01. The sequence goes on along the minus strand of CAIVEC010000011.1, from coordinate 63,028 downwards.
AAGAGCAAAAATAACGCGTTGATGAGCACATAAATTCCGAATAAGAGTGAAAGCTTGTAACTATCTTTTACTAAACGCTCTTTGGAAATATCGCGGAAAAATTTCTGTATTCACAGAAAAAGGAAGAAACTCGCTCCTCGCGCGGCGATGAATAATCAGAGAATACCTAGGCCGATACCGATCACGGGATCTTCGTACACATTGATGGACGTGTAGGTGATCAGCATGATAGCGATACCAAGCACAAATTTGATAAGTGATGCTATATAATACAGATACATACTACAAAATTATAGTTTTAAATTTTAAGTGCTAAGTTTTAAGTAAATGTTTTCCTATATTTAACACCTAACATTTAGCACTTAGCATTATTTTTTTAGTTTTCTACGTTTACATCTTCCGAACCGTCTTTATTCGTTGTATCTTCCGGTTCTTCGTCATTAGTTTCTGCAACGGATGGGATATAAAATCCGTTATTTCCAAGTTCGTAGAATTTATAGTATACCTTTTCCCGGATACCTGCTCCAAAAGGGATTATCGCATATCCAAGCATAGGAGGCAGAAGCATAAAGAGGTAAATTCTTTGTTGCACGGCTGCAGAACCTGACATCTTGTAGATCAAGGCATATGCGAGAAATGCTAATGCAAATCAGAGAATATTTCCCATAAATGATGAAGCGCTATAGTTAGGATTGGTAGAAAATTCTATCTGAGCGGCTGAAGCGAATACTGAGAAAAGAATATGGAAACCCAAGATAATAAAGAGCACATCTATCTGGCTTGCAAATACGATATAGATAGGAGCAAGGAAGAAGAAAAGGATTCCGTTGGTCAAAAAGAGCAGACCGAACATCTTGCTGGTGTTGTAATATTTTCTGTTGTAGAAGAGGCTGTATACACCTCCGACAGCGATATTTCCTATGAACGTGCTAAGAAATCATATGAAGAGCAAGATCAACGACAGCATAGGATTTACGGTAGCGCCTGCTTGCTGACCGAATGCACTGGTAAACATCCCTCCCATGAATGAAAGGATTACAAACAGCAATGCAGCGATCACTCCTCCGATGAGGATGCCGATAAACACTTTTCCTACTAATTGCCATCCGCTGAGGTTGCTTGGCTCATTGAAAAAGTCTTGAGATGCCATGACTTCATTGATAAAGATTAAAAAGATTAATTTTGAATTTGAAAACCTAAGTGAGTGTGTTTGTAAATTTCAAATTGCACATTATAAATTTCAAATTATTTAGTTGATGCATTTAACAGTTCCTACACTTTTGATGAAGCTTTGGATATCTTTGTTGTCATCACTGCTGAGTGAAAGCAGATAGAGTGATTCATCATCAGTGAAAAAGTATTGTCCATCATACAATGTCTGATTATTCAATTGATAGGAAAAAGCGGTCACATATCAAGAATATTGTACATCATCGCATTTCACTTTTTTGTTGACGCTATCAGTGATTTTGTATTTCAAGAGTTTGAGTTGAAGCTGTTTGGTATTGGAGTCGACGAGTTCCTTGATATCGATTCATGATTGGATAGGTGTCTTGATGATGATGAATGAATTGATGAATCCTGTATTTCCTGTCCCTAGTATTGTCTCCTTCATCTCCGTAAGTACTTTCATATCTACGATACTGGTATCCGGCTGAATCGCCGTATATTGCTTGTTGTTATCATAGAGCTTAATGGTAAATTCGTCGAAGGTCAATGAAAAAGAGGATTTGGATTTACACCCGGTCAGAATAAACAACGTCAATAGTGTCAGAAGTAATATTTTTTTCATAGTTCAAAATTAGATAAACATATATGCTATAGCCAGGAGCACGCCTAAAACTACGCCAAAAATAAACGATCTGACGTAAATCCTGTTTTTGTGCGGATGATCATCTTCGTATCCGAGCTGAATGCGGGCAACGATGTATCCGAACATGGTTCAGCAAAAGACCAAATATCCCGGCATCAGGATCTGTTTGATCAGTATTTCGTATTCCGGACCGAAAATCACGCTTCCTCTGAGGAGAAAAAGCCCTACAACTATCGTCAGGAAAAAGAAAATTCCTTTGATCATTTCAAATAAGGTATTCATACCACGTACTAATAGCTAAAAAAACAATAAGATTATTTTCCTATGTTTTGTATTTTCTGGATGATCTTTTCCATAAGCGAGATATCTTCTTCCGTAAGTTTGCTTGTATCTCCTGATTGTAGTTTTCTCTGATTGATCATGTTGTTCACATCAACGACAGCGCCGGTTGTTGCATTCACTCATTCACTGCCAGTAACGGTAGGCACTACTCCTGAATCAAATTCTCCGGTAAATTCTTCCATAGCATTTCCTGTCGTATTTATTCATGTAAGATCTGCATTTCACGTAATCTCCTGGGTATCACCTGTCGTCAATACAGGAACTTTAGGACTTTTGAGCGTACATCCTGCTACGCTAGCGGCAATCAGTACCAATCCTACCATGTATAATTTTTTCATTATTTTTGTTTAAAATCTAAAAAACCACCAGAATAGTACTGGTTTCAGCATCAAAATCAACTATTTTTAAATGAATGAAAAATGAAGAATGAATAACGAATAACGATTGATTTGTAAACTTATAAACTATTGTTATATAACAGTAGTCCATAGAATACTTTCCACCATTTTTCACTTTAAATTTTTCATTATTCATTATGTTCTTAGCTGTCGATAAGCCAGCACGAATTACGAGTTTTGACGTCATCCGCATTTTCAGGCGTCATTTCACAAAACAGAAAATCGGGCACAGTTGAACACTTGATCCGATGGCTACGGGACTAATGATTCTCGCCTTGGGCGATGATACCAAAAAACTGACAGAACTTATCTGACTGGATAAATCCTATATCGCTACCATCGATTTTTCTAAATTGACGGATACGCGGGATATGGAATATTGGGAGAAAATTGTGAATTACGAACTAGCGATCAAGGATGGAAAGAAAATATGAGTGGAAATGGAAAACGGCACCGTAGAGGCGCCGACATTAGCTGAAATCAAGAAAAAGCTAGATTCACTGATACCGGAGTACGCGCTTCCGCTCCCCGCGTTCAGCGCTAAGAAAAGGGAAGGGAAAAGGTCGTATCACGATGCCAGAGCGTGAAATATCATCGAAGAGAATAAAGTGATGAAAGTTCAGAAATATGAAATTTTGAGGTATGATTTTCCATTATTGCAGTTGAAAATAGATGTCGGGTCCGGCACGTATATCAGATCTATCGCTTACTGGCTCGGTAAGGAATTGGGTATGGGCGGAACGTTGATCCAACTCAGAAGGACAAGAATCGGTGATCGGGATGTAGAGAAGATAAAGAACCGGGAAGATCTCCACAATATCTATAAAGAGAAGGAAGAAATCATCCCCTTTACTAGGTTGTAAATTACTCTTGATATTTGTTAGTAAATATATATGATATATTAAACAAAAAAATAAAACTATGAAAAATTACAAAAAATCGTTCGGTGATGCTAATAAGGCAATAAACGAACGCATAGCTGAAATCAATTCTCAGATTAATAAGAAAAGTAATGTAGCATCACTTTTTTCCTGCATTTTTGGTACCATTGGTATCGGTATGGTTTTCTATCTCACCCTCGGAATGGATTTCCTTAACTTCCGTTGGGAATGGCTCATACAGTTTATTTACGGAGATGTTATAGCGATCATTTTTCTAACACTTCTTGGTGTTGCACTCACAATTGCATTTTCCTTGTTGTTCTATACGGTTTTGGCTTCGTTGATGACCATATCACTCCGGAATCAGTATGATGAACTAAGTGATATACTCTACAAAAAAGCAAAGGAATTTGCATTGAATGTTTACTTCAACGATATAATCGCTGCCCTTAATAGTGTGTTTATTGTGAGTTCTGAATTTAAAGAAAAACTCAAGAATATTATCGCAAAATATGAATGGGCTGCCAATGAAATCGATGAATCGACTGAAGATGAAACTATTGTATTTGAACCTGATGGTATTGCACTTAAGTATCTCAAAGGAGAAGATCAACAACTCACCATTAACCACGAAGAATGTAAATGTACCTATTATCTTAAAGGATGGGATTATTATGAAAATCTTCCCTTCAGGTTCTACTTTGACAAGGTTCATTCAAATGGGGAAATAAAAAAGAAGATTGAATTTGAACTTCCCGTAAACAAGTAAAAAACATTTCACACATTTCAAGGTCGGCGTATTTGCCGACCTTTTTTTAATTGAGACGCAATAAAAACTTGAAGCAATGAAAGTTTTTGTGACGTCGAAATTATGGTTTGCCAATTGAATATTTATTAATTTTGGCAACCATATATTCTTCAATCAAAAATACTAAAACATATTTTTGAAGAATAATATATACCGGCGATTTTTGATACATAAAGAACAAGCGTAAGCGAAGTAATTTATTAGTTCAAAAACAGTCGGTATTATTACTCTTGACATTTCTTATTAAATCAATAAACGATTGTTACTTTATATAATTATAGCTATGAAACTTTCTGCAGATTATGTCAAACGCATACTTCCAAAATCCCGAAGCAGCAAAACATCGTGAGATCCGGAACATCGAGAAGAAAAAAATCCTGCGCGTGAACAATGTCAGGTAACCGCGTTCTTTCTCAATAAAATTTTATGATGGGACGTATACGCAGAAAAAATCACTCTTGAGAGCAAATACACAGAAGAAGATTTTATCAGGCAAATCAATCAAAAAGAAAAAAATAAAACACTCTCTTTTTTTGTAGGAACAGTCAAAATTGGAGAGAACCGTAGAGGCTATCATTATTTCAATAAGGATGCAGAAAATATTCCTATCCGTTTGTGTGAAGGACAATTCATCTATGATAAAATACTAGCCAGGGGAAAGGAAAAATTGTTAGATCAAGGAAAAATTGATATAATTCTGGACATAAATCCGGAGATAAAAAAAAGATTGGAAATCCTTGAAGCGAATTTTCAAAAAGAAATAGAAATATCATTCAGATAAAATCTTTATTTTTTTTATATTTTATATTCATGGAAAGGATTGAAGAAAAAACAAACAACGATAGTAAAAAAACAAAAAAAATAACGCAAGATACCTCTAAGAAACTCTGAGCGGCAATCGAATACAAAGAGAACAATGTGGAATTTGTTTGACAAGGCATGGATCGAAAAGGAAGAAGAGTCATAGAATATATTAAATGAGGAGGAATGTTTATCCTATGAAAACCAAAAAATTAGTTTTACATCATAATAATGATTATGCTAAAATCATATGTTTTTGATCTCGATCAAAATATTCTCTATACCAAAACGCCTATTTATCTGCTCATCAAACAGCCTGGTGGTTCACGACAAGAAGAACCTGTACCCAATGCTGAATATGAGAAAAGGTTACAAGACAAGGAGAATGCAAAATTTCATGAAGATATAGAATATTCTTGTAGAGAATTTAGATGATATGGTAAACTCATCAGAGATGTTTTTGAAGTCATTGATAATGGTGGACCAAGCTGGAATAAATTCAAAACTTCTACTATAGAATGTTCACCTACGGATATCGTCAGTGATCGTGGTAATGCTCTAAAAGAATTCAGAGAAATACACAAAAAAATTATCTATGAAGTATTGAATGCGGAAGAAAGAGAGGAAATGATCTATAACATGAGAAACCATCTTAGTGATCGAACCATTAATCCAGATACCCTTATAGATATCTATCTCAACAATAATCTCTATATTCCTTGTAATAATCCTGAATTCGTTAAAATGCTAGGATGGTGAAACAAAACAAGTGCAGAGAAAAAAGCTTTAGCTTTTGAAAAATGCATTACAAAAACCATAGACACGTATACGAGCTATTATGGTGAACAATTTATGAAAAATAGGCATATCAGTATTTGATTTAGTGATGATAACAAAAAATATACTGATAGCATACAAACGTATATCACGAGCGAACTTATCAAAAAATTTCCGGAAATCAAATTCGCGCTCTACGATACCTCTGATCCGAAAAACATACGCAAACAGATATTTGGAAATAGCAAATACTGATTATAGTCTACCAATCAAAAATGATGAACATTTTTGAAGGACAATGTAAAAATATTTCTTATTTTTGAAGGAGAATATATGTAAATTTTTATGTAATAAAAAACTTCGGTTGCTTTTTTACTCTGCATTTGTATATGTAAATACACATTTATACCACTGGTTGGTATAAATTCGGCGTTAGAAAATCTTCATACATCAGACTTTCTTGGCGTCTCATTTATTTATTATTTTGACTATTTTATGACTACATCAGCACAGGCATTATTGAAGAAATACGATGATATCATCAAGGAAGAAGTGAACGTGAAAAAGATCGAGGAACTCGATGATTCCATCAAAATACAAAAGACCTTCAAACCTATCGGGTCCCAGCTTTCCGCAAAATTCGGCAAAGACACAGGGAAGATCATCCAATTCTGAAAACAAGGGAATATCAAGGATGTCGGCGATGGGAAAATGATTATTTTCGATAATGAAGGGAATGAGCGAACGCTTGAACCAGGCGAATATGAAATAGCATATGAAGGACTGGAATGAGACAATATGGCAGTCGATCAGAACATCATAGCGAAACTGGATCTTGAATTGACGCCTGAATTGCAAAGGGAAGGAGTCGCTCGTGAAATCTCCAGGTTTCTGAACCAGATGAGGAAGGACGCCAATTATAATGTAGATGATAAAGTGCTAATGCTATTTAATACGACTGATGAAAATCTAGCAAGCATCGTCAAAGAATTCAAAGATTTCTTCAAACACGAGGCACTGATTTCTGACCTGCAATCCACGGACAAACCTGAAGGAGATATCGTCGCATTATTCACCAACAACGAATCGACTATCAACTTCGCGTTGAAGAAATAATTTTATATACAAAAAATCTTATGAAGTGTTTTGATTACGCATTAAAATATATCTACCGTTTCCCTAAGACTGAAAAAGAGTTGAGGATTAAGCTGTACATGAAATGATACCCTACGAGTGATGTAGATCGAACTATTGAAGAATTAAAAAAGAAGAATTATGTGAATGATACTATGTTCGCAGAAAGCTATATCAGAAGCGAGGTTGTGAATAAAGGGAAACCGGCAATCAAGATAATCCAGAAGCTGCAGCAGAAATGAGTCCCGCAGGATATTATCAAAGACACATTGAAAAAATATGAGTTAGAAATGTGAGAAGGTACCCTCGCAAAAATCAAAAAAGAGATCCAAGCGTATAAGCGCAGGGATGTAGACGGATTCGATATCATCCAGAAACTCCTCAGAAAGGGTTACAAACTAGCTGACATCAAATGTGTTATAGAAAATAAGTAAAATAATTTGGAATTTACAATTTGGAATTTTAAATTTTAAAACGTCAGCACAAGGTTTTAAAATTGTAAATTTCGCCTTTAAAATTTAAAATTAAAGAAGATGGGAAGACGGCATAGCATTGCAGCGAGAAAAGCATCAGGAGATGCAAAGAAATCACAGGCGTATGCGAAGGTTTGAAAAATCATCCAGATAGCTGCAAGGAAAGGAGCGGATCCGAAAATGAATCCAGCGCTCGATCTCGCGCTCAGCAAAGCGAAACAATATAATCTTCCGAGAGAAGTCGTGGAAAAAGCGATTTTGAAATGATCCGGACAGCTCGAAGGAGAGAATCTCGAGGAAATATTTTACGAAGGATACGGCCCAGAGGGCGTAGCATTGCTTATCAAAGCGTTGACGTCCAACACCAATAGAAGCGCTTCCAGCGTGAAACAGATAATGCAGAAACACGGCTGAACGCTTGGAGCTATCGGTTCCGTAGCTCGGCAATTCAAAGAGCAAGGCGTCATCGTCATTGACGGCATCAGCGAGACGATCCAAGATAAATGAAAAACGGTAGAAAGAGTCTTACCGTTGAATAAGGATGAGCTTGAGGAACGTGCAATGGAGCTTCCTATAGCCGATTTCGAAGCCGAAGGAAATACCGTGGTCATCTATGTCGACAAGAAAGATTTTGCAACCGTACAGAACGGGCTAGAAAAATTCCATTATCATATGGTCGAATCAGATATCCAATTCATCCCGGAAAACACCGTCAAGCTGAACGAAGAAGCGACCAATAAATTATATACGCTTCTCGACGCATTGGACGACGACGAAGACGTGGATCATGTTTGGCACAACCTTTGAAACTAAAATGCTAAGTGCTAAATATTAAGTGTTAAATAATCGAAAAAAATATTTAAAACTTAGCACTTAAAACTTAAAATTATATTTATTTACAGAGTCCCGCGTCAGAAAGCATTCTATAAAGTTCGAAGAGCTTTATAGTTTTTTTGTAATTGCTGAGGGTTGGAAAATCCGTATCGAGCTGCTGGATGATTCATTGAAGCTCTCGGAGATTATCACTATAGCTTTTGTCTATTTTATTGACGTCGGAAAGTTTAACGATTGCGCTTTGGATGAGATTGAGTCCGTCTTGGACGGTAAGTGACCTATTTTCTCCTAGACATTTATTGCCCAGCGCTTGAGCGATCTGGTCTACTTCTTGCGCTGATGCGCTTCTTCCGTATACGACGATGGTTATTTTTCCCTGGTATTTGCTGTTGCTTACATCAGAAAGTGTTGGTGATTTTATTTTATCAAACTCAAAGTCTTGGATTGAGAAGATCGGCGGAAGCTGAAGCATAAACTGTTTGAGATTTTCGGCTCCATTCGTACCGAAATCCGTTCCTAGCAGATATCCGAAAGTCGGTATATCCCTATATCTTTCTCTGAACTTGTAGTAACATACTTCGTCGGTTTCGTTGTCGCACGAGATAATGCTCTTGATGGTCTTGTCGATGATTTGGTCGTCGATGAGTGTATTCGGTCCATTATTGAAAATCCGATTGTAGAGCGTATATCCGATTAATTTATCATCATTCACCTTTCCCCCATCGGTGGATAAATCTCCTGATCCGAAAATCGTCGCATAACCGCTTTCCAACGTTTTGATTTCCTTATTTTTATCTTTCTTGATTTCGTTCCGCAGGTAATAGAAGAATTCGTTGATGAGTGAAATATTCTCTTTATTGGATGTCATAGAGAGTTTGTCGGCAAGCAGCAAGAATGCACGCTTGGAATTAGCGATAAATGAAACCGTAATAGGCATACTAAAGAAGCCGGTCTGATCCTCTACGAAATCCCCTATCTTCATATCGAGTATATCATTTGATTCGTTATTGTCACCCAGATTCTTGAAGAAATCCCCTCGCTTTTGGAGCAAGGTGATATCATTGAACGGATTTTTTTCGAGGAAGTTGATTCCGATCAGGTTGGTATCGATCTTGTCGGTATATTTCGATTTCCAGACGTTGAGCGAAGGCAGATAGAGATATTGGAGCAAATACGTGTACGGCACTTGCAATGCGTTGAGATAGTCAGTATATTTGGTGATTTCACCTTCCGTGGTCTTGTTTTCTTGGAGCAGATCGGTGATCGTATCTGAATTTTTGAGGATAGGCTGAGTGATGTCATTGACTGCCAAGATCTGCGTATCATAGCTTGATAAATTATTGAGTTCAGAGGATTTTCCGTTGAGCACATTGATATCGCTATAGAGCTGTAGCGCAAAATAGATTGCAAGTCCGGAGGTCGTAAGCGCTATCAATAACATGATTTTGCTGTTATTTTTGTTGTCTCTGAAAAAATTATACAGTCTGCCAAGATATTTCTGGAGCACATCGAGAAAAGATGTTATCTTCTGCAGATCGATTTTCATTGTTCTCCCGCCTTGCGGGATTCCTTCCTTTCAGTTATACATTTTTTCCGGCGTTTGGTCTATCATATCTGTGCTATTGCGAAGAAGTAAAAATAGGATCTATATAATCGCTGATCTCTCTTTCCGATCATTTCTGGATAGGAAGCACAAAATCCATCGTTGAATTATTGACGTTGTAGACCGATGTTCCGATCTTGATGATCTTTGGAGTTATTTTGATGGATTTAGCGTCGATGTTTTCTGAAATCACGAAGATGCTCTGTTTGATGAGATTGATTAACTGACTGAGGATGAAGATATGCGGATTGATGATCCCCTTCTTGATTAGTGCGATTTCATCCTGTTTGAACGTGTTCACCTCGACCGTGAAGCTGATCTGTTTCTGCGTCGGATCGTATTTTTTGAACGTGATGGAGAAACTCGGTATATCAGTCTGTTCGAGCTTGTTGTCTATGTAATAGATCATCTTTTTGAAGAAGTTGGTGTCAGGTGGTGTTTTCTCTTTGTCTATGAGTGCATAGTATCTATCGAAATCTCCTACGAGATTACAGTCGTAATCGATCTCGTATGGATTGAGATAACAGTTGTTCAAATAGACGAGGATATCTTTTTCTCCTCTGTCAGCGAACGTCTGCATCTCGGTCTGTACGGTATTTATCGGTAATTTAAGCGCATTTGCTAAGCTGGATACGAACGTGTCTAAATAGCTGAACACTTTGATCGCACTGCTGAATTTGATGATTTCCAGCGAGAGTAGATATTTTTTGATCGACGTCGAATAGTCTTGGCTCTGAAGCAGATTATAGAGATCTTCAGAGAAGAATCCGTACTTGGAGATATCTTCCTTGAGTGCGGTAAGTTTTTCTTCGTTAGCGACGAACATAGCTGAAAATCCGTTGAGGGCTTGCTGAAGAATATCTTTTTTCTGGATATAACTCAGGCTTTTGTCCATGATCACTTTATTTACATTCGCTTCCTCGCCGCTGCCAGCGATCGATAATGACAAATACTGCTGGTAGTCGCTGAGTTTCAACACTTTGTCGATAAACTGCTGTCATTGTTTGTAGATATTTATGTAATTCTGATAGGTCGCAGAAGGCACGGCTTGCGAAGCGAAATAGATATACTGGCTGTACAAGCGCAAAACGATTGACGCCATTCCCGTCACGAGAATGATAAAAAACGACATCAGAAACAATCTTCGATACTGATTGTGATATTTAGATTTATGCACACCGATCAATCCGCTCTCTCCCAAATTCACTTTTTCTCTTTTCTCTTCTTCGGTCGGTTGAATTCTCATACCGAGATTTTCGAACTTTACTTCTTCTTGCGGAACTACTTTTTCCTCTTCGGCATTTACCTGAGATATCAAGCTTTGTGCAGGTGCTGTAGCTTCCAAGTCATTGAGCTTCAAATTTCACATTCCTGAAAAATTTGGCTCTGACGAGCCTGGTGCGTTAGTGTTTGGTGTGAATGTTTCTTTGTTTTCTTTTTGTTCTGTCATTGAGATTATCTCATATAAATCTCACAGTTATATTATATCCGTAATGGTCCTAAAAACCAAAAAAAGCCCGTTCTCAGGCTATTTTGAATTGACAAAATTACAAAAAATGATAATTTTTTTTCGAAAAAAAAAGCCTCAGCGAAAACGTGAGGCAATCAAGAATTATTTAAAGGATCTCTAATCAGGTCTCCAGGCGTATTCTGGCACTAACTGTTTTTTTATATCATCATCCTTTTCCATGATAAATACCATATCAGAATGCTTAGGCGTAAATAAACGATGCTTGTTTTCAATATCCATACATCTAAAGGATACTCCATCTTCATTTTCATCTACCATCTGAATGATACCTGAGTCTCCTATCATGGGAAACTTATTGTTGGTAAGAATATACTCCGGATCTATTACTGATGCGCCAACATTCACATCAACATCCGGAAAGATGGCAATCATCCTATCTTTCAGATCAAGTTTCATCATTTCCTCAGTCATTAATCGTTTTACGTTAGTTAACGTCTCTAATGTCCATGTTACAGGTTTAATTTTTTTCATAATATATGTGTTTTTATTTTTTTAGCTTTTATTTTATTTTTTATATATATTCGCTATTAGATGTCAATTATATGTGAAAATCATCCCTCGGGATAATTTCGACCTCATGAAAACACTTCGATACCTCAGGTTTTCATTGGGTCTCAATTAAAAAAAGGGAGCGGTAAACCGTCCCTGATTATGATTCATTTTCTTTTATACCTGTTTGATGAGTTCCATAACATGTTGTATGGTACATGCATCGAAAGGCTTCATGTCTTTATCTGCCGGACAGGTTTCAAACTTCCAGCTGCTCCAATCTTCAGGATTATCCCCAAGCACTATAGAATTTGCACCATATATGCTTGTCGGATATCCACAGAGGAATACTTTATCCCATTTACCATCATTTTCCACATCACAGAAGGTGATATCTTCAAGTCCCGTAGAATCGGCAAAGAAAGTATTGGTCTTGGTTGGAATGAAGCGGAGAGATCGTTCTGTGTTTACGTCACCATTTCCGTACTTGTAAGTTGTCGTTTCCAATGTCACACAATAGCCACCGTCCGCAGATACGTACTTAGTGATTTTCTGATGAGCGGTTTGATGGCAGCTTCCTCTTTCGTTTAGCCACTGGATGCATTTGACAAATCCAATAAGGAGTCCAAAGATTACTACCAGAACAAACATACCGGATAAGATGGTTTTCCCAAATTCTTTTGCGTCTTCTTTGAACTTTTTTGTATTCTTAATTAACTTTTTCATAGCTGTATGATTTTGTTTTTTGTTTTCTGTTTTTTATGTTTTTATTTATATATATTTCTTATTAAATGTCAAGTATACTTAAAAATCCCCTCTTTTGGGGAATTCTTGGCTTATATACTAATATCTACCCTCTAATCTTATATATTCTCCTTCAAAAATATTTTTTATTTTTGATTGAAGAATATATAGTTTCCTGCTATAATAATTCCTCATTATATTTCGGAATTATTTATGTAGGAAACTATACCAAAGCTTAAATAACCGGTACAAGAACTTATTGATTACGATATCGTAACTTCCATACAGCTCGCTTTTGGTCCCGCCGAGCGATTCCTTGAAGGCGCTAACACTCGCCAATGCATGTTTGGGAAATCCCGTAGGCGCTCACCCGCCGGTATCCACCGTTTTGAATCCATGCTCTCTCGCTCGTGAGAAGAGCTTGAATTTCAAGAAGTGCTGGACGCCGATGTTGCTGAATTTCCTATAAAAAAATCCATAAGGACAGAAGATATTCGTGCCGTCAAACAGGCAGATGGTTCATGCAATCATCATTCCTTCGAAAAATGCTCAGATCAGCATTCATTTGCCGTTTTCAATGTATTCTAAGAGTCTCTCGTATTGCACTTTGGAGATGGTATTGAATCATTTGGTATTTGCCGTTTGTTGTCGTTTGACGAAAAATTCTTCGTATTGATGTTCGCCGACGATCTGATATTCGAGTCATGCAGCGATGGATTTTTTGACGCGTTTCCTGCAGCTTTCGTTCATGTCTTTCAATAATTCCTCGTCGGATTTCGTGACATCATACGTGATTCAAGCCGTCGGCATATTCTCTCTGAAAGCTGTTTTGAAGCCGTAATCTGAATGTAAACAATCTTGCAGACCTATTCTGATCTCTTTCATATCTTCTCTGAATTCCTCGCATTTGTTCGTGCTATTTTCGAAGCTGATCATCTCGTTCACGATTCCCAATTGGAAAAATATTCATTTGCCTTGATAATGTTTTCTGAGTTTGGAAAGCTCCTTGCGAACGTAGTCCTTGTCCTCAGGAAGCTCTACTCCCATGATCTGGTATCGTTGCATAGTGAAGGATCAGATGGTTTTGGTTTTTATCGTTCAGAAATATTCTTTATCAAAAAGCTCCACCGTAAACGTCGGGTTACGATAGATCTCGTGCTGGATATCCTTTCGCAGTTTGGATTGGTAAAGATTCTCCATCGGCAGCAAACAGATAAAATTATATCTTGATCTCTGTAGTCTCTCACATCATAAAACTGACATCCTGAGCTCTGGTGACGGATTTGATATCATCAGAGAATGCGGATAAATCCCTTTTGGACGTGATTTTCAAATGAGCGATTTCCGTTCATAAGCCGAGCTGTTTCTCCGTCTTGTATCCGCGGACTTTTTCTATGACAATCAATAATTCCTCTATCGTCAGATCGATATCGGACATTCCTTCTGAGATAGCGAAGATATCGCCATTCGGGAAAGACAGAATATGAATAGAGTCAGATTTGATATTTTCTTTGTAATAGGTTTGATATAATTCTTCCGTGATAAATGGCAGGTACGGTGCTATCATCTTGATGATTGCCAGGAATGTGTGATATAATGAGAATTGCGCCGAGAGTTTCTGTTTTTCGCCGTTCGCGTATTTTTCCGGTTTGTAGATTTTCTCTTTGACGATTTCCAGATAATTGTCGCAGAAATCATGCCGGAAGAATTTTTCAAATTCTATTTTCGCCAATCCGTATTCGTAATTATTTAAGTAACTAGTCATGGCTTGAGAACAGTTGTTTGCTTGATGAAGGATCCGGAGGTCGATATCGCACAAATCTTTTTCTTCTAGCTTAGTATCTCTTTTGAAATCCTCGAGATTCATGAAGACGAAATTTGCGGCGTTCCGTAATTTGGTGACTAACTTCTGTCCTATCTTGAATTCATTCTCTTCGAAGAGGATGTCCTTACCCAATTGCCCTCCTGACGCCCGATATCTTACGGCATCCGCTCCTCGCGTCGCGATCAGCTCTTCGGGATCGACTTTCGCGTTGCCTTTGGATTTGGAGAATTTCTCTCACTTCTTCGCAAGGCAGAATCCTGATATCATGATATTCTTGAATGGCGTTTTTTTGTCCCTGAAATAGGTATGCAGCGTCGTATAAAGCAACCGTGTGCGGATGATTTCGTGCGCCTGCGGTCTGAGATCCATAGGAAGGATATTCTGCGTGTATCCGTCTCTGGCAAGGAATTCCTGATTGATCAACGGGGTGAGTCATGACGTGAACCGCGTATCAAGAACTAATGTTTCCGGAAATATCTGATCAAGCATGTATCCTTTCGGAAGATCTACTAACGGATCGACCAATCACTTGGAAAGCTGGTGATCATCAGGAAGAATGACCGCTTGCGTTTCCCTGTCGTATCGAACCGGGATAGGGATTCCGTATTTTCTGGAACGGGAGATGTTCCGATCCCGTTGTAAATTCTCTATCCGATCGTCGGATCTTTTCTTCATGAATTCCGGATACCGTTGCATCTTGTTGTTCTGCTGAAGGAGAATGTCCTGCTTGTCCAGGAGACTCACAAACCGTTGTTTGACCGGCAATATCTCCACTGCGACTTTCCCTCTTTCGGAGATCTTCTTGGATTGGACGATAGCGTCCCTTTTGACGACGATATGTTTTTCCTTTTCGAATATCTCCATGATCTTTTCTCTGGCCGCTTCCACTTTGAGGCCGTCGATTTCCGGTATGCCGGTATCTTTCATCTTGCCGTATCTGTCGATCATTATCTTCTCTCATAAATGATGTTTCTGCACTCGGTAGACATCCACTTCGTCACCGTAGGTACAGCACATAACGACTCACGTTCCCTTATCCATCTTCACCTTATCGTCAGCCAGGATTGGAACGGTGACACCGACAGGAGTGATGATATTTTTTCACACATATTTTGTGAACCTCTCATCATCAGGATGGACGAATACAGCTACGCAAGCCGGCAGTAATTCAGGCCTGGTAGTCGCTATGACGAGTTTTTTTCCGTCTTCCAGAGTGAAGTTCAAGTAATTGAAAAATTCATTGAACTCCTGTTCCTCCGTCTCCGCTTGTGCGAGCGTGGTCTGCATCTTGGTGCATCGCAATGCGGGGAATTCCTTGCACACGATATGTCATTCATTATATAATTTCACGAATATCTTTTGTGCTATCTGCTGCACTTCAGGAGAAATGGTCGTATAGAACCTGCTCCGGTCCACGGACAATCCGAGCGACTTTCGTAAATTTTCGTAAATAATTTTATATTTATCTACAATATCCAAGCATTTTGCGATGAAGTCTTTGCGTTCTACATCTTTAATATTGATTCATAATTCTTTCTCTACCAACTGCTCTGTCGGGATTCCGTTATTATCGTATCCCATAGGATAGAAGACATTGTAGCCAGACATCCTTTTGAATCTCGCAATGATCTCTGCCTGCGTATAGGAAAAAATATGTCCGATATGGATTTTCCCGGAAACGGTCGGCGGCGGTGTATCTATGCTATAAATCGGTTTTTTCTTGTCTTTGGAAAAAGCGTAAATCTGTTTTTGTTCTCGGTATTTTTGCCATTTAGGTTCTGATTCCAGATGATTGTACTTGTTCGCCATTTTTCGAAATACCAATAAAATAAGATGATTTGTATATACTCAGTTACTCGGAAAATGCAAGATTATAGTAAAAAAAAACAAGTTGCTAAGCAACTTGTCTACAGAAAATATGGAGCTTTATTATTTGAACAGACGACCGCTGAAACCGTAATTCTTACCACCTTTCGTTATTTTCCATCACTCCTTGCTAAACTCAGCATCATTACCGCCAGCTAACCACATAAGACAGCATTCTCAGACTCTACCTAATTTCTCGCCACGCGGAATGAAATACCCAGCACATTGTTTTTTTTGGATAGCAGTAGTATAAAAAATTTTGTATTGTTCGCTGGTTTCTTTTTGTTTCCCTGCCAATAATGTTAATTTCTCCTCTGTAGGCAGATATTTTTCTTCCAAAATCTTTTTCGAACATCCTTTGTATGCACATGCATATTCTACAAACGCATCGTAGGTTACGAATATCTGCTCTCATTTTGCTGGACCTTCTAAATATTCCATCACGTCTTTTGTAGGATTTATTTTTACTTTCATTATTCAGCCATCATACAGGTTGATATCTGTTTCATTCCATCAGAAACTATCTATCCTAAACGTTTCATCTTTCAATTCTGGCATTTTTTCTGATGTTTCTTTGGATTCTTTTTCAGTTTTTGTCTCTTCTGCCGTAGCAAGAAGTCCTTCGATAAGTTCTTTTTTCTTGTCTTTTGAATTATTAGAATTTCTGATATCAATAATATTTCTTGCTATCTTATTTCTTTCCTGTGCTTGTTCGATTTTCTTTGGATCTTTTTTTGCTATGGTAATACTATTAGCAGTTAAATGATTGAATAATTAATTGTATCCAGAATTAATTTTTTTGCAAATTTCTAAAAAGAAATTTACAAGCGAAGCGGATCCATCAGAACGATTCTATTTATTAACTAATTGTGCAATTGCTCAAGATAGCGAGGTAGTATTAAATCATCAAGACAATATATTATCGCCACGGGAAACTGTGTATCTTACTTTCAATGTCCCATCCTGATTTATATCTTTTACTATCAGATAATATTGCTCTTTTTTGCCATTTTTTTCTTTGGTGAAATCCAATAAATATTGTCCTTCAAGCGTAAACTTGTCCACGGAATCTTTCGTCACCAATGCACCATTTTCTACTGTTTCTCTCTTGGTTGTTATGGAATATGTTCCGTTCAGATTAAATGCATCGAAACTATTTATTCATAGCTTTTTGGTATCTATATCTTCCATATATTTTTTACCACCTTTATGATTTATCTCCAGATGTCAGTTCTTTTTATCATACATAGCAGATCACTCACCTTTACGACTATACATCGATAATTCAGCTAAGACACTCCAAGCTAGATCAGGATTATTACCAAACATTTCTTCTACTGTAGGGTTATCTTTGTCAAAATCAGGCAAATCTTCCTTTGGTGCTTCTATAGGCTTAGCAGGCTTATATTTTTTAACCTCTTTGGGTGATTTGACGGCTTCAAGCGCGTCATTTTTCAGTAGTTCAACCATAGGTATATATACATATATAAAAAAACAATACTGACTGATTGTATCCACAATTGGACAAAAAGCAAATTTTGAGCCTTGATTTATTTTATAAAAAACAAGTCACCGAAGCGACTTGTCTTGGAAAATATATTCTATAAACTAGTTATTCTTTAATACAACGAACTGGAAGACCATATGTCTCAGGGTACCTTCTGGTAGCGCCTATTCACCCACGAATTTGGTGGAAACAGGAACCATCTTCACACCACAAATCTTCTCCGGTACCAATGTAAAGAAATTCTCCAGGATCATTACGGAAGCCACAAAGCTTAATATGCTCTCATTTTAGGAAGTTTTCATACTGTCAATTATATTTTCTTTTCAAAAGATCTCAATATACTACAAATGAAGCCGGCATCTTTTTACCTGCCTTATCTACTTCTCTCAACGCTGCTTGATGAGTGAATAATTGTTCTCATTTATAATCGCCTTCTAGATATTCTCGTATATCTCCTTCTGGATTTACTTTTATTTTAACTCAGTTTGGATCTGTTATTTCTTTTCGGTTTGTGATATCTATTATTTTAAAATTAGTATCTTCCAATTCTGGAACTTTTTCTAATGTTTCTTTTATCTCTTCTGCAGCTTTTTTTATTGGATTTATTAATTTCATATCCATTCATTCCCCTTCTGTCGCAGATAATACGATATTTCTAATGGAATCATGGATATTTCCATTAACGTCCAAAAAAGACATTTCTTTTAGAAGTTCTCATGTTTTTCAGAAGAGTTCATGATTATTATCTCTGCACTTCATAACCAATTCGTAAAAAGCGATAGGATTATCAGTTATAAGAGTTCTTAGACTCAGATGTGTAATATCAACAAGAGGTTTTGCCTCTTTAGCACCATTATTTAATATTACTGTTTCTATACCGCTCATTCTTTAATTTTAAAGAAATAAATCGTCTTTCACTATACATATTTCCTATCTTTTGTCAAGCATTCTTATTTCTTGATTTTTTCGTGGTCTATCATATAAGTAAACTGTTTATACTACAAAGAATCTATGCGGATAGTAATGATATTTTTATGACTCATTTTCGGCTCTCTCGGCTCTGTCGTGATGACGAGATTTTCCGATGGCGTGACGCGAGCGAAGCTTCGCGGATTCTTTTTCGGCCGTTCAGAATGTCCCAATTGCAAGCATAAATTGGCTGCCAGAAATTTGGTTCCCGTAGTAAGCTATCTGGTCCAATGAGGGAAATGCGAATATTGTAAGAAAAAAATCTCTCGAATATATCCTGTCTTAGAATTGTTGTGTGCAGGAGTTTGTGTCGTGACTTATTTCTTATTAAAAGATTTCTGAATTGAGGCATTGGTTTTCTGACTCTTGATGAATCGATTCTTTGTTCTCCTTTTGGTCTACGATCTGCAGAAATATGAGTTACATATGATACTACGAGTACTTTTGATGGCTTTGGGTATAGTAGCAAATATCAATATATCCGGAGGAAGCGATTGAAATGCTTTGATGAGTGCAATTATGTTTGGAGTGATATTTTTGTTTTTCTATCTGTTTGCGAAACGATATGTACACATGAGATTTAAAAAACATGAGGAATGATTTGGGCAGGGCGATGTGTTTTTGGCGGTAAGTATATGAATATTATTTCCTATCATCCTCTCGTTCCACCACCTCTCATTCTCTTTTATGCTGCTAGCAAAAGTCTTGATTTTGTTTGTCCTGATGAGTAGTATCATCGGGTTAGTTCGAGCCTGATTGCAATATTTGATTACCAAAAAAGTTAGTAAAATAATTCCATTTTTTCCAGCGATGATCATCGCATTCCGGATACTCGCATGGAAACTTGGTTTCTTTATCTCTCTTATATTTCCCTTGGCATGATAACAAAAAAACCGATTCAATCTGAAAAGAAAATATCGTTTTCGCGAAAATTCTGGATCTTTGGAATCTTGAGCGCCGCATCATATATTCTTTTGTTTTCTACTTTATCCCTGCATTTCGCTGCACTCAAGTCTATGATCTATATTCTCTTGTTTTTTCTTTTTTTCCATTTTTTTTATCTGGAGATCCGTAAATTACCCATCAAATATCTCATCATCCTGATGCTCATCGTTTCCGTGGTTGAAATAGCGATTATGGGATTCCCTAATATCTTCCTGGTAATCTCTTTGTTGGCTATCAATGCCTGAGTGGTGATGCTCGCGTATAATCTTCAAGGTGAATCGCATAACAAAATACAACGGAGTACAATAGGATATCTCAATGTCGGAGGGTATGTTTTCACCGTCTTTATCACCATCGGATACAGCTTATTCGTTCTGGGATATTATGCGAAATTCCCGTTTACCTGCCAGGATCTCTCTGATGCATCCAGCCGTGTAATAAATATTTTCACTAATCCGGTCACTGCGGGTGTGGAAAAAATCAAAGCTGACACTACTGCGCTCTTCAATACCAAAGTCAAAGATATCGCGACTATCGGGCAGAACATTTCATTGCAAACTAAGCAATCAACCTATTCAAAAGTAATTCAGAAATTCAATACCTACAAGAAGAATTTCATTGACCAGACCCTCAAAGACAACAGTACGGTCAATATGGGAATCTGTGATTATCTCTTGGGGCAGGTGAATAAAATATACGAAAATCCGGCATTCAAGACATCCGTAATCCTGCTGATGTTTTTACTGCTCTACGGATTCATAAGGATCGAATTCCGGATCATGACCGGTATAGCATTTATCATATTTAAGATCCTCTTTGCATGCAAAGCCTATCATATCGAGAAAATAGTAAAGGAAGTCGAAGACCTGGAATAGCAAGCATTGAATTTATCGGAAAAATGAATATCATCAGAAAAACAAAAATCCCAAGATATGTACAAAAAATCTCAAAAAAAACGAGACAGAATAAAAAGACTTGAAGAGTTTGAATACAAAATCCTGCCATATATCCTCTCCATACCCGTCATATTTCTCGCATTTTGCGGTTTTATATACGTAAATTTACACGTACACATAATAACCGGAAAATCAGATATTGTTTTGGTTGTAGTCATTGGACTTATTGCGTGGGCATTTCTTACTGTTTTCATACAAAACCACATCAAGTGGATACTCAAATGGTCTTTTATATTCTTTGATTTCTTCATACTCCTGTTCCGTAGATGGAAAAATAGGAAGAAGAAAGATAAACAGCGACAATAAGACTGATCTGCGTTTTCGTAGATCGGTTTTTTTATATTTTTGTTTTAAAAAATATAAATTGAAATTCTCAGTGACTACTATATAGTAGTAATGTTTATTTTTGAAATATTATTATGAAATCTAAGATACCAGCAATAGTCGCACCCGGGTGATCGTATGAAAAAGCCATGGTCGCCAGCCATTACGGAGCGGAAGAAGTCTATGTCGGCGTACCGTTTACGTCGCTGAGAATGAGACAGAATAAGATCTTAGATTTTGACGAACTCAAAAAAACGGTAAAAGATTTGCACAAAAACGGAAGCAAAGCGTTACTTACCATGAACATCTTTCCGAGGAATACGGATATCAAGATATTCGAACAGACAGTAAAGCAGATTGCTGATTGCGGTGCCGACGCCATAATTTTTTCCGATCCGTGAACATTTAACATCATCAGGAAATACCTGCCGAAGATACCGTTGCACTTAAGTACGCAAAGTTCTACCATGAACCGAGCGGCGGTGAAATTTTGGAAAGATTTGGGCGTGAAAAGGATAGTCTTCGCGAGAGAATTATCGCTCGAGGAAATCAAGGAAATCAGGGAAAAAGTTCCTGGGATAGAGATAGAAATCTTCGTCCACTGAGCCATGTGCATGAGCTATTCTGGTCGTTGTCTGCTCGGCGACTATATGAGTTGAAGACCAGGCAATAAGGGCGAATGCTCGCATGCCTGCAGGTTTAAATACAAAGTACGGCTTGAAGAAGAACGCAGACCGGGAAAATTATTCCAGATGGAATGAGATGAAGGCGGTAGCCACATCTTGTCATCCAAAGATTTGTGCACGATAGATAAGTTGAAAGAGATATTGCCGTATGTCGATGCGATCAAGATCGAAGGAAGAAGCAAATCGGAATTTTATGTGGGCGCTCTCGTGAAAGCGTACAAGCATGTACGCGATGCAATCTTGGATAAAAAGAAAATAGACCCGAAGATAGCTAACCTTGTGAATGTAGTTCCTCATAGGGAATATCGGGATGGATTTCTCTTCAATCAGTTAAAAGATTTTCCTGAAGGAGAGACTCCGGTCAGCTCGACGACTTTGGATTCAGCCGGTCCTCTTTTCAACCGCAATTACTTCGGAATGTTTTCCGATCAATTCATAGAAAAAAATAAGAAGAAATATTTTCATATCGAACCGAAGGAAGTTATCACTCCAGGGATGAAAATCAAGTATCTCAGTCCGAATGAAATGTGAGAACTGAAGATCGTAGACATCCTGGACGCCAAAGGAAAGCCTATGGAAAAGGTGCATTGCAATAGCGGTCCCGTTTATATATTGACTGACAAGAAATTAGAAGGCCGGGAGATTTTATATGAATAGAAATGTATAATGACTGATTTCACTATTACTGTCAAACTCGATCTTAAAAAAGATTCGATAAATTATCGGAGAGCTTTTAATACAAATACGCATGCAACAAAACGAAAAGAGCAGGTGGCTACAATTTCTACTATTGATCTTACTAAATTACAGGGAATGCAGGAACAGGAAGCCTATCCTTTTTTGCGTGAATATCTGGAAAATTTTTGGAAAGAACATAAGAATGAAGCACAAGAAAAAATTAAAGAAATGCAGAAAGAATTGAATCAACATAAAGATAGCATCTTTAAAAAAATGGAAATATTGACCAAACATCCTGTCTATAGAAACGATTTCACTATTTTTCTTACCTCGCTCAATCGTTGACCGTATAATTATAAACTTGGATATACCTGGTCATATATTGATCGGATTTGAATACTCAAAGCGTTTATTCACGAATTATTGCATTTCCAAACAATACATTATTACAAGGAATATATCATAAGCAAAATTCATGATGAGAAAAAATTTGAAGATCTCAAGGAAGCGCTCACGTTTCTGCTGAATTACGAGTTTGAAGATATCATCGAACAGCCAGATGTGTGATATCCGCAACATAAGGAATTAAGTGAAAAACTCGAAAAGTATCGAGTTCATTCAGATAAGGATTTTGATAAATTAATTGATTATTGATGTGATATAGTGACTAAGGAGTAGTTTTCTGGAAGAGATGAAACCTTCTCGCAAGTCATACCACTGCAATTACGAAGACACCTATTCCCACTAATATAAACGATATCTGAATGCCAAAAATTACGGACAATACTCCGAAAAGGATGATTCCGACCATTTCTCATAACCTCGCTACGAACTCTCCTACTCCGGAAATAGTTCATTCATCTTTGGGCGTCGTACAATCGGAGATATAAGCGGAAATTACAGGACGCATAAGTGAAAGCCCCATCGATATTGCGAAGCTGATAATCATGATATTTCGGAATCATTCGTTGTATCCGAGCAGCATGCAGAAGAATGAGATGAAGAGCAGAACGAAAAAAAGGAATTTTCTTTTGCTCGTATTATCAGCGATATTACCGGTAAAGAAATCTATCAGATACGGAACTCTCATCACTGCGAAGATGATGGCGACCTGTGAAAGCGATAAATTGTTTTGTACGGAAACGATAGGTATGAAGATAAATCCTACGTAACTAAGCAAATTGAATAAGAATTCAAATCCGAGCGCGTAATACATTCTGTGTGAATATTCTTTGAGTTTTATGATAACATTTTTGATGGCATGGAAAGAAAACACTTCACGAAAGAATTTATGGATGAACGTATCTTTACCGAGAAACTCTCTGATTTTTGCCTTGCCGAGATTAGGAAGCTTTTGGTCAGTGAAAAAGGATACAATGGAAAACAAAGAAATGAACAAAAAGAGATATGGCAGTGTAGTATATTTTATAAGCACTGCAGCGATTAATGCTCCAACTACATAAGCGAGATTCATGCTGGAAAAATAGAGTCCGAATATTGTACCTCTGGCATTTTTTCTGCTATGCTTACGGATAAATGCCTGATAGGAGGTCAGCATCGCAGCAGTAGCAAAACCATTCAACAAAACTGCTATCAGAAGAATCAGCGGTGATTTGAGTATACCAGCGACAAAGTACAAGAGTCAGGTAATCACATATATTCATTTACTGAGAAAAATCACTGATTTCAGATTTGCGTGATCATCCACTTCTCCGACCGGAATCGAAAAGAACATTTTTCCTAACGACAATACCGCTCAGATTATCGAAACCAGAAATATATTATGTACGATAGTTTGGACATAGACGGAAAAAAAAGTATCCCCTCAGAGTCCCCGTCCTAGGATAAATAAGAATAAGGAAAAAGAGATGATTCTGATAGAGATCGGAACCGAAAAAAAATCTTTCTTGATGATTTTGATGATACCATTGTGTTCTTGATGATTATTGTTCATATATCTGCTACTATATATAAGAGAAATATTTTAACGTTTCATTGCTGTTGCTTTTCTAAGCTTTCCCCTTGTCCATCCTGACTGAGGTGCATCTACGACTTCTGATCATCCTGATGGTGTTCTGATAAATCTGTATCCGTCAGGATCTGTCCTGAGCCTTGTCTCCCGGCAGATTTTTCTTCCTCTGAGAAATCGTGTATAATCACGGCCTTTAGGATTTTTCACTACACCGACTACGCCAAGATCTTTGGCTTCTTCCATGGTTAGCTTTCTTTTTGGATATTCAAATCTCTTGACTCCTCTGAGCCTCGTAGCTTGTTTCTGCTGTTGAGATTTTTTCTTGGCTATTCCCTGTTTGTTTGTTCTTGATGCCATTTTCTTGAATGCAGAATATAAAATTCAGAATGCAGAATATATAATGAATATAAACTTTTTTTCAAGACCTTCGACTTTACGGGCTTTCGACTTTATAGGCTTATACTGTGAATTGGCCGTTTTGGTAGATGATTTTTTCTGTACCATCGGAAAGCGTTGCGGTCACGGTTCTTCTCTTCGTGGAAATGATATCCGTATGTTCGGCACTTTGGTTGAATCATAATTCTTCTATTTCTTTTTCTGTCAGCTTACTTGCATCACCAGTGAATGTCTCGTTGTAGGCGCTTCCTATGGCGATATGGGTGTTACCTTCCGGACCTCACATATTTTCATCATATAAAGTTTCTCCCATGAATTTTGTGATATGGGAGAATCTTCCATCAGTCAAAGAAAATTCTCAGACTTTATTTGCGTTGGGAATATTGATCATCTCTTTCAACCCTTCCTTATTTTCTGACGCATCGAAATCCACGATGACACCGTTTTCAAATTTGAGGTATATATCTTTGATAATCTGCCCAAAATGATAGAGCGGCTGATTGAATTTTATCCGTCCGTTCGTCTCTCTTCGATCGGGAGAAGTGAAAATTTCAAAGGAAGGGATATTGCGTCATCATCATCCCAATCGTTGTCTGTTGGTTCAGATTTTTATTTTGAGATCAGCATCTTCTCAGGTCACACGGACATATTCTATCGGCAATGCATTGAGCTTATTTTTTATGGTTTCAATATTTTTTACGGTTTTTTTCCGTTCGGCGATAGGATCATCGTAGTTTAAATAGCATGCTTTGATGATTTCATTCCGATACTCTTCCAATGACATTCCTGCTTCATCCGCCATGGCCTGTGTGCCGTACAACCCAAGTGTTCGCGTCATTTTTCCGTCCATCTCTTTTTTTACGCGTCTCTCTTTGTATTCCTTGCGGGAATGGATTCTCGCGGCAATTTTTTTCGGATCGATATCTTTGAGTTCATGTTTATCCGCTTCAGCGATGACAGAAATCACGTGTGTCATCTGTTCTACTTTACCGTGAAGAAAGTGGCTTGGATAGAAAACTATCTGATCATCATTCGCGTGTTCGTAAAAATGTTTGGCTACTCCATCAGGCAGATATTCCATAATTGGATGTGCGCCGACTTCTAGGATGGCTTTCTGGAGTGGGAGGTAGAATGGTTTTGCACATTCAGGGATCTGTACGAAAATCGTTTCACCGGATTTCGCTCACTTTCCTCATCGGAGAGCGAATTTTACGAGAATATCAGCGTATTTTTTGAGAAGTTCGTATGAAGGTTCATGCATTACTAAAATTAACGGATTAAAAAATTAGCCACGAACGGGAATCGAACCCGTGACCTCACCCTTACCATGGGTGCGCTCTACCTGCTGAGCTATCGCGGCATATATATACCACTATGTATTTATTGACTAAAAAGTTTCAAGTCAGTTTTTCTACCATTTTTTGGGAACCTCTAACATATTTATTACATATTATATCACTTTTTCAACATAACGGTATATAAAGTAGGACCAAAAGACGCTGAAATTGGGTAAATATTTTTTTTCTGAGTACTATTATATGTGCAAAGTTTTATTTAACGAAACTCGATTATATGGGAACAGCGAATACCAGTCCTGCCGAAAGAAAAGAATCGCGAGTTGAGAAGTACACGGAAGAGAACAACGTAAAAGACATTCAGTCAGAATTAAGTAAATTGAAAAAAGAAGTCGGTGGTAAAGAAACAGCAGTCTCTGCAACAGATGAGATAGATTTGGGTAATAACACAAAAGAGACCCGAGATACATTTGCAAAAGAAATGGATACCCATG
Organism: uncultured bacterium; assembly: GCA_903904875.1. Lineage (GTDB taxonomy): Bacteria > Patescibacteriota > Gracilibacteria > Absconditabacterales > Absconditicoccaceae > CAJBLF01. The sequence continues at coordinate 36,487 of CAIVEC010000011.1, read as the reverse complement.
TGGAGGATGCTTTTGATAAATATGTAAAGGCAAATAAAGATCATATCAAAGAACTTCTTAAAAAATGAGCTGCAGGACAAAAAGAATTGGAAACAGAATTTGATACGAAAATATGGGCGAAAGCCTTGGATGGATTCACTACCGATAAAAATATTCTGGATGCAAACTTGATCAAGCAATTCAAATTCGAACTTTCTGACCTCAAACAGGATGTTATCGAGATGGTCAAAGCAGAAACCTGAGCAGATAATGCTCCGTTCAATACAGTTCCTGGAGCTGAAACAGGTAAAAATATCGAATTTTATATCAATCCGAACAATCTCAAATCTACAACAATCGGATCATATAAATATTGTGATCTGGATCTGGATAAAGATGGAAAAGTGAGCAAAAAAGAACGTAAAGAAGCTGGTATTGTCGATCGTTATGCAAACAGAAACAAAGATAAAAAAACAGCTATCTTTGGAATACTCCATAACGGAAATCTTGAAAATGATGAAGATCTCAAAAAACGCGATATCAGAAGCATTGATCGAGATGATCTGACAAATATCCTTGACGATGTGCTTACCGACGATTTTTTGGAAAAGGTTGAAGATAGCAATGGAAAAATCGATAAGAAATCATTCAGGAAAGCGTTCAGAGAGGAATTTACAAAAGAAGATAGATATAAAAGAAAAGGATTGATCAATCTCAACGAGATCAACAAAATCGCTGACATCATTGAAAAATCGCTTAAAGATAAACCTGATCAAACCTGATTGCGAGAAGACTTGCAAGGATTGGCTGATATCGGTGAAACCGTCAAAAACATGGATTATACGGCAGCATGGAATGACGAAGTGCTTCTCAAAAAGATAGATCCTGAAAACGTATTCCTTTTTCTCTGTGATTTTGACAGCGATGGAATAATCAACAGTAAAGATGTTTGAACCACCATGGGAGGACAGTTGTACACTAATTTCTTAGAATATGCTACGGTCGAATTCAAAGATACTGACAACGATGGAAAAGAAGAAAAATATATTACAGACGGACCAGAGACGTCCGCACTCATCGTAAGGCTATTGAAAGCGACAGCAAACGAATCTGATAATGGTAATCTCAAAATCGCTATAAATGACTTTATCAGCAAGAAAACTGAAAATGGCGGAACAATCACCATGGAAGATTTTAAAACATTTATGAGTGAAGGATATACGTATACGCCAATATGATCTGAAAAAGAAATCACGGTAACCACGACCAAAGACATCAAAGAATTTATAAAGACCATATCGGACCAACTCAATGAAAGCAAAGACCTTTCACGATTGTTTGTCGATCAAAAAATAATGCAGGAAAAAATACTCGAATCTTCCAAAATAATCACTGATATAAAAAATACAGAAACATGAGTAAAAAATCACCCTTTCTACACGGCAACAATAAAAGACGATTACAAGGATTTGACATCAACGGAACAATTCACAAAAGATTTCAATAATCCAGAAGAATTGGAGAATATAAGAAGCACAGCTGCATACAACACCATCAAGGTGATCAATTACCTTACTGACCTTATTTATCTTGATTTATGAAACACTTCTGATACCGTCATCGGTGGTATTTTCAATGGTGCGGAAATCGGCGGTATCAAATACACCTTCAACGACAAAGATAAGACGCTCAATGGAAGAAAAGTGAAAGACGTGTTGGGACAGTATATATTCACCAGACTCAACAAGAGCGTGGGAATCTGATTTGATCCTGATGGGAAACCTGTGTTATGAGCATCTCTTAGCTATGAAAAAACAAGCGATGATCTCTGAAATAAATTTGAAGCAGAAATAAGCGCCAACGTCAATCTTGCAAAGCTCAAATTCAATTTCAATCTCTGAGCTTCCAAAGCTCGACAAGTCAACGAATCACATGTATCCAGATTGAGCACCAAGAAGCCTATACCGGTGAATAGAATCGGTATGGAAGTGTGAGCAGGTATCGACACCAAAAAATTACAGATCTCTCCATATGTATGAGTATTCTTTGAAAGAGATTTCCCTGCAGGTATAGAACAATCAGCACGCGCTTTTGATAGAATGGTCAAAAAAGTGCTCTCATATGATGATATACAGATCTATAATTCATATGATGACTATCAATCAGGCATGATAAAAAATCTCGATAAACTCATAGCCACGGATGAAGAAGTCAAAACAAATCAATATTTCTTGAAAGATATGATCAAGCAGATAGGAAAGGAGATGCAACGAGCCGGTGTATTTGAACTTATCGCAAAACAAACCGATGAACGCATCAAAAAAAATATTTTGGAGTATATGTATAGCGCATCTATCGATGCATTCCACGAAAATGCTAAAGAACAATGATGATATGAACAACTCGCCTGAAGAGTCAAACTCACCAAATTCGGACTCAAAAGCAAGCTTGTCGATATCATTTCACGGGCATGATTGGGTGCGGCAGCAGGAAGCGCTATTCCTGGATGGGGAACTGTTTTTGGAGCTGTCACCTGAACATTTGTCGGAGCCATGACATTCTCAACACGAAAAACATCATATAAAGAAGATGCAGTACATAAATGACGACAAAATTATATGGATATCCAGACAGGATTGACTGCAGAAGACCATCAAGAGATATTGGACAAAAAAGATATCAATATCCTTGCCGAATTTCTGGATAAGGAACTCAATCCAAATGAGAAACTTTTGAATGTAACCTCCAAGGACGACAAAATCCTTATAACAGGAATCAACGGAACCGACCCTAAGGAATATCTTAATATCTATTATTCGGAAAATGCACTTACCGAAAACGCTTTTTCTCTTGAAAACAATGTCTTAACGCTTGGAAACGCGTCACTCCGCGTCACACGCGACATCAAAAGAAATAAGGTGGAAACATTCCTTATGATAGGAGAAGCTATGTGAGGCAAGATGACAAAACTCGAATCAGATAAAAGTACGAGCGAAAAAGTGAAAAAATTCTCCGAGATACCGTATTATGCAGAATTTTCAAAACCCGATATACAGGGATTCGTGGAAAAAGATCCTAATCTTGCTCTACACAAAGACAAAATCCTCTGATTCTTCAATGACGATGGTACGCTCATAGCAGACAAAAATGTTCCTGCTACGCTTCAAGGCACAAAAATAAAAGTGGGAACACTCAAATTCAAAGAAGCAAGCGATGGAACAGTCTCTCTAGAATCATACGATCCAAACACATTTACTGACAAACTCAAAATAGAATATACTGTTCAAACAAAGATATCAACAGAAAATACGAAAACTATAGAAAACGAAAAATACAAGGAAACTCCAATCTCTGCAGAAAAGCTATTCACTCCGGACACGAAGTTCACTAATGTATTCACTACAACAACCGAAAAAATATCATCATGCTTCGACGACGTTAAGGATTACGTATTATATAAGGACTTTATGATACCTATTGTAGATAAATGAATAGATAATTTCATCAACGAAACAGATTATGATACAGCATTTATCAAGCTAAGAGAAATACTACAATATAATCAAACAAAATATAATTCGCTTACCGATCTCAAATCACTTATAGAAGAGCCAGCAATTACAGAATCCGACAAAGTATTTGTCGTGGATAAATTTAAAGCTATTTTCTCTTATATTACTGATCTGACTGATGGAAATGCTGATGGAACAAATCTTACATATCTTATGAATAGGCATGGACCTGTGTACAAAAAAGGCCTATTAGGACCAGATGGAACAACATCATATCCGCTTACTACTGACTACAGGACAACCATAGTAAATACTCTTCAAAAAGAATCTTCACTTCAACGTCAGACCGTAGAAAATCTTATCGGATTTACGGCATTCTATAGATTGAGTGGTAAATGAAGAGGATATTCGATGACAGCACTTGGAGCAACTAATGTCTTGAGCAATGGAAATCTGGAAACATCTATGGCAAAAATAGATAATGCTGATGAATTATCAAAAACTCAGGAATGGTTTACCAAAAATCTCGATGTTAATACCGCTAATAAGGATATAATCCTAGCAAAACTCAATAAGCAACTAGAATCTCAAAAGATAATCCTTACTGCAGACAAACTTAATTCACTTTTCAAATGAGAGGATATAAGTATTGACAATTGACAGAAAATAGTTAAATTAGATTTACAATATTACTTTTATCTCTTAGGTGAATGTGCTAACGAATCCATCGGAGCAAGGATCAACAATATCAATATATATGAAAAACTCGAAGGAGAGTATGTAGAGACGACTATCGACGGAACAACAGGCGGTATAGAAAAGAAAAAACGAGGCGTTTCTTTACAGGCACAAACACTTAACGCAGAATACGATATCAATGCTACGCAAAACGATCTCATCTTCAAAAATATATTTACCAAGAAAAGAACAGGTAAAGCAGAGGGGACAGCTTGAGAAAGCAAGGAACCAGGAGGAGGTCCTACTCCATGAGAAGGAGGCGAAGGACATGGGACTACCTGAGATGAGGGTCAGAAGCATATTCAGAAACACCGTAGATAATGATCAATAATAATATGTTTATTTACTTATATAAAATATATATTATGAAACAAAAATTTAGCAAAAAATTATTCTTACCGATCGTGATAGTGGGGCTTTCGTTAGCATATAGCTCGGCTCAAAACTATTTGCCTGTCTGAACATTAAGCAGTGTAAATTCTTGTGCTACACAAGGCAGGATGTATTTGAACGAAGATAATGATGCTGATGGATTGCCGGATTATTTTGTGTATCTCAGAAGTAATTTCAGGTATACATTAAACAATCCTCCAAGTCGGAATGTCTGTCAGATAATGCAATATACTGATCCAACTAATGTAGATAACACAAAAATCTATTATTATGCCCAGCAAGCAAATATGCTTCAAAAGCTGCAAGGTGTTGTTTTCTGACCATTGGACAATGTAACATTCAAAAGGATGGCGCAATCATTTCATTACAATCAACGGGTAAGAGGAATAGATAGTAATGATGTCAAAATAATTTTCGAAAGACCGATGAACCTCACGTGAGCAAATACCACGGTAAGCGTCATCTACGATTACAAATATAGAGTTGCTGGATGATATGCAAACGGCAATAAAACATGGCGATATAATCCTGTCGCTTCATGATTGGATTATCATGGACTTTTACCGACAGAAATAGTATATTGGAATGATATCGACAGAGTATGGTGAAGTGTAATGGATTTGCCTGTTTGTAAAAATTATATACTCTCTCGATGTGGAGATGGAACAAAAGATACATATAATAGTACATGGATCAATCAATTCAGTGGAGAAGTCTGTGACGACGGTCCGCTCAACGGAACTCCAGGATATTGTAATGTTACGTGTAGCGGAACATGAGGATGAGCAGAAAGATGCGGAGATAATATCATACAACCCGCAGGAAATAATTACAATGGAGACGTTAATACACCAAGTTTTGAGGAATGTGATGATGGAGATTTGACAGGAGACAATGGAGATGGAATCCTCAATGGAGATGATCCCGCAACTCATTTCTGCAGTTCGATATGTCTACCTACATTCTCGGAAGCATTTACGGAAGAATTCGTTAACGGATAATAAACTTTGAAAAATACCTTTATCATATTAATCATTTGTCATGAGATTTCACAAAAAGATGTACACTAGAGGAAGTATAGTCCTTGCTATGACAGCATGCATGCGAGCTATATCTTTTGCAGGTAATACCATTGCTGATGTTCCTGCTAGTGCAAACGAAAATAGGACGATACAGCAATCGGCATCGATCTATACAGGTACGTGCGACATCTCGCAAGATTTGGGTTTCTATCAAGATTCTCCAGTATATCTCCGTATAGCGCAACCAAAAACGGTAGTAAGTTATGTCTTTGATAAAACAGCGACCTATGTGATAATCTACGGAGGAAATGTTTTTGGAAGTAACTTGAAATTTCCGTATATTTCCAATTTCGTCCCTTCCAATGCCATAGATACAAGTTCTTCTAATATATTGACCGTTGATGCAACCGGATGATTATTCTCATGATGAGCGATCACCACTCCAAGAAATCAAGTCGCAGGACAAGTAGTGACAAAGAATAATGAAAGATCTATCATTGCAAACGCTGCAGGAGCGACACTCAATTACTATTATAGATGGTCCAGCGATCTTTCTGTCCATAATGGAAATATGAAAATCAACATCAATCCGAATCTTACTCTCAAGACAGCTTGTACAAATTATTATGTAGCAAGATGTTGAGATAGTGTCATAGATAAAGCGACAGGAACTACTGACGGTAATGGAGGTATTCAAACACAGGCATGAACATTCCTGCCATGGCATACACGATCTGTCAAACCGAATGAAGTCTGTGACGACGGTCCGCTCAATGGAACTGCAGGACACTGTAACAAGGATTGTACCGGCAATGGTACATGAACCAATCCTACCGGCCCTAATTGTACGTTGACGGCAAATACCGGTAGCGTTGAATCTGGACAAAACGTAACACTCAGTGCATCATATACGAGCTGAACCAGCGCAACATTTTCACCATCACTTTCATGAATAATTTTCACCTATCCAACACGAAGCAATTCAAATATCGTTGATACTCCTGCTACTACGACAACATATACGCTAACGGTTAACGGAGAAACAGGTACAACTCCTGCAGTATGTAGTACAACAGTAACCGTCACTCAACCGGTACCGCATCTTAGTTGTACATTATCACTTAGTCCGAATCCTACACTTACCGGACAAATCGTTTCTGTAGGATGGAATGTAACGAATGGAAATTTTTTCTGAACATATATCTACGTCACTCCTCCGCTTGGATGAGCATGGCCGCATCGGGTAAACGCCAACGAATATAATGGAATCAGTTCTGTTATGCCTACACAGATTGGAGATTATACGTTTACCATGATGGTGAACAATGATCAGGAATCCGCTATGTGTACCTGAATATTGCATGTCGTGAATAATTTCCCTTCAACATGTACATTGACCACAAGCTCGCTACCGATTATGCCAGGACAGACAGCAATACTTAGTGCATCATATGCTAACGCAATATTAGCGACTATAACACCAAACATCACGTGATTGAATTTCATCTATCCAAACCGAAGCAATACCAATATAGCGGTAACTCCAACTGTTACTACGACATATACACTCACTACATTAGGAAATTTTGGAACATGAGGAATATGTAGCGCTACGGTAAATGTCATGAATACATGAATTACCATCGACAAGACATTAGTAACCAATGTACTCTATCATTCCGGTGATCTCGTAAGTTTCAAAATCGATTTTGCTAATAATGGTCCTTCAACAGTAAACAATGTCATCCTTACGGATTACTTACCTCTTGGACTCGAATATGTAAATAGCCAAATCTTTGGAGTTTCTCCATATTTCTTTGGAACGGGAATTGATGGAATAAATCAGGTTGTAACATATTCTTGATTTTCACTGACACCAGGACAACAAGGATATATGATTGTTGTAGGAAGATTTAAATGATATGAATATTCAAATTATACAATCAACAATGCATTCATAAAATCAGATAATTCTGACATAAAGGGTGATTCAGCAATGTTTTATGTATATAGTCCTAGCGGAAACGCATCAGTGGTCAAGACATCCAACAAGTCTTCCTACTATCCTGGTGAGGACGCAGGATTCACTATAGCCGCAACCAATAACGGACCGGATGTAATCACCAGCATGACCATCACTGACAATCGGCCAAATGCAACATGCCTCACGCTTGATAGTACACGGACTTCAAGTGTGCCGCTTACCATGACCAGTACTACCAATCCATACGCATGGACATACAACGGTTCATTAGCGGTCGGTCAAACCATATATATCTATCTCACATGACATATATCAACATCATGCTTAGGAAGCTACACAAATAATGCATGAATCAGTTATGTAGTGAATTGACAGACAAAAACAGGAAACGCTCAAGCGCTTTCATTTGTAGTTTCTACGACTCCTAGTTCTACCATGAGCTTTGAGAAGAGATTAGTGCAATATGGAAACAATGCATGAGATCCTGTAGTGTTCGAATTACTCTATCAAAACAACGGAAGCGCTACAATCACCAATTATGATATCGTAGATTACTGGCCAGGAACATTGAACTTTATTTCTGCTAGTCCTATGCCGACCACTCAGACAGTAACTTCTGGAGGAGCTTTATTACATTGGATATTCAATTCACTCGCTCCAAATGGATCCGGTAAAATCACTATCAATGGAACTATCAAATAAATCATTCTTTAAACTATTACCTTTACGGAAATGAAAAAAGCATTGTACATCATCGTCCTTGGACTCTTGTGATTCGTATGATTCACACGGGCAGCTGTAGATAGCGTTAATCTTACACCGGCAACGCAAACAGCTATTTCCGGTTCCACGGTGACCTTCACAATCACTGGACACAATGGGACTGGTGGTGTGTATCTCAAGTATGTCTTGCCACAAACAGCATCGTATATGCTTATGTATCAAAGTGCAAACATTACGCCTATCAATAACGGATATATATCTCCAATGACCCCTGATCCAATATTTGCTATCCCTGCAAACAGTAATTTTTCCGTAACGCTTACTGCGAAGCTTGTGATGTTGAGTCTTGCTCGATCATTTTCTCCTATAAATACTATGGCGACTTTTGGGACTGATCAGCGAGTGACTACCGTACTTACTTCTGCCGTAGCGCAAATAACGCCTATCGCCGATCTTATGGTAAAAAATATTCTGACCTGAGATAATCCAAGTTTTTCTGGAGATAATGTATACTATTATATAACATTACAAAATATCTGATCTGCTATAGCGACCGGAATCTCTTTTATGAGCGATTTCCCTGTCTCTATGTTCGCTAATACTCCTACTGCGACATTTAATGGTACAATACATTCATTCAATTATATAGATTATCTTCTTCCTGGCTTTGTATGGACAGGATTAAATAATTTGAATCCATGAGATACGAAAATCATCATTTTGAATACGACTATGAAACAGAATTTTGCTGTGGGCACTACGTTTAACCAGATCGCTAAAACGACCACGGCAAGCCCTGAATATACCACAGGAAACAATTCAGCTACTGCTACAGGAATCGTGCAATTAGCTGCTAATGTACGGGTAACAAAAACATTAGCTGCATTTACTGGATACAATGTCGGCGATCAAGTCATCTATACTATCACCTATGGAAACAGCTGAGGAAAACCTGCAAATAATGTCGTAATCACTGATCTTGTTCCTGCGTGAATAAATATTCCTGTAAGTACTTTTACTATCTGAACACTTCCTGCAGGAAGCGGATGAACAATTATACTTACATGAACATTTGGAAGTTTACTTACTTCGTGATATACATTTGTAAATGCTGCAAACATTAGCACGACAAGTACAGAAACAGTTACAGGAAATAATAGTGCTACAGCAACCTGAGTCGTAAAATGAATCTCAAATGTCACGCTAAATATTATCGCAAACAATCTTTCAAATCCAGCATTGGATAATGCGCCATATGGCTCTGGACCTAATGCTATGATTCAAGCAATCAGCGGTGATATTGTTCAGCTTACTATCACCTATGCGAATTTCGGAAATACGATAGGAGCTAATGCTACCATCGGTCTTTCATGAACACAAGGATTTGCAACACTGGGAACATACAACAGCAATATAGGAACATTACCGCTCAATACCACATGAACGCTCATCATCACCTGAATGGTCGGTCCAAAAAATTATATTTCATTTACACCGATTGCTCGTCTCGCATATAATAGCGGTCAATTGATTACTGATAGTATAATAATCCAGGAACCACTTGTCTGTGGTGATGGCTTGCTTACGAGAACCGAAACATGTGACACGTTATGAAATCTCGGAGTCCTCTATAGCGGACAAGTCTGTGAAAATCAGCAAGGCGCTTGTGTACTCGTTACCCAGACCATCATGAATAACGCATGTATCAATTATCAATATACTACTCCGCTCGGATGAATAACTACGGGTCAATCATGTAGTTCAGTCAACACCACATTGATGAATTCAACATGCAGCACTATGACAGGTTCAACTCCTACCACAACCAACAATGGATATGATATCAACTATACGTGTAAAGCAAATAACGCTACATCCACTACGCCGATCAGTATTGATTGCGGTAACGGAACAAGCGTTTCATGATCATGATCAACGCTCAATGGAACATGTAGCTATGCGTCATGATTCAACGGTAACGCACAATGTAGAGTCGGTAGCGATGTGAATAATGCAGCATGTAGATTTGCTGTTTCTCCGAACCAATTAGCATGTAATCTAGATCCAATCGATGGAAATGTCGTCGTAGTGGAATGAGATAATAATAGTTTCAATGGGGACGCAAGATTCAGATGTTCTACGGTCGGTAATGTCACCGCATCATCAATCAGTATAGATTGCGGTAATGGAGATAGTGATTCTGCTACCAATGTCTCATCATATACAAAGACGTGTAACTATGATGAATCAAATACTGAAAATACTATGGACAATCTTCCTCGACAATCACATGTCACATGCAAGATCAATAATTCATCTAATCAGACATGTCAGCAATCAGTAATTGTAGATCAAGGAACATTCTGAAGATGTGGAGATGGAAAAATACAGTGATATGAAGAATGTGATGTAAAGAATATGCAGGAAGACCAGACCTATGATCTAGGAAATGATGAATCATGTAGGAACTGTAGGATAGTAGAAAACCCTGCATCAGTAGGATGTTTCAATATTTGAAACGCTAATCTTTCTGTCCAGGAAAATGAATTGCTGCCATTCCGGTGGATGGTTGATGGAGACAGCAACACCACTTCTACTCCTTGTAATTCTAGTAATCAAGATAAGATCCAAGCAGGCAGTCTTACGTGTACATTCCAGATTTACAACAAAGACTGACAAGCAGGAAATGATATCACTGTGTCTTGTAAGAATACGAACAATGCGACTATCTTCAATTATTTCAGCACAGTCGGCAGTTCATCATTCACTCACGCCTATGGAAAATATACTACGACTATAGATAATAACATAACAAATGGAGTATATTGAGAATATAAGATCAGATTAGCAAAAGTTAATTATAAGTATTGTGATGGCACTGATTTCGTAAAATGAACACCTATGGAAAGAGTCTGTGAAACCAACTTCACCGTGACGAAACCATATCTTATCCAGAAAAGTTCATTCGGACTTACACCAAAGACGACCACTGATCTCAGCATAAAAGATTTCTATGGTCTGGATGGCGTACCGCTCATCACCTCTACCCAACTAGACAAGATCATGGTGATCGATACGGATACCTATAAATGAGGAAACACTATCACCACTATGATGGATAACTTCGTAACCAAATATTCAAAACTCGCGATAAAGTATACGACCGTTAAATCTGAGGAAGGAAATGATATAACCGCGTACAAGGTTCCTGGTCAGGATATTGTTGTCTTTAAGGGTAATGGTACGCTGGTCTACACGGACTGATGAACGAAAACCAAACCATTTACCGTAATTGTCGATGGACCAAATCTTACCATCAACTGATCTATCACAAATACCAATGCGATGTTCTTGTTGAATAAATGAGATATCAAAATCTCAGAACCGACAACAAATAGATGTGGAAAAACTCAAGTGATAAAATGAATCTTTGTAACGAAAAATAATTTTGTTGCAGGAGATGATCTTACCAATAATGATACGAATAAACAATGGTGTCCGTATGGATGATTGGATGTACAATGAATACTTATCTGAAACAATATTGATGCTTTGGTAACTTCAAGAAGATCACAACTCAATACGTGGTTCTCTACTTTCGGATCTTCTGATGCGATAATCCAAGCCAGCAGAAGAAATGATATCTTCAACGGTGCATCCGTACTTATCGAATACAGCCCAAGTTTATGGAGTGCATTGCCTCCAGGTGCAAGTGAATTTACCAAAGCACTAGATATCTATAAACAGTAGAAAAATTATACTACTATATATATGTAAAAAAGTTACCACCCGGGTGGTAACTTTTGTTATTTGGCTTAATACGCTGTTTTTGTAACCACTGCACCCGGGTGGAAAGCTCCAATAAAAAAAACCTAAAATTGACTTGACATTATCCAGTAAATTGTTATAAGATTAAGCAATCAATGAAAACTTTTTACATTTCAAATACCTATCACCATGAAAAAAATTTCTCTTAAATCTTTTTGGAGCGTAGCTACATTAGTACTTGCTGTACTTATAATGTGAGGTATCGGTTCCAAAACATTCGCCTATACTGATGCTAATTATATCACTAATTTCACCCCTAGTGGATGTTCAGGCATGTCTGTTTTTCACCTTAATAGCGGAATGATCCTTCACTGATGATCATTGTGAGTAGCGAACACTATCTATGTTATTGATGAAGTTCCTGCATATATTGATGGCAACATAACTGTAGACAATAATTGTGTTGCTCTTGTTGCGAATGTTGATGCTGCAGGGAATACGGTTTTGAACTTTTCATGATGAGCATATGTTTCTAGTATGGGACACAATAAAATTATGATTGCGTGATTTGATGCGACACATAGATTAGAAATAAATAATAGCTTAAACAGTCCAAGTTGAATTTTATTACAAAGTAGTTCATGAGTACAAATTTTTTATACAACACTTTCAGGATTCACTATTTTATGATGATTGGTTTTTTCTAATACTAGTAATTCTATCATTTCAAACAATATCATAACTAACAACAAAGATTGAATAAATTTTCAACCTAATTCTTCTATCAATAATATTATTTCGAACAATACAATAACATTCAATACTTATGCAGGAATAGATTTGGTTTCATGAGCAAACAATAATACCCTTTCAAACAACATCATAAACAACAATACAACTTATGGAATATTCTTAGGAGGAGTAAATTGATGTATAATCTCCAACAATACGATCACTAATCAAACAGCAGGTATCTGATTATCATTATCTTCAAACACCAATCAAAATAATACAATAAATAATAATACAATCACTACTAATGTCATCTGAGTATATGTAGAGGCGGCAGTAAGTGATATATTTTCTAATAATAATATTTCATCAAATACTTATTTATGATTACAACTATTAAGTAATGCAACAGGAAATATATTTACTTCAGATACTATTTCATCAAACACGAATGAAAATATTGATATTACAAATTCTCAAAATAATCAATTTATAAATACTACCATTCAAGGGTCAGCAATTGGAATCAATACTCTTAGTAATGCAAATTATAATATATTTTCATGAGTAAATGTAGCTAATAATACGAGTGGTACTATTTTTACAAATTCATCAAACAATACTTTAAAATTTATAAACAACACAAATGGTATCTGGTTGTATGGATCATCAAATAGTAACAGCATTACTAATACTCAAGTGGTAGGGCAAAATAACATTACTATTTCTAATGGATGACTTAACAATGTTGTTACTGGATGATTATTTTCTGCTGCTACAACAAACTCAACTTCAGTAAATATCTCACTCAAAAATAATCAATGAAATCCACGAACCTATGATGTAACATGAGCAGGATTGAGCGGTACTTATAATGGAACAATATTTAGTGGTTCAACACTCTCGCTTCCCATTACACTTACTGCTGGTAATGGAGTAAAAAATATTCTTGTTACCTATAACAATGGAAATATATACTATGATACTATAACGCTCAGCACCTATATTCCTCCAAGTGGTTGAGGTTGAGGCGGTGGTTGAGGTTGAGGATATTCGACATGTACAAGCACTAATCTTGTGTGTGTAAACGGAGTACGAACGCTGAAAACCGGCGCAATATGCCAATGAGGAAATCTCGGACTTGCATGCACTGTTCAAACAGGAACACTTCCTGTAGGAAGCATCGTTTGATCCACCTATTCTACTGAACTCAATAATGCATATCTCTGGGCGTACGCACATGGCATCACCACTATGAACACTATCCAAAAAGCAAATATGGACGGAGTGCTTATCAGAGCGCATATGGCGAAGATGATCAGCAATTTCGCTATCACGCTTGGCGGACTTACCCCAAATACCGGTAAAACATGTACGTTTGACGATATTGCAAGCCAAAGCACTGAAATGAAATTGTATATCAAAATCTCTTGTCAGCTCGGACTCATGGGAATCAACATGACCAACTTCGATCCTAACGGTGAAGTGACAAGAGCGCAATTCGGTACTATACTCTCAAGAGTGATCTGGTGATCAACGTACGATGGAGGAACGCCATATTATCTTGCTCATCTCAACGCGCTTAAACTCGCAAGCATCATGACACAAATTTCTAATCCGAATATGAAGGAATTGAGAGGATATGTCATGCTTATGATGAAGAGAACCTACGAATGAGGATTCCTAAACCAGTAATTTTATTATATAATTTTACCTTCTAACATAGCAAAAGGGTGGACGCTTCGGTGTTCACTTTTTTCAAAAAAAATTATTCTGATCTTTTTTTTTATGTTTTTTTTTCCATTTTTTTCATTCTGAATTCTGAATTCTGCATCCATAAAAATGTAAAGCTTTTTTCATTCAAAATCATTGCCAAGTAATCAAATCAAAATATAGTTCAGAAGCCGAAAAAATATAGCGTATCCCGTATCGTATTTTCTTGCTCTTTTCTTTCAATTTCACTTGACAAATACTAGGAAATGTTTATAAGTTCTACACTGACTATATTATACACCGTCAGTAGAAGTTTTGAATCTAGCTTTAAAGCTAATTCAAAAGCTCATTAACAAAATTATTAACCAAAAACTAACTAAGAAAGGAGTAAAAAATGACTCTCAATTTTTTGGTTAACAGTAATGAAGACATTTCGAAGATCAGACATAGAATCCTTTTATTAAATCACAGAAAGATTTATATGGGGGAGCTTGTTTGGACTTCAGATTGATTCGTGCTGTTAGCCAGCGCTGGATTTTTTTTGAATTTTACCCGGTCGCGCATCAAAACAATGACCAAAAAAAATTCTCCAATCAACTTTGTAACAAATAAAAAAATTAAAAATTAAACTCTAAAAACAATGAAAAAGTATTTTAAGTTTGTTGTTCTGCTGGTCAGTGTATTAGCAGTTCAACTGGTTAGCGCTCAGAGCGTAACTATCACAACCAATCCATTTCCTGCCACTATCTGTGCAGGTCAAGGTACAAATGTTTCACTTACTGCAAATCCTACTGGTGGTATCGTTATCGGGTATGTATGGTCAAACGGAGGACTCACTCAAGCAATTAATGTTTCTCCGCTTGCAACAACTACATACACAGTAACTGTAACTTTCATGGGTGGTATACTTGCTAACGCTAATCAAACTGTCACCGTTCTACCCGCACCCAATCCAACTATTACCGCAGGTGGCTCTACCAATATCTGCGCTGGAAACAGTGTTCTGCTTACCTCATCGGTAGCAGATACGTATCAGTGGTATTTGAATGGATCAGTAATTCCGGGTGCAACTAATGTAAATTACTCAGCTTCGGCTACAGGTTCCTATCAGGCATATGTTACCGTAGGTACTTGTTCTGGAATGTCTGCTGCAACAGTAGTGACGGTGAATCCGTTGCCTGTAGCAAACGTCACTCCTGCTGGCCCATTAACAACTTGCTGGGGAACGCCTATTGTATTAACTGCTCAAGCTGGCGCTGGTTACAGCTATCAATGGCAAATGAGTCCTACGGGGAACGCTCCATGGAACAATGTCATCGGTGAAACCAATCAGACTATCAGTATCAGTGTTACCGGCTATTATCGGGTACAAGTGACTGATGGAAATTCATGTATCAATTATTCAAATTAATTAATTAATTAACGAAATTTAGAAACGTACAATGAAAAAATTATTTGTATTTTGTTGTTTGATCGCAGGAATGCTGATCGCAACGCAGTCAACTTATTCACAAACCGGTGTACATATTACCGTATACCCGCAGCTTTTTGCTGGAAACCTCTCTGTCGGAGTAATCCCTCCGCTGTGTTATAATACCGCTACTGGACTTATTACCGGAACTGCTCCTACAGGGGGCCAAGGCACATATACCTATCAGTGGCAGAAATCTACAAATGGGGGTGTGACCTGGACCAATATTCTTGGAGCTACCGGGATTAATTATGATCCTGGCACCTTAATAGTAAGTACAGACTTCCGTCGTAATGATACTGATCTTTGCGGGGTTGTAACAACCAATATTATCTCAATCCCCGTATACGGACAGTTTATTGCTGGTGTAACAACCGGTGGAAATAATAATCTCTGTAATGGCGGCAATGGTGGAATTTTAACGAGTACAGCTTCAACTGGCGGTGCTCCTGGTACAACCTACCAGTGGCAATTGACCATCGACGGCGGTATCACTTGGAACGATATATTTGGTGAAACTACTCTTATTCACAATGTTGGTGTACTTACCCAGACCAGCGGTTTTCGCTTAGCATTTATCAATCCCACATGCGGAACGATATACGGGAACGTAACAACTATTACCGTATATAATGTATTCGCTGCAGGAACAGCAACTGGGGGAAACACTAATATCTGTAACGGAAGCAATGGTGGAATCTTGACAAGTACTGCCCCAACTGGCGGTGCTCCTGGTACTACTCTGCAATGGGAAAGCTCAACCGACGGAATAACCTATACTGATATGATTGGTCAAACAGCATTAACTCTTGTTTTGGGTAATCTTACCCAGACCATGTATTATCGCCTTAGGTATACCAATACTTGTGGGGTTGTATATTCCAATGTTATTACTCTCGTAGTGTACAATGTATTTGCTGCAGGAACAATTACGGCTGTAGGTGGCACAACTATCTGCAATGGTGTTGATTTCGGTTCATTTACAGGAACAGCCGCTACTGGCGGTGCTCCCGGTACTACGTATCAGTGGGAATCCTCTATTAACGGTGGAACCACTTGGACTATTATCCCAGGTGCAACACTTCAAAACGACGACCCTGCCGCTTTAACAGTGACTACCATGTTCCGCAGGCAAGCAATTAATGCATGTGCTGCATTGTATTCTAATAGTATTACTATCACAGTTTATCCGATTTTCAATCCTGGTGTAATCGGAGTTGCTCAGGCAATCTGTTATGGAAGCACACCGACACAGTTAGGTTTTATCACTTTACCTTCGGGTGGTGATGGAACGTACACGTATCAATGGGAAAACAGTCCGACTGGTTTTGCTCCATGGACACCAATTGGCGGCGCAAATGCAAATACCTATCAGTCACCTTCATTGACGGCTGGCATCTGGTATCATGTAATTGTCACCAGTGGATCAGGTTGTGGCAGTAGCCCGGCCTTACCGTAATTATCAACGAAAAATTAAAAAAAACAGTTAAAATAAAATGAAGACACTCTTCAAAAAATTCCTGTTGTGTGTTGCCGTATGTATTGCGGCAACCACAGTGGGGCTCTCTCAAACGGGAGTACAAATCACGATCAACCCATCGCCAACGCTGTATAGCGTGATGGGTGGCGGATCTTACTGTGCTGGACAGGCTGGTGTTACGGTATCGCTTTCCAATTCGGAAGTTGGCGTTAATTATCAGCTCGTTTGTAATGGTTTAAATCTTGGTTTACCCTTCCCCGGTAATGGCACTGTCCTTAATTTCGGGACACAGACAATGGGCGGGGTGTATACTGTTATCGCTACTAATCCTTCAACGGGATGCTCAATTCAAATGAGTAACAGCGCAACTATCCAAGTCAATGCGATTCCTAATGTAACTATTACTACATCTGGTCCTACTATTTTCTGCGGATCGGGAACAGTTACGCTTACTGCTAACGCGGGTGGCGGCTGTACCTATCAGTGGAAGATGAACGGAACTATTATCCCAGGTGCAAACCTTAACCAGTATGTTGCGAATCAGACCGGCATGTTTACGGTCGTGGCAACGAACGGTTTCGGATGTAGTAATGACCATGACACCATGGTGATGGTCAACCCATTGCCTCAAGCATTTACGGTCAGTGCAAGTTCTCCTACATTTTGTGAAGGAGGCACAGGCGTAACCATCAATCTGAACGGTTCTCAGACCGGCGTCAATTATCAGCTTCTGCTGAACGGCGTCAACTCTGGAGTCCCGGTTGGAGGAACTGGGATTGGTTTAGCATGGACTAATCAGGCTGTTGCTGGTGTTTATTCTATAGTAGCTACGGACAACTCAACATCATGTACCAACGTGATGAACGGTTCCGCAGTAGTTGCTATGGATCCTTTACCAGGAGACGCAACGATAATCACTGGACCGACTACAATTTGCCAGGGATCCACCGTTTCGTTTTCTACTAATCCGTTACTGAATGCTACCTCATATCTATGGTCAGTACCTGCTGGAGCTAATGTCATTTCCGGTCAGGGAACAACAATGATTACCGTGTTTATCAATGGTACTAGTGGTGATATTTCGGTGATCGGAGTAAATAGCTGTGGTTCAGGGCAAGCATATATTATGCCTATCATAGTCAATATCGCTCCGACGAATACCATAACCGCTACTTATTCAGATATCTGCGCAGGTGCAAGTACCGACTTAACATCAAATGGTACTGGCGTGTCATTTGTTTGGACGGGCGGTATGATAACCCAAACGGTCACGGTCAACCCGACAGCAACTACTACCTATATTGTCACTGCAACTGGTTCAAACGGCTGTACAGCAACCGACGATTTCACCGTCACTGTACACGCTTTACCGACAGTCAGCTTAACATTGGCACAAGACAATTATTGTACTGATGTGAATTCAGCTGTCATAAGTGGAGGTTTGCCTGCTGGTGGAATCTACAGCGGAAGCTGTGTATTTGGTGGCAACACCGTATACCCACCGGTAAGTGGTCCTGGAACCTATACCGTTACCTATACCTATACAGACGGTTTCGGATGTAGTGCATTCGCTACTGATTTATTAACCATCAATCCTATACCGACAGTAACGTTCTCATCAATCGTGGGTGCTGTGTATACAGATACCCCTCCGTTTGACCTTATGGGCAATGTTAGTCCTATAGGTGGAACATTCAGTGGTCCAGGAATGGTTGGAAGCTTATTTGATCCGGCTGCTGCTGGAGCAGGTACATGGATGTTGACTTACACCTATGTTCATCCTATCACAGGATGTTCAGCAAGTCAGATACAGTATATAACCGTAGGAACAACTGGAGTTGAAGAAGTAAGTGCAGCTGTAAATGCAGCTACCATCTATCCTAACCCAGCTGCAAGTCTTCTCAATATTGCAGGTATCGACACGAAGGAAATCAAGAGTATTCGCATTATGAATGTACTCGGCGAAGTAGTATTTGCTACAGAAACCGTTACTGAAAATATGCAGCTTGATGTTTCCGGCTACGCACCTGGCACATATGTTATTGGATTTATGAACGCTGATGGCTTATCTGTCGGCAAGTACTTCATCAAAACCCAGTAATGTATTCTACCCTAATGGGGCGGCGATTATAATCGCCGCCTTTTTTTTATATTTGAGACGCAATAAAAACACGAAGAATTGAGCGTTTTTATGACGTCGAAATTATAGTTGACCAACAAATAATTGTGAAGTGCAACAAAGAATTATTGTTTGGTCAACTATACATCCTTCAATCAAAAATAATAAACCTTTTTGAAGGAGGATGTATATATTCTGTTTCAAGAATATATTTAAAAAAAATTATTGATTCATGAATTCATGGAGGTGGTGTTTTGGTCAATTTCATGTTGATTTTGTATCTATTTTCCCTATATTCAACCACACGTAAATTTTTTTGTTTACTTTGAATTTTTTATAAGCCCAATTACAACAAGTTAAATTCAACATTTAGTATTTAAAATTATTGAGTATGCCTACTATCAATCAACTGATCAAGAACTGAAGAAAGCAAAAGACCTACAAATCCAAGGCTCCTGCTTTGCAATTCGGTATCAACAAGCTCGACAGCAACAAGAGGGTCGACAGACCAGCTCCTTTCAAGAGATGAGTATGTCTCAAAGTTTCTGTGATGGGTCCGAAGAAACCGAATTCAGCGCAAAGGAAATTCGCGAAAGTGAGATTGTCCAACGGAGCTGAAGTGCTTGCATATATCCCAGGAGAATCGCACACGCTCCAAGAACACAGCGTGGTCTTGGTGAGAGGAGGAAGATGCAAGGATCTTCCAGGAGTGAGATATCACATCATCAGAGGGAAATACGACGCAAATCCTGTAGACAAGAGAAAACAATCCAGATCTCTCTACGGCGCAAAAAGACCTAAAGCAGCTAAAGCATAATACCTAAATACATTTATCATTTATCATTATTAACATCATGTCAAAATTAGTTGTCGGTAACATGGGAAATCCAAAGATCGAAAAGATCATAAACTACATCATGAAAAGCGGAAAGAAAAGTGTAGCGAAAAGGATCTACCACGATATGCTCCAAGAGATCAAATCTAATGGACATATGAATCCGGAAATAGTATTGGAAACCGCTATAGAAAATGCCTCTCCTTCATTGATGATCAAATCCAAAAGAATGGGAGGATCAGTATATCAAGTTCCTGTGGAAGTGAAGCAAGACAAGAAATTGTTTTTTGCGTTCAAATGGATTCTTGCTGGTACTAAAGCTAAAGCAGGAAAACCAATGTACAAAAAATTAGCTGAAGAAGTCATGGCAGCGTACGGCAATCAAGGATACGCAGTAAAGAAGAAAGAAGAAGTTCATAAGATGGCTGAAGCGAACAAGGCTTTTGCATACATGGCAAAATACGTAAATTAATTCAGAGTTTAGAATTCAGAATGCAGAAAACATTAATTCTGAATTATACATTTTACATTCTACATTCAATTTAAAATGGGAAATACCAGTGGTGCAAAATATAAGCACATGATGTACAACGTCTCTCGAGCAAGCCAAAAGTCTGGTAAAAAACTGGAAAAAGCGATTGCACGATATGTCGATCTTATCAAAAAAGAGGCAGATCAAGGCGAGACGAAATGGATCTACAAGACCAAGGAAAGAGCGCAAGCAAGACTCAAAAGATATGGCGTCACCCAGAAGATGATTGACGAGGCTTTGACAAAAAAAGGACTAACTAAATAACTTAGGAGCAGGATAAAGGGAGCAGGGAACAAAGAAAACCTGTAACTTGTAACCTGTGACCTGTAACTATTTATTTTAATTATATTAGCATTATAGTATGGCTAGATTAAAAACCAACGCAAAAAGAAAGCTCAATAAGGCGTTATTCAGAGTAGAAAAAGTGGTTATTATGGACGTGAGAAGGAATCTCGAACAACAGAAGAAACGGAAAGCTAAAGTCATGAACAAAAGAGCTAAATAGTTTTTTTAGATTATTGAATAATTATTCAAAATGAATTTTGACAGACTCAAACATTTCTACGACAACAATGGAAGCAAAATCCTTGAGATCAAACCTGGGATGCAGATTGAAATCCACGAAAAAGATGTAGAAACAAATAGGATCCGAAGGTTCAAATGCTTGGTGATCAAGGTCAAGAAACCTGGCCATGCTGATGGGACATTCACCGTCAGAGGAATCGTAGCCGGTGTGGAAGTGGAAAAAATCTATCCGTTGTCATTCAATAAATTCGACAAGATCATCCTCTTGGATGAATATAAAGTCAGAAGAGCTAAACTTTACTACATCAGAGATAAGGTAGGAAAAGACGCTAGATTCAAATCCAAAATCACTGCTGCAAGAAGAGATATAGATCTTCTCGACAAAGAAGCAGGTAAGGTCAAAGAAAACAAAGGAAAGAAAAAAGGAAAAAAATAGACTGTTAGATATTTAGACCGTTAGATGATTAGGATATTCTAAAAGTCTAAGCCTCTAAAAATCTAAGCCTTAAAATTAATATATTTATCATCTATCATTATGTAAAAAATGGAACTTGCTGTAACATCTCGCCAAGATAAGAAGGCTAAAGAACTTAGGAAAGAAGGATTGATTCCTGGTATTGTCTATGGAAAACATCTTAAGGAGCCTCTTACTGTCGCATGTAAAAGAAACGATATCATCAAAAAATACAAAGAAGCTGGATATTCTACTCCGCTTACCCTTACCGGCGACAAACTCAATCAGCTCGTGTTGATCCAGGATATCCAAGTGGATCCCGTGAGTGATCTGCTTCTGCATGTAGATTTCCTTGCAGTCAAGGCCGATGAAAAAGTTACCACAGAAGTGCCTATCAAGATGACCGGAGAATCTCCTATCGAAAAATTATGAGAAGGAAAAATACAGCTTTTGAAAGATTTTATCGAAGTGGAAGCATTCCCGCAAGATTTGCCGCATGATATCACTATTGATATCTCTGTCATCAAAACCATGAATGATACGATCTTCGTCAAGGATTTGAAAGTATCCGATAAAGTGGAAATCCTCGATGATCTGGAACAACCTATTATCACGGTAGTAAAATTAGCTGAGGAAGAAGTGGAAGAAGCTCCTGTAGTTGCTGTTGAAGGCGCTGAAGGTGCTGCTCCTGCCGCCGAATGAGCTGAAGGCGCTGTTCCTGCAAAGGAAGGTACTGCCACAGCCGCTGCAGGCAAGCCTGCAAAAGAAGAAGGCAAGAAGGAAGACAAAAAAGAGAAGAAATAATATATTTATCACTTATCTATTATACACAATGGCAAGAATATGCGATTTTACCGGAAGGTGAACAAGCTCTGGAAATATGAGATCTCACTCCATGAGAGCGACCAAAAGAACGTTCAAAGTGAATCTGATCAACAAGAAATTGAAATTGGAAGACGGCTCTCAAGTCAAAGTAAAAGTCAGTTCCAAAATATACAAGAAACTCAAAGGTTTCATCTAAAATGCTTGAGCGGCGGACAAAAAAATGTTCAGCCGCATAGCTTTTTGTTATGGGGTAGTAGCTCAGGCGGTAGAGCAACCCTGCTTTAGCAGGGGTGGTCACGGGTTCGAGTCCATTTTAAAACTATAAAACGAATGAATTGGTGTGTATATATATTACAATGAGATAGATTTTATGTAGGCAGCACTAACAATATTGATAGAAGATTACATGAACATATAACTAAATGATATTCAGCTAAGAGAATTTGAGAACGAAAATGTTTATGATATCTTGAATGTTCAAATTGATTGGAAGCCAGACGTTTGGAAAGAGAAATTAAGAAATCTTGTCATCCAGAAAGGTACATTAAAAAAGATATATTTAGAAAATATAAGAAAGAAGAAATGTAATGTTAATGTAGTAATAACATCAGCGGTAGAACACCCCTGCTTTAGCAGGGGTGGTCCCGAGTTCGATGTAATGTTATGGGGTAGTAGCTCAGGCGGTAGAGCAATAGCCTTTTAAGCTAGTGGTCCCGGGTTCGAGTCCCGGCTACCCTACCATAAAATCAATAAAACACACATAGAAAGTACCCGAGCGATCCGGTATTTTTTTATTACAAAAAAATCCGGAAAAAAAATAAATGATAATAATCAATGTATATTCCTCTTAACGTATCAGTTAGGAGGTTTTTTTATTGAAAACACTTTTTTCGGTTGAAATACGGGGCGAATACAGTAAACAAGAGTATTGTAAATTAGCCTTATTTATTTTTTTGTATATATATGAAAAATTTAGTGATTGTGGAGTCTCCGGCAAAATCTGCGACTATCAAAAAGTTCCTCGGTGAAGGATTTGAAGTGAAAGCGTCATTCGGACACGTAGTGGATTTACCCCAGAAAGAACTTGGCGTCGACGTCAAGAACAACTTTGAACCTAAATACCAGATCTCTCCTGACAAGACCAAAGTGGTCAGCGAGCTGAAAGCGTTGGCGAAAAACGCCGACAAGGTCCGGATTGCAACGGATGAGGACCGCGAGGGAGAAGCTATCGGCCGGCATGTAGCGAACGCGCTAGGATTAGACGTCAAAAAGACGGCTAGGATAGTCTTTCATGAGATCACGAAAGAAGCGATCGACCATGCAGTACAGAATCCAAGAACCATAGATATGAATTTAGTGGACGCCCAGCAAGCGAGAAGAATCCTCGATAGGCTCGTAGGATTCGAGCTTTCACCTGTGCTTTGGAAGAAGATCAAAATGGGATTGAGTGCAGGAAGAGTCCAATCTGTCGCCGTAAGGTTGATCGTCGAAAGGGAAAGGGAAATCCAGAAATTTGAGTCAGCGAGTTTTTTCAAAGTCATAGGAAGTTTTGTTGGTGATGCAAAGAAAGAATTCAAAGCTGAACTTTCCAAAGATCTGGCTACTGCCGACGAAGCGAAAAAATTTTTGGAATCATGTAAGGATGCAAAATATACGATTGAAAATATCGAAGTGAAGCCAGGAAAGAAAACACCTTCTGCTCCGTTTACGACCTCTACGCTCCAACAGGAAGCGAGCAGGAAATTAGGATTTTCTGTTGCTAGAACGATGCAGGTTGCTCAGAAATTATACGAAGCTGGATTGATCACGTACATGAGAACAGACTCGGTCACTCTCTCAGAATCTGCTGTCAAAATGGCTCAGGATGAGATAATAAAAAGATATGGTAAAAACTATTCCAAGCCTACGCAGTATGTGACCAAGAGCAAATGATCGCAAGAAGCTCACGAATGTATCAGACCGGCGCATATGGAAAACAATCTCTCCGGAGGCGACGCTTCTGAGAAAAAGCTGTACGAGTTGATACGGAAAAGGACGATTGCTTCGCAGATGGCGCCTGCCGAAGTGGAGAAAACCAAAGCGACAATTAGTATATCTACCAATGATACATTCAACTTTATCGCAAGCGGTGAAGTCGTAAAATTTGATGGGTTCTTGAAAGTCTATTTTGAATCCAAAGACGAAGAGGACGAACAGGAACAAAGCGATATGTTGCCGAAGCTCACGAAGTGAGAAGTTTTGGCGATGCAGCAGATTCTCGCAAGCGAAAGATTCAAAAATCATCCGCCAAGATATACGGAAGCGTCGTTGGTAAAAAAGCTTGAAGAGCTTGGTATATGACGTCCATCAACCTATGCACCGACAATTTCAACGGTACAAAAGAGATGATATGTCGTGAAGGAAGATAGGAACGGTACGGAGAGAAAGTTTCAAGAATTCTTGCTCAGACTCTGAGTGATTAAAGCGGAAACGAAGACACAGAACACGGGAGCTGAAAAACAGAAACTCTTCCCGACGGATATCGGTATGGTAGTAAATGATTTTTTGGTGACGAATTTCAAAGATATTTTGGACTATAATTTCACGGCAAGCGTGGAAGAAGAGTTCGATGACGTCGCTGAAGGAAAAATCAAATGGCCTGAAATGATGAAGAAATTTTATGGACCGTTCCACAAAGAAGTTGCGAAAACCCTTGAGTTCGCTGAAAAGCAGACCGGAGAAAAAGACCTTGGAATAGATCCGAACACCGGCAAGAAAGTCGTCGCAAGGATTGGAAGATTCGGACCGATGGTACAAGTCGGAACCGCTCAAGACACAGATAAACCGAAATTTGCTTCGCTCAGACCCGGACAAAATATCGAATCGCTTACCCTGGAAGACGCGTTGGCATTGTTCGCCTTACCGAGAATCATCGGTCAATATCAATGAGAAGGAGTCACCGCAGCAGTGGGGAAATTCTGACCATATCTGAAATACAAGACGTTTTTCGTCTCACTTCCGAAAACACTTGATCCGTATACGGTCACCATGGAAGAAGCGAATCCATTGATTGAGAAAAAGATCGACACGGAAAAGAATAAGTACATCAATAACTTCGATTCTGATTGAAAGAAGATAGAAGTGCTTAATGGTTTGTATGGTGCATACATCAAGTTTGACGGTAACAATTACAAGATTCCGAAGGGAGGCAAAGATGCTTCAGATTTAACGAAAGCCGATTGTCTAGAGATTATCGCCAACGGTCCAAGACCTAAGTTCTGAAGCAAGAAAGAAATTGCTCCAGCCAAGAAAGAGAAAGCGGAAAAGAAAACGCCAGCGAAAAAAACCACAGCAAAAAAAGCAGCAAAGAAAAAAGCGCCTGCCACGGCAGATAAACCAGCAAAAAAGACAGCGAAGAAAAAATAAACAGTTTCACGCTTTATATTGTAAGTAAGCGACCAGTGTTTTATATCCGATACGAACATCTTTCCGAATCGCACCCGAGTTTTCGTGTCTACAAGATTCGCCCAGGCGAACAGATTCTGCAATATATCCTCCATGAGAATCTCGTCAAGATAACCGACGAATCCCGGGAATATCCCAAATACAGCCATTACTTCATGCTGGACGAAAGCAGGTTCTCCTTTTTCAGGTTCGACATTTTCCAGACATTCGAGAAAAAATTCACCTTTCAGGATTTGAAAGACATCATAGAAGAGAAATGTCAGGCGACCAAGAAACACAACGACGTCGATGGGGAAAGGATCATGGTCTACGTCGATAGCGTGCATGTCGACGGCGAGGAGAAGAAACATGTCATCGGCGAGACCGGCGAAATATTCTTCAGATTGTATATCGTATATCTGAACAAGAAG
Organism: uncultured bacterium; assembly: GCA_903904875.1. Taxonomy (GTDB): domain Bacteria; phylum Patescibacteriota; class Gracilibacteria; order Absconditabacterales; family Absconditicoccaceae; genus CAJBLF01. Next base: position 9,828 of record CAIVEC010000011.1, on the reverse strand, counting down.
ACCATGAACATCATCAACTCCGTCTACGGGAACCTCCTGGAGACGAAGAACATTACCATCCTTCCGCAATCGTTTCATACCCTCCTCTTTTTGAGGAATAATCTGAAAAAAGATAATTTTGTGCTTTTATATATCACAGAAAATTCCTGCAAAGCGATCAAAATCCAGAACGGATTCTATTATGCCGTGGATACGTTGAATCTGTGAATGGGTGCGTTGAAGCAGATGTACAAGGATAACGGTATCGTCCAATACCGGTACAAAACCTATGATTTCATCGAGTCTAATCCATTGGCGAAAGGATTGGTCAAAGAGACGCTGCAGTTCTATTCTCAGCTTTTCTGCAAGCGATTCCATGAAAAGAATTTAACCTGAACGGATGTCATCGTCATCTCCCCTATCACGAAAAATGTCCACTTCATCGATACCTTCAACGAAGAATATAAGAAGATGACGAACAATTATGTCGTGCCGTTCCATCATTCAGAGAAACTCAGCACCTTCGGTAAGATACGAGAACCGGATGATATGGATGCGATAATACTTATGAATCGTGATGAAAAAATAAGAAACATCCTCCTGCCTGATAGCGAGAAGGATGCCTCTAGTGAAATTGAAATGTAATTATATAAGCGGTTTTCAGGTCATCTCTTTTGGAATATCTATTCACATAAGTTTCAACACGGTAGGAGCGATGTCGTAGAGTCATCAGCTTTTTTTTATCGGCTGGGTCTTGCTTTTGCTGATATATCGGCATGGGACAGGATTCAAAGTATGTGCGGTGATCGGTTTTTCCGGTGTGCCAATATCATCGCTATTGCCATGATCAGCGGTGATGATAAGCTCGTAATTATTTTTGTCGCAGAAAGAAATAATATTTCATATGATACTATCAAGCTTTTTGATGGCTTTGATGACTGCGTCCATCTTGCCGGTGTGACCTACCATATCTCCGTTAGCGAAATTAACGACGATGAAGTCGAAATCTTTGGCTTTCGCGATGAACTGGTCGTAGATCTCTTGTGCGGACATCTCCGGATCTAGATCATACGTCGCCACTTTGTGCGATGGTACTAAGATATCTTTTTCGCCGTCGAAGACTATCTGCCTGTCGCCGTTGAAGAATTTCGTGACGTGAGCGAATTTCTCGGTCTCTGCGAGATGTAGTTGACGGAGCTCATGACGTGAAATCACTTCAGATAAAATATTTTTGATGATGAGTTCTTTGATGAATACCGGTCATTCGTATTCTTGGTAATATTTGGTCATGGAGACGAAATAGAGGTTGCTGAGATTCTTGATCAGAAACAGTTTGTCCCGGGTCGGATAATTGTCCGCGAGTTTCTTATCCATGGACACCATGATGGCTTGCGTCATCTCTCTCGCCCTATCGGATCTGAAGTTGAGATGGAAGACCGCGTCGCCGCTCTCTATCTGCTCTCACCAGGTGAAACTCACCGGTTTGATGAATTCATCCTGAATGCCTTGTTCGTATTGTTTCGCGATATATTCGCTTGGGGTGTCGCTGGTCTGCAATTGACCGAACATGATCTCATCATAGGACTTCTGGATCCTTTCCCGGTTGTTGTCCCTGTCCATGCCGTAATACCTTCACGCTAATGATGATATCTTCACGTTCGGAAATTTTTTGAGGAAGATTTCAAAGTCTTTCATCAAGCCTAACATGCTATCCGGTGCGCGATCTCTTCCGTCTCCGAAAAGATGCAATGAAACAGGGATATCCTGAGGGATTATTTTCAATATTTTCTTGAGATGCGAATCCATCGCATGCACGCCGCCTGGTCAGAATAATTGCAGTAAATGAAGCGTAGAACCGTTCTGTTCGCAATGACGGATACCTGCTTGGAATTCCGGTAATTTTGCGAAACGGCCGTCATCCAGCATATCGTCTATCTCCACTAAATTTTGTTTGATAATCCTGCCTGAACCGATAGTCATATGTCCGACCTCTGAATTTCCCATCTGACCGACAGGCAATCCGACCGCTTTTTCAGAAGCGTCTAAAGCTGCATAGGCTTCTGAGAATAATTTTTTGAAAATAGGAGAATCCGCTTGAATGATTCCATTCTGTTTCGGGGTCTTTTTGTTGATGCCAAATCCGTCGAGGATGATCAGTGCGAGTTTCTTCATAGCACGTAATTAAATAAAGTTGTGTATCTATGAGTATACACTTCTCCTAGCTGATTTCAATGGTAAAGCCTATGATATATTAGTTATTAACGGGTTTCAGATGTGTCTTATCGTTGTGACAGATAGGACATCTCCGATCATCAGGCAGATCTTCAGGTTTCGTGTTTGGCGGGATGCCGTGAGCAGGATCGCCCTTCTCGAGATCATAAGAAAATTTGTGGCAAACGTTGCAGAGAAATTTCATGAAGATGGAATTTAGAATTTAAAATTTAGAAGATAGAATTTTGAAAGTAGAATTTAAAATTTAGAAGGTAGAATTTTGAAAGTAGAATTTAAAATTTAGAAGGTGTAATTTTTAAAATAGGCTTGGTTTTAAGGCTTTGTGCAATCTTATTGAATATACATGCAATTTCATGTGATTCCTTGACTATACTTTCTAATTGCTCACGAGAAGTACTGGTAATTCCTAATAGTAGCTCTAGCCAATAATTTGTTTCCTTGGACTCTTTTTTACAGATATATATCTTGTTTGTAAAGTCTCTTTTGGAACTTGCTCAATTTGCCTCGCAATAATTGGCTCAAATGCTCGTTCCCGATCTTATTACCTGATTGACCATATTTTTATTGATATCTGTAATATATATGCTTTTTATATATTTGAGCAATTCCTTACTGAACATAAGTACTCTCTTTTCTAAATCATACATCGTTTCTAAATTTATAATTTAAAATTCTTTTTTCTAAATTCTTATTGGTTTCTAAATTCTATAATTCTAAATTTATTCCGCTTCTACAAACATCGTCTTTGACCTGTACTGCAGCGCTTCAGCTAAATGGTTGATGGTAACGAAGTCTTGTCACTGGATGTCGGCGATAGTCCTTGCTAATTTTATGGTACGATGTACGACTCTGGTCGACAGCGTCAGTTTCCTCGATGCGGTTGCAAGGAAATCTTTACAGCCTTGGTCGAGGGGGATCAATTCGTCGATATGTTTTGATGTGATCTGCGAGTTTGACGTAATGGAGAGTCAGGCGAATCTCTGTTGTTGGATCTTCCATGCATTGATGACTTTTTCTCTGATACTGGAGGAACTTTCTTCGGCGATGTTATTGAGAATCTTGTCGATGTCCTCTCTCGGGATTTCCAGGATCATATCTATCCTGTCTAATAACGGTCAGGAAATTTTGCTCTGGTAGCGTTTGATGTCGAGCAACGAACACGAACAATTTTTTTCAGAATCTTTGTAATAGCCACAGATGCACGGGTTCATCGCGGCGACGAACATGAAGTTCGCCGGGTATTGTATGGTTCATGAGACGCGCGAGATGACGACAGATTTGTCTTCTAATGGCTGACGAAGGACCTCGAGAACTTCGCGCGGAAACTCCGTGAGCTCGTCGAAGAATAATATTCACTTATGCGCTAAACTGATCTCTCACGGTGTCAGACGCGATCATCATCCGGTGATGGAAATCTTGGAAGCCGTATGGTGGACCTGACGGAACGGGCGCTTGGTAACCAAAGGAACATCTTTGGAAAGTTTGCCGACAAGCGAATAGATCTGTGATACTTCGAGAATCTCTTCGAATCCTAGCGGTGGCAAAATACTCGGGAGCGCTTTGCTGAGCAATGTTTTTCAACTTCATGGTGCGCCGACCATGAGCAGATTATGCAATCATGCCGCGGCTATAGCTAAGGCTCTCTTGGCGATAAGATGTCATTTGATGTGTGCGAAATCGACCTCGAACAGGTCGCTCTGCTGATACAAGGTTTCGATGTCTTTGGCTTGGTCGATACAGAAGAATTCTTTTCCTTCTATGAAATATTCTATCATCTGATCAAATTTCCCTATCGGATAGATGTGTATCCCCGGAACATATTCCAATTCATAGACGTTCTCCTCCGGCACGAAGAAATGCTTGTAGCCGTGGTTCATCGCGCTAATCACCGACGGTAAAAGTCAATTCACACGTTTCACATTTCCGTCCAATCACAGTTCGCCGAAGTAGAGAAATTCAGTCTGCGGCGGCGTGATCTTATCTTCGAATATCAGGAATAATATCGCGACCGCCATCGGCAGATCGAAACTCGTCCCGACTTTTTTGATATCGGAGGGCGAAAGATTCAAGACTATCTTCCTGTTGGGCAGCTGGATGCCTGCATTACGGAAGGTTGCTCTCAAGCGTTCTTTGGACTCCTTGATGGCGGCATCCGGCAGTCAGACGATTTCGATGGTCGGCAACGATTTGCTGGAATCCGCTTCAACGATGATCTCGTGTCATTCAAGTCCCACGTTGGCGTAGGTTTTCACTTTCTGGATCATGTACAAAAAAAAGACGCTAAAATGGTAGCATCTCATTCCGTACGTTATAGTGGCAACTGAATGAATTATAAAAATTCCGTCTAAAACTTCAATAGCTATTGGTATATACCTGGGTGAAGAAATTTCCACCCGGGTGCTAACAAAAAAATGCCGGGAAACACCCGGCAGTTACTACAAAAAACTTTTTCTGATCCAATCAGGCACGACTAAGCTTTCTGGATTTTTCCGTCCCAACGGATTTCTCCGTGGACGACGAGATTGGTGATGTACGATTGCCAACCATGTTCGATTTTATTCACGCGACCAGCTAAGGTACAGCTGGTATCATTAGTTCGTATTCGTACAGGATATCTGAAGAATACTCGACCTTGATCGTATTCGTCTATCACGTAGTGCATGCATACTTGGGTGCTTACTATCCTGCGTGCATGGAAGGCTTTCATCACAGCGTCATGCACATGATGACCATACATTCCTGGACCGCCGAATTCGGGCAATGGCCCCGGATGGATATTGATCGTCCTCTGTGGATCGAATACGCCCATCGGCACTTTCTTGAGCCAGCCGGATAATGCGACGAAATCTGGTTTATATCCTTCCAGCAGATCTTTGTAGTCTTCTACTCCTAGGTCGGTCATGACACAAGATTTGATATTAAGCTCTTCTGCGCGTTTCACGCACTCGTGATTTTTGTTATTGGTCACTAGACCTATGATATCTGCGCGTAATACACCGGTACGGGTGTTTTCTACCAGCTCCTGGAAACCGCTTCCTGAGCCGGAGTTGAATACTAAGATTGTCGGTCGGATGTTCATAATGGTTTTTGTTTTAGTTTATACCGATTGTTTTAGAAAGATTTAAATTCTTCTCTACGCTCGAATTCAAAACTTCTAAAATCATCGGTATAATTTCGACGTCATAAAAACATTCATTACATTCAAGTTTTTATTGCGTCTCAATTATGTGAGATTTTTATTTTTTGAATTTTACGCCGAACTCCTTTGCTGCTGATCTGAAGATCGGGAGATCGTGATTTCATGGGATGTTCTGGAATAATTTACTTCATGTCCTTTCTGGATGCGGCATCAATCAGAGAATCCTTCCGTCAGGAGAACAGAGCGCTGCGATTCATTCCAATGAGCCGTTGTACTTGGACGTAGGATGTCATTCAGAATCTAGGTATTGCATGACTACTTGTCCGTTATTGATATATTTTAGCAATGTCATTCAGTCTTTCATATACAATCTTCCTTCTCCATGCGAGATAGGGATGACGAACGTATCGCCGATATCGACCAATGAGAGCATAGGCGAAAGTACAGACGTGATCTGGAGTCCGACTTGGTCGGTCATATGTCTTCCCGTCGTGTTGTAAGTGAGCGTCGGACTTTCCTCAGTCAGATAATCAGTTATTTTTGATTCATCGAATACTCATAATTTTATCAGTGCCTGGAATCCGTTACAGATTCACAATGTCAGCGTATCCGGTTTATCCAGGAATCTTTGCATCGCGTCTCTCACGACGTTCATCCTGAAAATGGATGCTATGAATTTCGCTGAACCGTGCGGCTGGTCGCCAGCGGAGAATCATCATGGGAACACCACCATCTGCGCGTCATTGAGTAATTCAGCGAATTTTCTGGTGGACTCCATAAGCAATTCCGGGGTCTGGTTGTTGAAGATGAATTCTGTAGCTTCCATACCTGCTTTACGTGCTTGATGTGCGGTATCGAGTTCTGAGTTCGTTCATGGGAAAACAGGGATTACTACTTTCGGTTTGATTCATTTGAGGATATTGAAATTGTTCGCTAATCACGATTCGGAAGTCTCTATGAGCGTATGTCTCTCTTTCGCTTTTTCGGAGACAAAAATCGGATCAACTTTTTCTTCTCACTGAGCTGTATGATGGAGAGCTGTAGGATGCACTTTTTCGTGCGTTCATGTATAGGATTCCAATGCTTCATCCAAAGAAATTTTCTTACCATCAATTTTTATCTCTTTATCCTTCGTTGTTTCTCATATATTATGATAAGCAAAATCTTTATGCAAATGATATGATAGGTCCTCATTTTTTTTATCTTTATCTATTTCCAAGACTATCCCTCATAAATCTTCCTTAAACCAATCTTCAGATTCCTCTATCAAATATCATGTAAATCAAATATTATTTCCAAAGGACATCTTACCGATGGTTGCTGCTAATCATCATGATTCTACTATATTGGAAGCAGAAACCATTCATTGTCTGATAAGTTCTTGTACATACTCCAACATTTTTTTATATTCATCCCAGTTTTTAGAAGCAGGAAAATATCGCACCTCATTTCCTGGCTTCTTGAATTCCCCGGAAACGATATGATCGATATCTCACATATTTGCACCAAAAGCAACTACTGCTGGCGGGACATTTATTTCTTTTCCTTCTTTGGGTTTGTAGGTTCATGACATGCTGTCTTTGCCGCCGATAGCGGGGATTCCTAATTCTTTCTGCGCTTTGAACGCTCAGAGCAATGCGCTATAACATTCTCACCATCTCTCGGGATCGTCTTTGAGCTTGCCGAAATATTCTTGAAGTGATAATCGCATAGTCTTGTAATCTCATCACAAAGCAACTTGTTTGGATGCCGCTAATCTGATGGCATTGATGGCGCCGAGATACGCTGATTTTTCCGCAAGTTCAGGATTGAATCCATGAGTAGAAATAGTAACCGTTTTAGCGTCGACACCGTCGAAGGTCGGTATTTTAGAAACCATTCAGAGCTGCGGAGTCGCTTGGTATTTTCCTCACTGCATTGCGAGCACGTTTGATCATCAGACGGAATTATCGAAGATGGATCAGAGTCATTTCTGGCTTGCGACCTCTTTGCGTCTGAGATTCCTCAAAAACGCTCAATGATCACCCTCGTCAAAATTCTTGGATATATCCAATCTTGCTCGAATATCCGTCGGTATCGTATCATCGAGATTCAAATCTTTTTTCACGCCGATCTTGATCATATCCATTTTTCTCTTCGCTCCTGCCATATCGAGGAAATCCCTATCGAGATTTACGATAGGTGCACCTTTCCATCTCATCAACAATCTGTCTCCGGATGGTTGTTTTTTACTGTCAGTCACTTGAGCAACAGCGGTTCACTGGAGATTATATTCCTGGATAAGCTTCATCACTTCGTCGTAATCTTTAGCTTCGATGACGATGGCCATCCTCTCCTGCGATTCTGAGATGGCTAATTCCGTTCCATCCAATCATGAATATTTGGTCGGTATCGTATCTAAGTTAATAGTTAATCATCTCGTAAGCTCTCAGATGGCGACTGCTACTCATCATGCACCGAAGTCGTTGCATTTTTTTATATATTGAGTGAATCTTGGGTCCAAGAATAGTCTGGATAATTTTCTTTCTTCTACGGGATTTCATTTCTGCACTTCAGCTCATCGATTAGCGACGGAAGTAGAATCGTGTTCTTTGGATGAACCCGTCGCTCATCCGATTCCGTCCCTTCCTGTCTTTCCTCAGATCATGATGACTTTGTCTCAAGCGGTCGGTGTCTCTCTTCTGATATTTGCTGTAGGCGCTCATGCAATAACGTATCCTACTTCGAAACGTTTCGCTTTGTATCCTGGGTGGAAATATTCTTGCACTTGTCCTGCATGGATACCCATCTGGTTTCCGTAACTGGAATATCATAAGGCGGATAATTGCGAAATCACTCTCTGAGAAAGTTTTCCTGCTAATGTCTGTGAAATCGGTTCGGTAGGATCTGCTGCGCCGGTCACTCTCATCGCCTGGAAAATCCATGATCTTCATGAAAGCGGATCTCTGATACATCATCATAGACAGGTCGCTGCACCACCGAAGGGTTCAATTTCCGTAGGATGGTTATGTGTCTCGTTCTTGAACATGATCTCCCGTTCCTCTGTCCTGCCATCTTCCATTTCGATAGTAGTCCTGAATGTACATGCGTTGTTCTCTTCCGATTCAACGATATTCTTGATATTAGGATTTATCTCTGGATGTGCTTTGAGGTATCTGGTACCCATTGTCGCGACTTCCATCAGAGTCTTCGGTTGTTTGTATCTTCCAAGTTCGTTTCTCGCTTGTTCGTATTCCAATCGAACATCGAGCATTTCATTTAAGAGTTTGGATGCATCAGGCGAATATCCTTGCACATTTTCAAAATCTATTTTTCATATTTCCGTGTTGAATGTCGTATGTCTGCAGTGGTCGGATCGATACGTATCGAGGACTTTGATCTCCGCTACACTCGGATTCCTTCATTTTTTAGAAAAATATTCCTGAGCGAATTTCAGGTCGTCGCCGTTCATCGCGAGTGCGTATGTGTTGATGAATTTATTGAGTCATTCTGTATCCAAGTCGGTGAATCCGTCTAGAATTTTCACGTTCTCCGCGGATGGGATATCCCTCAGAAGTTTTGTGTCAGATAAATCTGTATCTTGTTCTGAAACAGGATTGATCAGATATTTCTTCACCTTCGCCATATCTTCTTGTGAAATATCTCCGTCAAAGACAATCGTGGAAAATGTTCTCACATTGTGGTTCTGGTTTCCGGTCTGGAGCATCAGGCATTGCTGGGTCGCATCCACGACATCATCGTATTGGCCGGGCAAGGATTCTATATTGAGCACTTTTTTATTTGCCTCCGCTTCACTCAATCACAGCATGCAATCAGCCAGATTACCGCTTAGCACTTCCTCCACCGGCAACTCGCCGAAGATGGTAGGCAAAGCTGTTTTGTATTCGTCGTCGGTCAGGCCGTCGACAAGATATCTTACAGCGACTTGGGTCTTGACGCCTTGGATTCACAATTCCTCCTCCAAGACTTTATCGAGAGAGTTTGTCACCTCGAGCTCTTTTTTCCTGGTGACATATACTTCTCTGGTCAGCTTTTTCTGCGCTTCCAGGGATTCTAAATTACTGTCTGCCATTCCATTGATGATTCTATCGTACATTTTTGATTTGAATGAATAATAAAAAAAAATAATAGGGTGATTATTATTTTTTCTTTTTGTTCGGGATTGAGTAACCGGATACTATATTTTCGATAGAAAATGTCAAGAGAGGAAATTTATTTGCTTTGTTTGAACAGCGATGGGTTATAATGCTTGGTATACGCTTTATTGAAATCTTTCACGTGCACTTTCACGCCTTTGCTGGTGAAGGTGTCCACTCTATGTTTCTTGATGATTTTTTTGACGACGGGCAAAGTGATGCCGAATATGTCGGCTATCTCTTCTGGTGAACGGTAGGGCTTTGACATAAATAATTTAGAATTTAGAATTTAAAATTTAGAATTTAGAATTTAAAATTTAGAATTTAGAATTTAGATTTTAG
>CAIVEC010000010.1 GCA_903904875.1 uncultured bacterium | reverse complement strand
GATACGGTATTTTCTACTTCATCGCATTTTTGGTAGGATATCTTTTTCTCTATCGGATCACAAAAAAAAATATATTCTGAAAGACTTTCCCTCGTCTGCAGACCTTTCTCGAAAAGAATCTGGATGATCTGATTATCTGCATATTTCTGGGCGTTCTCATTTGATGAAGATTAGGACACGTGATTATCTATGATTTGCACTACTATATCCAGCATCCTATTGAAATTTTCCAGATACGGAAGTGAGGCATGTCGTTTATCGGATGAATATTCGGCGTCACCATAGCATTGCTTCTGCTGGCGTGGAAAAAACATTTTACGGCAAAAGAATTTATTCTCCTTGGCGATCTTATTTTCGCAATATTGCCTTTTGGAATCATGTTAGGCAGAATAGGTAATTTCCTCAATCAGGAACTTTATGGTGTCCTAGTCTCTGATCGGTTGCCCCGTCTCTGATATCCCTTATTCTCAATATTTCACGACCTTAATATCTTTCATGTGTATCCACAGGTGGATTCCTTCCTGAGAGTAAACACCAATCTCCTTTCCAGCTTTTTCGAAGGACTCGTATTGCTTATAATTACGCTTTCTATTATCCGTAAATGGATCAGAACAAAAGTGATACAACCAGGTAAGATAGTCGCCGTGTTTCTGCTATGATATAGTTTCGTTAGATTTTTCCTTGAATATTTGAGAGCTGATTCTCAGCTAGAGTTCCATGGTCGGTTCAGTATTTCTCAGCGATTTTTTATCGGATTCTTTGTGTTGGGTGTAGGTACATTGATCCGACAGAAAAGATCTACTTAATTCTATATACCACATTTACGTTCACCGTTACTTCAGTCTCTCCTGGAGAAAGCGAGGTGTTTGTCGTTGCTGTATCTGCTGCAACAGCTCACATACCTTCAGCTTTCGCATAGTAGATAGGTCCTGGTATGTTGTAGTAGCTGTTGTCTGTAATGTTCAATACTTTTCCGAGTCTGCGGCCACTTGCCGTAGCTAATTGTTCAGCTTTTGCTTTAGCGTCATCAAGTGCTTTTTGGCGAGCGCCTGATAATGTGGCATTCTTGTCCTTGAGGTCGAAGTAGGTTCCATCGACATTGACTCCTCAGATGGTCGCTACATCAGCGACTATTTTTCCTCCTATATCTCCGAAATTTTCTCAGGTGACATTGATGCTCAAGCTATTCTGTGCTCTATATCAGAGCAGTTTCCTTCCGCTCGCATCGCTCCAATCGTATTCAGGATAGACGTTTACACTCGTTGTCTTGATATTGCTTTCAGGGATAGCATATCCAGAAAGCAGTTCCTTGATTTTGTTCATCTTTTCATCGGCTTGGGTCTGTGCAAGTTCCGTGGTGGCTGCGAGTTCTGAGACGGAAAGGTTGACGACGAGCATATCAGGCTTTACAGAAGCTTTTCCTTCCCCGTTGACGGTGATGCTATTTGCCATACCGTATGGCGATTGAGCCATATTAGATTTGAACATAAAATATCCGATGAAGAATAATCCTAATGCTAGGATCAACGCTCATCCGAGGATGAAAATTCAGTTAGAAATTTGTTTTTGCATTATTATTTTGTAAAATGATAAAATTAATCTCTGTATATATAGCAGAATGTTATGGTGTAATCAAGATGATTTTTCTTGAAACTAACAATCATATCTATATTGTGTATTCACTGCTTTACATTTTGCATGCAAATTATGACTACGCGAAAAGAAATAGCCGATATTATCTTCCCTGATGTGAAAGAGACTATTCAGGATTTGGAAAAGAAATATCCCCCAAGAAAGAATTCTATCTGCTCTCGTATAGCACCAAGTCCGACTGGATTTATGCATATAGGTAATTTTTTTAGTGGGTTTGTTTCATGGAAATTTGCCAAACAAAATGGTGGTACTTTTTTTGTGAGAATAGAGGACACCGACCAAAAAAGACTTATTCCCGAAGCAATGGATCTTATTATATCCACATTAAAAAATTTTGGTGTAACAATAGATGAAGGTCCTATATGAGAAAATAATGCTGAAATTGGTCAATATTGACCATATATTCAGTCTCATAGAAAATATATTTATAATATATTTGCAAAATATTTACTGGAAAATTGATTGGCATATCCATGTCGGATGACGCCGGAAGAATTGGATACTATCCGTGAACAACAGACAAAGACTAAAGTAACTCCAGGTATCTATGGCAATTATTCCGTTCGGAGAAATAAGACGCCCGAAGAGATTCTAGCTAAATTACAAAGTAATAAAGATTTTGTCATCAGATTCCGTTCTCCAGGTGAGGTAAATAAAAGAATAGTATTTGAAGACGCAATCAAAGGGAAAATAGAGACTATTGATAATTGTAACGATATTGTTCTCATTAAATCAGATGGGTTGCCGACCTATCATCTCGCGCATATCGCTGATGATCATCTGATGAGAGTCTCTCATGTCATCAGGGGAGAAGAGCGGTTGGCTTCAGTACCTTTGCATATACAACTTTTCACAGCTTTTTGATTGCCATATCCTAAATATTGTCATGTTGCTCCCTTATGTAAAATGGATGAAGAAGGGAATAAAAGAAAATTATCAAAAAGAAAAGATCCAGAATCTAATGTAGAATATTTTTTTGAATCATGATATGCAGCACAAGGAATTATAGAATATTTGATTAATATCATAGATCCAAATTTTGAGGAACGACAAAAGGCAAAT
>CAIVEC010000009.1 GCA_903904875.1 uncultured bacterium | reverse complement strand
GCATTCGGATTGAAACAGAAACTTATCTTGAGTTTGCATATTTTCTGATCAAAGCTCAGGATAAGTACTTGGGTATATTCTTTGTAGATGACAAAATCAAAGGTATTGACCTTTTTCAACGTAACATCGATCACTTTTTCTATATCAAGCGCCATATCTACATTGAGCTCTATATCAAGCTTCAAGACGGATTCCAGACTATAGGTCCTGATCAATGATTTTACGAATTTGAAATTCGGGATTACTACTCTCTTGAAATCAAATGATCTGATAATAGTATTTTTCATATCTATCTGTTCGATTTTCCCGGTCACTTCTCCACCAGGCACCTTGACGGAAACGATGCTTCCTGGCTGATATTCTTTGGTCGTATAGATCATGATACCAGAGATAAGGTTGGTAAGTGTCGTTCTAAATGCAAATCCTACTCCGATAGAGATTCCTCAGAGAATCAATCCTACCTGTATACCTACTATACTGAAAGCGATAAACAAAGAAAACACCGCAAGCGCATAGAAGATGATATCACCCAACAACGCTGAAACATTTTCTATATCCTTATTTCCTTTGAGGACAAAGTTTTTGGTGATTTTATTTTTTATATATGCGGCAAGAATTTTAGATAATGACAAAAGGACCAAACTTATGATTATCGCCAAAATGATAGAAATAATTTTCGAAACGAAAGGATTTTGATACATCCTAACCAAAAAATCTCGAAATGTTTCTTTGACCGTCGTTGCTGCTGTTCATAAAGCATTCATGTATCCAAAATTCTATGATATAAAGATACACTATAATTATAGCCAGATTTGCAAAAAATGCAAATTTCCGAAATGGGCAAAAGTAGGAAAGTATTGAAAGCATATGCCAAAACATTACAAGTTCTTCATTGACGCTTTTTTACTGGTATGAAAATCATATGCGAACGCTTATCATTCTCTTAACCCTCGTTATCCTTATCGTCGTCGTAGTCCTTTTGGTGTTTTTCAAGGAAGATAGCAAAAATATGTTCAATATTTTCAAAAAACAACAGAAATCCCCTGATCTCCGTCATAGGATAGATACCAAATATTTTGAAGAATGACTCGAAACGCTCCAGTTCCATCACCCGGACCTCAAACATCTCAAAGAATCGCTCCATCACCATATCATAGGAATGGATACCCTCATCAACGCTATCATGATCAATATTCTCTGTGGCGGACATGTATTAGTGGAATGATTGCCGGGTTTAGCGAAAACAAAAACTATCCATATTTTTGCGGAACTACTCGGATTAGAATTTAAAAGGATACAGTTCACACCTGATTTACTCCCAGCGGATATCTTGGGTTGAGAAATCTATAATAGTAAATCACAGGAATTTGATACGAAGATGTGACCGATTATGGCGAATATCATATTAGCAGATGAGATCAATAGAGCTACGCCGAAAGTCCAGTCAGCACTGCTTGAAGCGATGCAGGAACATCAAGTGACGATAGGATGAGTGACGCACAAATTACCTGATCCCTTCTTCGTCTTGGCGACCCAGAATCCTATAGAGCAAGAGTGAACGTATCCGCTCCCTGAAGCGCAGATCGATAGATTCTTATTCAAAGTCTTGGTGAATTATCCAAATCTTGCGGATGAAAAGAAAATCCTCGATACCATGGAAAAAGAAGATCTGACCAAAATAAAGAGTGTGCTTTCTCATAGCCAGCTAAATGACATCAAAAAAAATATCGACGATATCGTGATTTCTGACGAGATCAAACATTATATCACGAAGTTAACGAGTATCACGAGAAAAGAGCACGAGTATATTTTATATGGAACTTCACCGAGAGGTTCGATAGGACTTATGCTTGCGAGCAAGGCAGTAGCGTTAGCGAATGGGAAAGAATACGTCACGCATGAAGACGTCCAGAGAGTCGCATTGCCGGTATTGAGGCACAGAATCATTTTGAATTATCAAGCAAAATTAGCAGGATTGACCGAGGATCAAGTGCTTTTGGACTTATTTGAAACGGTTCCGCTTATATAATTATTACTGGAAAAACTTTTTCGTACTATCTACGATAGCATCCAGATCAGCTTGGGTAAATCTCTTGTATTTTTTGTTTAAGCTTCAGGTGCTTTTTGTCTCATCAAGAAAATTAAGTTGTGCTCCGAGTCCCGAAACATAGGTCGTCGTAAAGAGATAGAGATCCTTCACGGGTTTCGCATAATCAGATTTAATTAAAAATGTTTTATCATTGAGCGTTATGCGTTTGACGTTGAAGAGGTAATACAATACATTCGTTTCGTTCGGTTTGCCCGCTTCGTAGACATCCAAAATCTTGTCATAAAATTTATTTGACTGGAAATCTATCACGGACCAATCCAATTCCCCTATGGTCCGATTTTTCAATCCGTTCGTGAGATCTACATTGAAATATACCACTCACGCGATTCTCGTCTCTCTGAGAAGGAAGTCTTTGAGCTGAAGGAGCCAGGCGTTTTTGAGTCATGAATTATTCTGATAGACTTCGATGGATTTTTTCTGGCTATATGCTCACGTATAATCGACTGCGGTTGTCCCTACTTCATCTACAAAAATCGGTTTGGGAAATTTTTTGAGCCTGTTCAGTGTTTCCCGTCACGGCGTATTCACAATCCTATCTGGTGTCCCCCGTCGTCTGTTACCATTTCATTTTCCTCGGTTATAGAACGTCACTCCCATGAGATCAACATATTTGTCACCGGGATAATAGTTTTCGAACGTAGGACATTTCAATTTATCCTTGAGATTCTGCTGACATTGGATAAAGGTCGCTGTCTGTGACGGTTTGCCTCATTTAGCAGGCAGATCCCATGCGTTGACCGACATATCGAACAAGATATTTGTCTGGCTCAATCACTCAGTTCTGGAAAGCAGCCGTACGTGGATCCAGGCTTTTTTGAATCGATACGGATTGGTCGATCGCGGGTATCGTCCGCCGTTCATCTCGTGCATAGTACGGAAAACCACTCTGAGATTATTTTTTTTCACGTCATCGAAGAATTGTTTGTACTGCGTATCGAATTTTCCCGCAGCGACTTCTTTGGCAGTGAGACTGTCGGGTGAGATGGTGATATGATAGATTTTATCTTCTCATAATTTTGCATTCAATGAATTGATCTGATCTTCCACCTGCGGTCCTCGTGGATCGAAAATAAAAGACACGATGGGCAAATCAAGTGAATACTCCTTTTCTATGCGTTGGATGTTTTCTATGCTATTATCCCGTGATTTCATGCCAAAAAGATATGCCTCTGATTTCGAACCCAGAGACATCATTCCGATAACGAAGAGTATGCCTATCAATAGTTTATATTTCATATGTACGGTGATTTTTTAAATTTCTGTTACAGTTGTCCCCCTAAATCATTTCTTTTCTCCTTTGCCTTTGGG
>CAIVEC010000008.1 GCA_903904875.1 uncultured bacterium | reverse complement strand
CAACTACAACTACGAATACCGTCCAGCCAACGGTGCAAAATCTTACTCCTGAACAACAGGTCATCATAGATTTTTATCAAGCAGTAAATTCAATAGATACGGTTACCATCCACACTATGGCGGATACTCATCTCAAACAGTCCGATGTGTTCACGACGTATTATAGCAAAAACCGATTATCTAAGTTTTCAAACGTTATCCTTGCACCCAAAATCGTCGTAACGAATATCCATGAGGAGCCTACGAATTCCACTAATCCGAATATCAAAAATTTCTCCTATACGCTCGAGTATATGCTCGCAAGCACCAAACAGAAATTCACCGAAGAGCGATCGACCGTGTTGATCAAAAAAGGCGATGAATGGAAAATAGGGAAATTGATGTGTGAAACCAAAGGCTGTTCGACTATGCCGTTCTTCAATCCGGATAAATACAAATAAAAACGATCAAACGACGAAGCGTTGAAACGATGAAACGCTTTATACCATCGTTTTGTCGTTTATTCGTTTAATCGTTTAGTCATATAAATATGGAAATTCAAGATATCGTCCAGGAGGTTAAACGCGAAATAAAAATCTTCCGCAAAAAAAATCCTGATGGAGTAGTGATTATCCGATGAGCTACCGCCACAGGCAAAAGCAAATTATCAATCTTATTATCAAAATATTTCGACGAAGAGATCATCTCTGCGGACAGCAGACAGATTTTCAGGTATATGGATATTTGAACCGACAAAGTATCTGAAGATATTCTCAAAAAGATTCCGCATCATCAAATAAACATCGTAAATCCTGATGAGAACTATACTTCTGGCCAACGAAAAAACGACGTCTACAAAATAATCCCTGACATTCTTGCACGTAAAAAACTCCCGATGATCGTAGGAGGCACCTGACTCTATATCGATACGGTGTACAAAAATTTCTCTATGCCGGATATTCCACCTGATATGAAATTGAGAGACGAACTCTTCGCAAAAGAAGCGAAAGAACCGTGAATTCTTCACAAAGAATTGACGAAATTAGATCCGGAAGAAGCGATGAAACTGCATCCTAAATCTACGAGATATATCGTCCGCGCATTAGAGATATTTTACAAAAGCGGACAGAAAAAGACTGACACATTCATCTCGCAGCCGCCGCAACGGCCATTATTGATGCTCGGTCTCCGACGTGAAAAGGAAGATACGAACAGGAAAATCAATGCGAGGATAAAAGAGATGCTCGCTTCATGATTGGTCGATGAAGTAAAATGATTATTAGGAAAATGACATTCTCAACCGCCAAAAAAACAAGTGAAACGCAGTTCTTTTGGATGATTGAGTTGTACCGACGACTTGAGAAGCGGTAAGCACGAATGAAATGAAGGGATTGCCGATTTCGAAAGCAGTTCGGTGTATACCAAAAATCTCCAATCCATGCAATGAATCGGCTACAAGGAAGTCGTGGAATTTCTCGAAGGAAAATATGATTACGACGAGATGGAAGAACGCATGAAAGTTGCCACACATCAACTTGCGAAAAAGCAGCGCAGCCGATTCCGTAGATATATCGCTGAAGGACTCCAAAATCCTAGGCCGAACGTGACGTATAAAGTACGGAAATTATCATAATGAAATAATTATTTTCTGATTAGTTTTTCATATCAATT
>CAIVEC010000007.1 GCA_903904875.1 uncultured bacterium | reverse complement strand
ATCGCCGTTATTGCTGAAGAGCTGCTGTCCTGCTTCAAGTTTATTTTCCAATAAGCTGACTATTTCCTGGTTGTAGATATCTTCCTCGGTCAATCATCACATATATTTCGTTTTTAATGTCATTACGACTTTTTCTATCTCTTCCGTTGAAATGAATGGCGCCTGTATTCTTGTCGGTGATTTCGTTGAGGGATCCATATAGAGCATATCTCATTTTCCTAGCAAAGTTTCCGCTCATTTTCTTCCGAGGATTGTTCTGCTGTCGATTTCTGATACGGTACCGAATGCTATCCTCGTCGGCATATTCGCTTTAATTAATCATGTTATGACGTCGACGGATGGTCTCTGTGTCGCGATGATCAAATGAATTCCCACGGCACGCGCTTTCGCTGATATATGTGTGATGCAGTTCTCCACGTCTCTCTTGGATCTGGAAAGCATCATGGATGCAAGTTCATCTACTACAAATACGATGCGGAACATTTTTTCTCCGCTGGTTTTCTGATTGTATTCATCGATATTTTTCACTCTCGCTTCTTTGAGTGCGCCGTATCTTCTCTCCATCTCATGTTCAGTTCGTTTGAGAAGTTTCAATGCTTTTTCCGGCTCGAAGACTATCGGTGCGAGCAAGTATGGAAGTCCTGCGTACAATTCCAATTCCACCTGTTTCGGATCAACCATCAGGAATTTGAGTTCAGAAGGTGTATTTTGGTACATCAATGATAAAATGAAATCATTTATTCCCACTGACTTTCCGGAACCGGTCGCTCCCGCAACAAGCAGATGCGGCATAGATTCTAGGGTTTTGATGATTATAGATCCGTCAATCGCTTTTCCTAATGAAAGATTGTTGTCGGATTTTTTCATATCATTGGCAAAATCATTTGAACTGAGGATATCGCCGAGACGCACCATAAGTGGCTTCGGATTTGGCAATTGGATACCTACACAATCGGTTCATGGAATCGGCGCAACGATACGAACGGATTTTGATTTGAGAGATAATGAAATATCATTAGATAATCCTTCTATCATTGATAATCTGATTCCTTCATCCGGTTTGATCCTGATTTGTACGATGGAAGGCCCGATATCGAATCACTCGATCATAATCGGAACATTGAATTCCATCAATTTATTTTGCAATGCTTTCGCTTTTTCCATAAGGAATGTTTCGTCGATTGTCACCGTTTGATCGGCATTGGTTTCAAGAACGGATGCATTGAATGTAGGTTTTTCTCCAGAGAAATTAATGGTCGGCCTTATCTTTTTCTCTCTGACCTGTTCTTTCTCTTCTATCTTGCGTTGGAGTTTGTCTTTGATTAATGATTTGATGAGTGAACGGGAAACCGGTCTTCAAAACTCTGGCTTGTCCTGTAAGGATCTTTCTTCTTCATCTTCTTCGTCATATCTTGAGGTTTTAGGCTTTGAGCTTGAAGCTTTAGGCTTATTTTCATTTTTTAGGCTGATATTCGGGAATGAAAAATTGAACGAATAAAGAATCCGTACGATAGCGAGAATGAGCAAAATGATGATAAATGATTTGGTCGCTATAGCCTTATGTCCGAACATCACTTGTAATAAAGCGATTACTGGCCAGGAAATGTATCATCAGAATTTTTCGTATTTTGTTGCGTCTCCGTCGATGATAGGAAAATTTATCACTGCGGAAATGACGATGATTATCACCATGAATTGTCTGATGAGCAATTTCATCAGATACCCTTTGGCCAGAATTATTATTCCTACGAGGAAACACAAAGCGAAAAAGACATAGAGTCCGATTTCTCCAAATGCGACACTTGCATAAGTTCTGAGGAACATGATTACCGGCGATCCTTCCGCGAAATAGAGTGAAAAGAAAAAGAGCGATCCCAAGACCGTGAGGCTAATTCCGAGCTTATATTTATTTAAAACTACGTTTTTTTTTCTTCTTCTGGACATGAACTATGTAATGAAAAATGAAAAGTGAATAATGAAAAATGAAAGATTTGTTTTATTATGAACTATTGTAGATT
>CAIVEC010000006.1 GCA_903904875.1 uncultured bacterium | reverse complement strand
TATAATTGAGATGTAATATAGTCATATCATTTACCTTGTAAAGCAAAAATATGGAAAAGAAAATAATTGCGTTGAAAAAAAACGATAATATTATCCATAATAATGGAGGTTCAAAAGAAATAAAACCAAAATTCGACACCATGGAACAATTGAATGGTTGGGTGTTTGACCTTTCAGAAACTGAGAGAAAAAAACAGGAAACAGCAAAAGAAATTTCAGATAATCTGCAATATTTTGTTGATCAGAAAAACAAAAAAGCCATATGATATATGGATAACTTCAGATCACGGATACAAGAGAAATTGGAACATAAAATCTGGAAGAAATATTTTGGCAAGCAATCAAAAACAGAGATACTCCCACAAATACATAAAGATGATGATATATATGCGAAATGGAAATCATATGAAGATGAAATCAAAACGACGACTAATATAGTATTAAAAACAGAATTTAAAAAGAAAGTGTATGAAACAGCAATGAAAAAAGAATTTAAGAAAAAAGTGTATGAAGCGATAAAACGTGTTTTCAATAAGGAGATTACTAGTCATGGGTGAAGCGATATTGACAAAGAAGCATGATTTCTTTTGCTTAAATTAGCAAAATTTTTTGAAAATACAAAAGGTGAAAAGGTTGATTATACTAAAAAATCAGTATCTCACGGAGAAAGAGCAAAAAAATGATTTGAATATGATTCAGGAGGAACACGAAACGGATTGGATATCATAAATTATATAAAAGCACATGAAAAATGACCACACAAAGGAGAGACATATAAATCACTATTTAATACATTAGCAATCGTAGATGAACATGATAAATCTGATTGAGCGAAAAATATCATCAAACCGACATCCAGCACACATATTATCTATAATCTCCTCAATGAGCTTGGCGTTTTGCATCCAGAACACAAGGATCAGATAAAAAGATTCGTAGATTTTGTAGATAAAGCAGATAGTCAACACTATCAGTTTGCAGGAGCTGATAAAGAAGTCAGTCATAAAACATTATTTGGTCTTCATCGTAAAGTGCCGATAAAAAATATTTACGAATATTTTGAAACACCTGGGCATACAGGTTTTGAAGTATTGAATGAAGAGGAATTAAAAAAATTGAATATAAAAAACGAAAATCAAGAAAAAGAAAATGAAAAAAAAATATCAGAACAACAAGAATTGGACGAAAAAGGCAGATTCGGAAATTTCAATAATCAGAGATTTATTTTTGCGCTTGGCAAAGAATTTAGCGGCGGACAACAAATCGCAGGTGAAAACTATGGTCTTTTTAAGATATTTGAAAGCTGAGATCTCTATATGTATAGTCCGACACCTCTTCCAAAAAAGATTTACGGATTTGCCACCAATGATCATTTTCTCAATATCAAAAAAGTTGAATTAAAAGATCTAAAAAAAATACTTGATATGTTTGAATTTGGAATTCATGCTGAAGAATGATTGAAAGAAAACTTTTTAGCGTATAGAAAAACTCAGATTGAAAAGGAAAAAGAAATAATAAATAGAATAGAAAAGACAGAAAAAGAGAAAAAAGCGAATCTACTTAAATTGGAAAACACAGAAGATCATAACTATTTTAAAAAAGATGGAAAATACCCAGGAATGATCAATAATATCCAGAATAAAATAGCATATGTGACACTCAATAGAAAAGGGACAATTAATGGAATGATTAGAGTCGAAGACAAACAGGAATTAAAAAAATATGCTGTCGGAGATGTAGTGAAAGTAATGATAAAAGAGAATATAGTAGATGAAGAAGGAAAACTAAAAATAGGATTATCCATCGTGCCTGCTACGGAATAATATTTTCTACATCATCATTATATAGGAGAATATACATCAGTTTCTACGGTCAAACCACGACCCATTTTTTTGAGCAACGGCAAAGAGACAAGCGCAACAGATCAATTGAGTATAACAGCTATGATAAAGAAAGAGAGATACGTCATATGCACATGACTGGTGACAGTCCATCAGACCGCAGCGAAACAAGCCAATACCAGACATACCCTTAGGAATACCTTTTTGGACAAGACAGGTGTGACAGCCTTACGGATTCCGACCCGGATCGCCAGGGACATGAAGATGAATTCCATGATCAATTGGGTGATGATTGCGCCGAAAAGCCCTCGTCCAAGGGTGAATGACCGATTCGGTATGAGATACAATCACAAAAATATTCAGATCAGGACACCTATACCATTCACTCCAAGCAAGACATTTTGTTTGCCGGTAGCTACGAAGATATAGTTATATACTTGTTTTACGAAACTAAACAACAATACGATTCCCAAAAGCGGCATCAACTGATCGGATCACCGACTATATATGGAACTATAGCTTCACAAAAAGTTTTTGTTTGAGCAGACAAGGATGATCATCCTTGCAAATATCCAAAAATTTATAGCAAAAACTCATCCTATTCGGATCATGAGATTCATCAGACTTCCTAGACTTTGCAGCTTATGTTTGTCTTTGTAAGCGGGTATCTTATGCAACAGGCTATTTCCAAGCGCAGACGGAATAATCAAAAGGATCTCTATCAATCCGAGCGAAAGTCATCGCAATCACGAATAATCTTTTCCTGAAACTGTCGGATAGAACCACGTCAAGAAAAGCAATGGCAGCAACGTATGGAAACTGCTGAAATAATATGACACGCCATAATTCCGATTTTTTTTGATGGTATCACGTATGAATTTCCGATCCCGGATGACCTTGAGCGGCAGATATCTTCTGGCTCTCAGGGAAATTTCGACATTCTGCCCTAAACTGCTTCATACGACGGAAAACATTACCAAACAGAAAGCTATCACAGATATGCCTGTAGGAGTGGCGACGAAGTTTATACGTTTAAAGAATAGATATACCACAGGCACCAATATGGCCAACTGCGTTAGTCTAGCAGTGATAAGCGCAATGCTCAGCTTTTCCATCTTCCAGAAAATCTGCAATGGTAATTGCTGGATTCCAGCGAACATGAAGCTCGCGGAGAAGAAAAGCCCCAACGGCAATCACCAGAGGTAATATGGATTAGCCCTATAACTAGGGATGAGATATGCTATACCGATTGCAACCAGATAGACCACAGCCATAGTCACGATCCTTGTTGCTACGAATTTTCCGTATTCTTCTTTCATGGCGGTATTGTTGGGATCGTCCTTATATTTTTCCTTGAGTTCTCCAAGTCTTTTGACGGCTAATACATAGAGGCCGAGATCCGCTAATGCGGTCCAAAAGGCAAAATATTTGAGGATGGAATTATAATCTCCATATCTCAGCGGTCAAAGATAATCAGCCATGATCTTGGTCGTCGCAAAACCAAAAACAGCGCTGATGATCCTAGAAATCAACTGCCATGCTGCATCCTTGATAACTAATCTATGTGAAGATATTGGATTCATACGTACGATGATACAAGTCTAAAGTTTCATTTTCCTAGAGAATTTTTCTAGAGTTGTTTGATGAAAATCGCCAAGCATAGGTAAGTATTTATCAAGTTCAAGAAGGAAGAGTCTGATATGTTCGAGCGAATCGTCAAATGAGTAAATCATATGTCATTTCTGAGTAAGAAAAACGATATTTTTTATTTGCTGGGTTTTTGGATAGATTTCTACTATATATCAGGTGAACGAATTTCGCGGATAGTTTTTATTTCAGATGATAAGCTGTTTTTCTTCTATGATCATTTTAATGACTTGGTTGTTTATCGTGGAATAATAGAAATATCATCCAAGCAAAAAGAAGATCAATACTGCCCCGACGATATTGCCATTGAGGATGGAGAGCAAAAAGACGCTTGCAAAAATCACGGCAAACACCAAGTACCATATCTTGCTTCTCTGGAACTTTTCTCCGTTGTAGACGAGAACGCTCATCATATATGATAAACGAGTAAAATATGGATATATAGTAATGGGTTTGACCGTATATTCAAGGAAAAAAATTATTTCAGGATTTGTTGGATCTGAGTCCGGTTGAGTTCTTCCAATCTTTTCTTTTGTAATGATTCAGGGATGACAAAAACTATATCTGATTTTTTCTGGATCATCTTTTGGATCGCTCCCAACGTCTTCCTGCTGAACGGCGCGAATAATTCCAAGAACTCGATTAATTTTTCCCAATCTATTTTCAATTCTCAATTTTTAATTGTCAATTGGACGAGGCAACTTTTGACTTTCGGTGCAGGTTTGAAACACTTGGCCGGAACTCATTTCAGATAGGTAACATCACATCAATAATTAAGCAATCGCCATAAATAGGATTTTTTCTTCGCGTCGCTTTTGATCTTCTGTCCAACTTCATCCTGAACCATGAATATTCATCAAGCGAATTTTTGAGATCCATTTCCAAAGAATTTTCTCAGAATCGGTGAAGTGATATAGTACGGCAGATTTCCTACAACTAAAGTTTTTTTCGGACTCAATCTCTTTTCTTTCAGCATCTCTTCAACGTCTATCTCAAGTATATCAGCAAGAATAAATTCTCAATTTTCTATCTGCAATTGTCCGTTATCGAAGAATGTCGGATCTTTTTCTATAACAAAAAAATTAGGCGAAATAGAATGGATAAGTTTAGTTATCGAGCCTTTCCCAGGTCATATCTCTATTAAAGTTTTGCATCAGCATTCGTGATACAATGCCAAAATCTTATCAGCGATATAGCTTCTGACTTTAGCGTCTATAAGGAAATTCTGTCCGAGATATGTTCACATACTACTACTGTATATATTTTACACCCAGGTGCAATTTTATTTGAGACGCAATGAAAACCCGACATTTTTAAGGGTTTGCATGACGTCGAAATTATATACCGGCAATTTTTGATACATAAAGTACGAGTGATAACGAAGTAATTTATGATTTCAAAAACAGTCGATATAAAAAAAACGCCTGGAGAAAAAATCCAGGCATTACAATAATCATTACAATAAATTTAAACTGGTTCCGGTACAGATTTAAGCTGATGTTCTTTGGTGATAAACTTGATAACACGTTCAGCAATCACATCCAAGGTTTGATCTTTGAATTTATGATTCTGAATTTCTTCAACCTCCTTTCGTAAACGAGAGAATGGCTTATTGTGCTGTTCAAGAATATTCCAGGTTACCCGACCCTTATCAACCACAGGAATACAAGTTTCTTTGTGTTGCAGATAATGATCAACTTTTACGGCCAAAATCCTACTGGACATACTCATGTTGTGAATAGAAATATAAGCTTTCGGATAAGGTAGATAGGTTTTTGTTTGTACCACCTCTCGTACTTCTTCACTCACAGGAATAACATTCGTTTTCTTTTTTCTCAGGGAAAATTTACGTTTTCCAGTACTTTTTTCTTTCGTCATAATGTAGTAATTTTTAGTTATTAATTTTGTTTTTGGACTTCGCTTTTAGTGAAAAAATAGTGAAAGTCAAGTCTTGTGGTAAAAAGAAGCGAAGAAGAGCCAAAAAATAAAAGATTGACTTTAGTTTATAAATATATATAGTAAGAAAAATAAACTAAAACCAAAACTTTATGCCACTAATATTACTATTTGGCGCCCCACGAATGTTCAGATGGCGCCGCAGAAAATTTAAAGCAGCAATGAGGGAGGCGGTAGCTGCCATCACCGAAATGGAACTAAATTCAAGCCAAGTTTCTGTTCTTACGTTCAGAGAAGCTGGTGGATATGATGGAGAAATCCATGTATTATTCACCTTCAATGACAAAACTGAACGCACTCCTATCGTAAGAGAAATCCTCGCCGAAAAAATTGCTTGTGTAGTAGATCAGTGGTTTCGAAAAACCAAGTTGATTGAAACATGGGGAAATCCATTTCCCAAAGAAAATGGGTTCTATTTCATCCGTAAAGAGAGGGAGTATTTTTAATTAATCTTACCACAACAAAAAAAACGCTGGGACATTTGCCCAGCATTTTTTTTAATAATTTGAAAGTAATGATTATTTCAATGCAGCGTGTGCAGCAGCCAATCTTGCGATAGGAACTCTGAACGGTGAACAGCTGACATAGTTCAAACCGACCTTATGACAGAAATAAATTGATTCTGGATCTCCGCCGTGTTCTCCACAGATACCGAGCTTGATATCAGGTCTCGTTTTTCTTCATTTATCAACAGCCATCTGAACGAGTTGACCGACTCCTTCCGTATCTAATGTCTGGAACGGATCTTTTTCAAAAATGTTTTTATTGACGTATTCTTTGATGAATTTACCAGCATCGTCTCTTGAGAATCCTAGCGTCATCTGAGTAAGATCATTGGTTCCGAATGAGAAGAATTCTGCTGTTTCAGCGACTTTGTCGGCTGTTACAGCTCCTCTAGGCACTTCGATCATGGTTCCGAGTTTGTAATCAACAGTAACACCATATTTGTCCATGGTCTCTTTAGCGACTTTTCTGACGATATCAGCATTGAAATCGAATTCAGCTTTGAATCCTACTAATGGGATCATGATTTCAGGCTTAATTTCCACACCTGTTTTCTTGAGTTCGCATGCTGCAGAAATCACTGCTTCCGTTTGCATTTCTGCGATTTCAGGATAGGTGATGACGAGTCTGCATCATCTATGTCCAAGCATCGGATTTACTTCATGAAGCGATTCTATTCTTTTTTTCAACACGTCTAAATCTACTCCCATATCTCTTGCAAGTTCAACGATATCTTTTTCTTCTTGAGGAAGGAATTCATGCAAAGGAGGATCTAAGAATCTGATCGTGACTGGTAGTCCAGCCATTGCTTTGAGAATTCAGATAAAATCTTCTTTTTGAAATGGTAATATTTTTGCAAGCGCTTTCTTTCTTCCGTCAACATCATCAGCGAGAATCATTTCTCTCACTGCCTTGATCCTGTCCTCAGCGAAGAACATATGTTCAGTTCTACACAATCAAATTCCTTGAGCACCGAACTTTCTTGCCACTTCAGCGTCATGCGGAGTATCAGCGTTTGTTCTTACAAGTAATGTTCTATAGTTATCAGCCCAGGTCATAAGCGTTCAGAAATCACCGCTGAGTTCTGGATCCATTACTGCTAATGCGTTAGCAAATACTTCTCCTGTAGCTCAGTCTAATGTGATAATATCTCATTCTTTGTATGTTTTTCATTTAACGATAAGCGTTTTAGCGTGTTCATCGACAACGATGTCTCCAGCTCAAGCTACACAGCTTTTTCCCATTCCTCTAGCAACTACGGCAGCGTGAGAAGTCATACCTCCTCTAGCAGTCAAGATTCCTTGAGCAGCGATCATTCCTATGATATCTTCCGGAGAAGTTTCTGTCCTTACGAGAACGACTTTCTTACCTTCTTCGTTTCGATCATGAGCAGCTTGTGCAGTAAAGACAATTTGTCCGACTGCAGCGCCTGGTGAAGCAGGAAGTCATTTAGTAAGCAATTCAGCAGTCTTTTTTGCTGCTGGATCTATTTGTTTGTGAAGTAAGCTATCAAGCTGTTCTGGTTTTACTCTCAATACTGCTTCCTTTTCGTTGATGAGTCATTCTTTCACCATATCCACTGCCATCTTGATGGCTGCAGCTGCGGTCCTTTTTCCATTTCTTGTTTGAAGGATATACAATTTTCCTTCTTGGATAGTGAATTCCATATCCTGCATATCTCTATAATGTTTTTCTAATCCCTCATAGATCTCTACAAGTTCTTTGTAACAGTCAGGCATAACCCTATCAAGTTCTTGGATCTCCATAGGAGTTCTGATACCGGCAACGACATCTTCGCCTTGTGCGTTCATGAGGAATTCTCCGTAGAATTTATGTTCTCCAGTTGATGGATTTCTGGTGAAGCATACTCCCGTACCTGAAGTATCTCCCATATTTCCGAAGACCATCGCTTGTACATTCACAGCGGTACCAAGTAATCATTTGATATCATTTATTTTTCTATAGATGATAGCTCTGTCATTGTTCCGAGAACCGAATACCGCGTCGATAGCCATATGCAACTGCTGTCTTGGATTGCTTGGGAAATCTTTTCCCGTAGCTTTTTTGATGGCTTCCTTATATAAAGTAACAACTTTTTGTAAATCAGTAACATCGAGTTCGGTATCTAATTTTACACCTTTGGCATCTTTGACGGATTGTAATGATTTTTCGAAATCATGGTGAGGAACTTCCAATACTACATCACCGAACATTTGCAAAAACCTTCTGTAACTATCCCGTACGAATCTTGGATTACCGGTCTTTTCGATCAATCCTTGGACGGATTCATCATTGAGTCCTAAGTTAAGAATAGTATCCATCATTCCAGGCATAGAATCGGCAGCTCCGGATCTTACAGAGACTAACAACGGATCTTTTGGATCTCCGAGTTTTTTGCCCATGACATCTTCAAGTTTCTGAAGTTCTTTTTCAATCTGATCCAACACTATCTGTGGATAGGTCTTGTTGCTTTTGTAGTAGAGATCACATGTCTCTGTGGTGATAGTAAATCCGCTTGGGATAGGCAATCATAATGATACCATTTCCGCTAAATTTTTTCCTTTGCCTCCGAGCATATCCTTGCCGAGGTCTTTTGCTTCTCCGAAAAAGTACACATACTTCTTCTCGTTGCTTCCAAATAATCACATAATACTCTAGTTTATATAAAATAAAAAAGACACATTTTTTTTGTGAGGCACCATCATAAAGTATTTCATTTTTTTTTCAAGAAGAAAAAGAAAGAAAATACTATTTTTTGTCCTCCTTTTGAAAAGGAGGGGTGGTGCGAAGCACAGGAGGATTTAAGGACAGAAGTACTCTAGTCCATAAATCCCTCTCCCTTCGGTTTCTCCCTTTACAAAGGGAGACAGATACAGAATCTTTTAATTATTTGAATTTATTGCTGATATAGTTATCATCTCTGACGTTTATTTTATAATAGAAAATATGAAGAAAGGAAAAAAAATCAGACTCTGAAGACGGATACTGCTCGTCGTGCTTATCCTATTGATATACCTCTTCACCAAAAGAATCACCCTCAACGCCAAGATAACCATAGAACAATGAGAGAATGTCTCCAAGATTCTGAATCAGCTCGGTCCGATAGAAAAAATTCGTGTGAAATTATATATCAGAACGCATGATATAGATTTTTCTAAATTAGAGGCGGGAAGCTACACCTTCACGTGAAGGTATAGCAAAGCAGGATTCGTAAAAAAAATATTGAATGGGTCAGAAAAGGATTATCTTCGTTTGACGCTTTTGGAAGGACGATCTATCTACGATATCGATGAAGCATTAGCGAGAAAATGATATATCACCGGCGGCGATTATATAGCATTCGTCAGCGATCCAGCTATCATAGCTAAATATCAGACCAGATATGCATTTTTAAATAACTTAACACTTAACACTCAAAACTTAACACTAAAAACCCTCGAGGGTTTTCTCTATCCTGACACCTATCAAGTAGATAAGACCAAAAATATCATCGATCAATTGGTCTACACGCAATTAGAAAATTTCAACACGAAAGTACGAAGCAAAGTGAGTGCGCCAACAAATCGGTATAATACGATAATCCTCGCAAGTATCTTGGAAAAGGAAGAAAGGAACATAGTGAACAAAGCAACCGTTGCAGGGATATTTTTGAAAAGATTGAATATAGGTATGGCGTTAGATGCTGATATCACGCTTTGTTACGGATTAAAACAATCCTACACAACATGTACGCCAGCCGTGATAGCGCAAAAGATTTGAGACAAGAACAATATATATAACACAAGGACGCATAGGGATTTGCCACCGACACCGATTTCCAATCCGACACGGGAAAGCATCAATGCCGTCATGAATCCGCAGAGTTCGGATTACTTATATTATCTCCATGACATGGAAGGAAATATCCATTACGGAAGCACGTTAGAAGAACACAATGCGAACAAAGCGAAGTATTTATAAAATAATAAAACATATGACTAAATTCATCCCCGGATTACAATTAAGCCAAATGTATTATGAACAGATAGTAAAAAAAATTCTCCATAAATTTTTTCCAAAAGTTAATTATTCGGCAGGACTTATAGATTATTGATCCGATGTTATGGGCTTTGATACACCGATATCAAGAGATCACCAACGAGGTCCTCGTTTATCTATTTTTCTCAGCAAAGAAAATCATCAAAAATATAGTAAAAAAATAAGTGAAGTATTATCAGAAAATTTATCTCATGAATTTAAAGGATATCCAACAAATTTTTCAGGCAAAGTAAGTGATGGAATACAGCGTCTCCAAAAATCTAAGAGCGGAAAAGTAAATCATCTCATTAGAATCCAGACTGTAGAGGCATTTTTTCAAGAACATTTGGGAATAGATATACGTAAAAAAATCACTACGAAAGATCGATTATCATTTTCACAACAAAAATTAAGAGTATTAAGAAGTTGAAAAATATTTCATGATGATTTACATATAAAAAAAGCGATAGAAATATTTCATTATTATCCCAAAGATGTCTGGTTGTATACCATGGCGTGCGAATGGGAAAAAATTAGTTCAGAAGAAGCATTTGTAGGAAGATGCGGAGATTTGGACGATGAGATAGGATCAAAAATAATTACATCCAGAATTATCCAAAATATAATGAATCTTTGTTTTCTTATAGAACAAGAATATATACCATATAGCAAATGGCTTGGCACAGCATTTTACAGATTAAAATTATCAAAGAAATTTCTACCTATTTTCGAAAAGGTTTTTCAAGCAAAAAATCGAAAAGAACGCGAAAAATATCTTTCTCAAGCATATGAATTATTAGCAAGAAAACATAACGCATTAAAAATAACAAAACCATGACGTACAAAAGTAATTGATTATTATGGTAGGCCATACCTAGTGATTTTTGCACATGATTTTGCTAAAACATTGATTGAAAAGATAAAAAACCCTGAAATTAAAAAATTAGGAAAAATATTTATAAAATAAATAAAATCTTATGGCTCACGTAAATATAGAAATCAAAGCAAAGTCAGATAATCAGACTATGATCAGAGAAATATTGACATCAAAAAATGCAGATTTCAAAGGCATCGATCATCAGATAGATACATATTTCAATGTGAATTTTGGTAGATTGAAATTAAGGGAGGGAAATATAGAGAATCATCTGATCCATTATCAGAGGGAAGATAAGGAATGACCGAAGCAATCGGATGTTGTCTTATTCAAATCAGATCCAAAATCCTCATTAAAAGAGATCTTAACGAAAGCTCTTGGGATATTGGTTGTCGTGGATAAAAAAAGGGAGATTTATTTTATTGATAATGTGAAATTCCATATTGATGGAGTTGAAGACCTAGGGACATTTATTGAAATTGAAGCGATTGATAAAGATGGTAGCATAGGAAAAGAGAAACTACTAGAACAGTGTCAATCTTTTCTTGATCTATTTAAGATTCCACAAGAAGATTTGATTTCGGTTTCTTACAGTGATTTACTATTAAGAAAAATAATTCCATGAATAGAAAATTAAGAGACAGATTAATAGAAATCGCTAAAAAGAAAATTCCAAACACGGATGTTTCTCATGATTTTGAACATGCATTGAGAGTACTGACGAATGCTGAAAGGATTGCAAAGACAGAAAAATGAGATCTGGATATCATCATCCCTTCTGCATTATTTCATGATGTAGTAGTCTACCAGAAGAATCACCCGGATTCACACAGATCACAGGAAGAAAGCGCGATAGTGGCAGAGAATATATTGAATTGATTTGATGAATTTCCCAAGAAAAAGATAGAGAAAATCAAAACCTGTATTCTGGAATGTTCATTCAGCAAAGGCATCATTCCGAAAACATTGGAATGAAAAATTCTACAAGACGCAGACGGACTAGAGGCAACGGGTGCAATATCCATCATGAGGACATACTCTTCGACCTGACAGATGAAAAACCCTTTCTACAACTCCGAAGATCCTTTTTGCAAAAATCATATTCCTAATCCTTTGCGTTTTGGCTTAGACTTATTTTACCAAAGATTACTTAAAGTCACAGACAGGATGCATACCAAGACCGCCAAAAAAATCGCAAAAAGAAGAACAGACTTTCTGATAAAATTTCTGAAAGAGTTTAAATTAGAACTGGAAGGGAAATAGTTTTACTCAAAATCAATCACAGAATGGAAATCAACGCACAATACGATTCCGAATCGTCAAAAATAGCAGAAAAGATGATTTTCTCCTGCGAGAGATTGGAATTGACTCACGAAGATATCGCGGAGCTCAAGAAGAAAAAGCTCATCGGATATGTCAAAGAAGACACCTTGCCGGAAATCATACACTGCCAGGTATTGATCTTCATAGAAAATGGTAATAAAGCTAGGATAATATTATTTGACCCAAAATTCATCCTGCCTCCGGAAGCGCTTGACGAACCGTTTCTGAATAAGGATCTGATCCAACGATCCAAAACGAATTGATGATTCCGGATAGAGTTCACGACTCCGGTATATGCTGATTGAATACAGCTCGATTTTTCGTATAAACTCGGTAAATAAATTATTCATAAGAATTTTATCTTTTCATATACATCATGGTAAAGAAAATTCGTCAGCACATGCCTAAATTAGCAATGTACGGACTAGGACTTGTCGGTGCAGCGATTTATTTTATCGGAACAGCGACATCATTCAGCTTATGATTGCTCGGTATAATGAAAGCGCTTATTCGGCCGGTATTTTTGGTTTATGGATTACTTAGGTATTTAGGAATGTAAGCAATATGCATTTTTTATCTTATCATTATGAGATGAAAATCGTAAGCGCTTGTCTAGCGGGGGTTAAATGCAGATGGAATGGTGAAGCAAGACCTTGCCAGAAAGTTATTGAATTAGTTGAACAAAACGAAGCAGTTCCTGTCTGTCCAGAACTCTTGGGCGGATTGACTATTCCAAGGATTCCTGCAGAACAGAGAAATGGAAGAGTGTTCACCAAAGACGGAAAAGACGTCACCCAGCAATTTGAGAGATGAGCGGAAGAAGCGTTGAAAATAGCTAAACTTATCAATTGCAATGAAGCGATTGTGAAATCTAAATCGCCATCCTGCGGTTGCGGAAAAATCTATGACGGCACGTTTTCTGGAAAATTGGTATATGGAGATGGGGTTTTTACTAAGCTTCTGAAGAAGAATAATATCAAAGTATTTACAGAAGACGAAATTTAAAAAATTTTTATGTCGTAAATTTTAAAAAAATGAAGCTTACTTTTTGCGGAGCAGCCAAAATCGTCACCTGATCATGTTATTACATCGAGACGGGAACGACAAAATTTCTCGTGGATTGCGGGATGTTCCAATGACCGAAAGAAGTGACAAGGTTGAATTACGAACCATTTCTTTTTGATCCCAAGCAGATAGAATTTATATTACTTACCCACGCCCATATCGACCACTGCGGATTGATCCCTAAATTATATAAACAAGGATTCAACGGAAAAATTTATGCGACATCAGCGACCATAGATCTCTCAAATATCTTATTTGAAGATAGTGCGGAGATCCAGGAAAAGAATATCGAAGACGAAAATAGGAGAAGAAAAAAAAATCATCAGGAACCGAGAGTGCCTATGTATACGCTTGATGATGCAAAAGCGTGCAAGAAGTTCTTCAGTCCGATTGAATATACAAAAACATTCACACTGAATGAAAATATCGAGGCAAGATTCAATGATGCGGGACATATCCTCTGATCAGCGAACATTGAACTTTTCGTGACGGAATGAAGCAAGAAAACCAAGATCGTTTTTTCATGAGATATAGGACAACGAGGTACGCCTATCGTACAGGATCCGACATTGATCGCAGATGCAGATTATCTGCTGATAGAATCAACCTATGGAGACAAAAAACATGAGGACACAGCAGGCAAGGAAGAATTATTGGTGAAATATACCACAGAGACATTCAATAAATGAGGGAAACTTTTGATTCCGTCATTCTCCGTAGAAAGGACTCAGGAACTCCTCTATTTCTACAATATCATCATCAAAGAAGGAAAGTTTCCAGCAGAAAAGATTTTCTTGGATAGCCCGTTATCCATCAAAGCGACAGAAATATTCAAAAAGCATACGGAAGTTTTCGATGAAGAAGCATTACATAAATATCCTCATCCATTTGATTTTCCGGAATTGGAATGTATGGAAAGCGTCGAAGATTCGATGAAATTGAATACCTACAATGATCCTTGCATCATCATAGCAGGGAATGGCATGTGTACTGCAGGAAGGATTACACATCATCTCAGGCACGGACTTCGAGACAAAAAAAATACGTTATTGTTCGTAGGCTATCAAGCGGACGGAACATTAGGAAGATATATCCTGGAATGAGAGAAAAAAGTGAGGATGATGGGAATGGAAGTTGATGTGAATGCAGAGATAGAAAAGATAAACGGATTTTCCGGACATGCAGATGGTGATCAGCTTTTGAGATGGGCGAAAGGATTTACGAAACCGCCTCAGAAAACATTCATCATCCATGGAGAAGGGAACGCACAAATAGCACTGAAATCCAGACTTGAAGAAATCGGCTTCACATGTGAAATACCAAGCATAAAAGACCAAGTGGAATTGTAAAACAAATTTATTTTATTTTTCACTTTTTTACATCCGACAGATGCACACCACGAGATAGTGAGCGATTTTTAGATGAAGAAGTAAAATGGAACGAGACGAAGTGGGACCCACCGCAAGTGGGACGGAGTCGAGTTGGTAGAAAATGTGTATTTGGAATAATAGTCCTGAGTTTTGCATCTGGCTAGAGTTTTTTCGTCAGTTTTTGGGGTTTTAATCCTGAGGCACGAAGGGCAATGCCAAAAAGTGACCCCAGCGGAGCGTTTAAAAAATATTAGAAGAATAAAGTTGACTTTGAGCTAATTTATAGTTGATTTTAACAACAAAAAACATACTTATTTTATATACCTTAAAAAAGCGGAAATTTTATCTGTTTGGAGAAAAAAATGAGCAAAAATAAATTCTTCTGAAGCTGGAAACAGAATATAGGTATCATCATAGGAGCGGCGTTGGTTGCCTTCGGATTATTCTATATTGTCAAGAATCCGGATTTTTTTACTGCAAGCGTGCTTTCTCTCCAGGAAAAAGCATTTATCGCCGAAAAGTGACGAGACATAGCGTATAAGACGAATAGCGGATATGTAGATATCTTTATGGCAGAAAAATTGGAAACTCCGGCAAGCATAGATTTTACGATAAGTTTCGATAAAGATACGGTTACGATAGATCCAGCAAATCTCAGTGGACAAGGAACACGGATAGCAAAGACTCCTGATGAAAATAACATAGTCATCCAATTTACTCCGAACGGAACTATCGACAAGACACAGAGTGCAGTATTGTTGCCGTTTAGCGGAGATATGACAGATATCCTTTTGAGCGAAGCGATAGCTGTGGGACAAAAAAACTTATCTATCGGATCACTCAATGAGATAACATCACACTCTAAGTAATATAGTATTTATCCCTATTATCGTATGATGAAATTTTCACGCAAAACACTTATAGCAAGCATATTGGCTATCGGTATGCTCGGAGTTGGATTTGTAGCAAACAATAATGTGCATGCTGCTAACCCGGACGCGTTTATCGTTGAAGTCGTACCAAGTTCATTTGATGTCGGCGAAGCAGTGGATATCACCATCAAAGCAGTAACAGCAAACGGTGATATCGTCAAAGACTACCAAGGCGATGTCTTTATCGAAATAGTAGGTATCGTGGATACTGCAGATTATACCGTACCAAGTGACGGACTCTATACCTTCCTTCCACAAGATCAGGGAGTAAAATTATTTTCCAAAGGACTAACCATCAAAAAATCCTGAACATTTACCATCAAAGTATCAGATATCATCAACGATACGATTATAGGACAAAAGACAGTGATCGTAGGTACCACAACAAATACCACGGCAGAAAAAACGATATCGCTGATTTCTCCAGTTCCCGGCTGAATAGAAAAAAATCAGATTGCTAATGTCATGGCAACCGCACCATCATTGCCTAACGCGCCATATGAAATCTATATAAACAATAATTCCGTTTCACAAGGGGTGACCAATGCAAACGGTGATATCAGCGCCTATGTCAGCGGAATAACTCAGTGAGATAATATCCTCCAGATAAAGATTCTGAACGTCAACAACGAAGTGATCGGTGAATCCGAGATTGTTTCCTTCGGTTATCAACCTATCCAAGACGGAGTATTTAATAGCATCAAGATAGAACCTAACGGAACATTCAAACAATGAGAAAAAGCGACCTTTACGGTCAATAGCAGTGATAGCGTGACTTCTGCCCAGATAAAGTTGAGTGATGGAAAATCAGTTCCTATGGACAAAAAAAGCGCATGAGTCTTCACTAAAGAAATAGTAATGGATACTGTAGGAAGTCTCCAAGTAGGAGTGGATCTTATCGTGCTAGGACAGACAAAAAGTTATACCGGTGTAGCGACAATCCTTGTAGAGACAGGAAATGCTATCGGTAAGATCAGATTATATTCTGATAGTATCGACAAGACGAAATTGAATGTAACTCGAGAAGCTCTAGGAACCATACCACAATACAGACTCGATTATGGAACCAGCGAAAACAATCTCAATCTTACTACTACCGTGCAAACCAATCAAATCGTTATAGAAAACCTCACGGTAGGAGATACCTATTATTTCCAGATCACTCCGCTCGATAGTGCAGGTAACCCTACCGGTACGCCTTCTGAAGTGACCCAAGCAAAAGTAGGAGAAGATGCCAGTTGTATTGTAGTTGGCATCAACGTGACCACCTGACAGATCGGTGAAAAATATTACCTTATGCGGACCTGAGTCAACAATATAGAAAAATATGTCATCTATAGGTCGGATTTCCAAACCAGCGAAATAAGTAGTATGCAGAAAGTAGGAGAAACAACAGGTACGATGTTTGAATACCCGTTCAATAAACTTTCCAAAAAAGAAGCATATGCATATTATCTCGTCCAATGAATCTGTAAAGACGGAACCACGCTCAATATATCTAGCGTAAAAAAGATACAGACAGGACCGGTAGAAAACATTCTGCTTATTATCTTGATAAGCTTATTTGCATATACAATCTACAAACTCTACGGATATTCCAAAAATTAATTAATAATTAAAAAATAATAATGAAAAATGTAGGAATTGTAGACTCACAAACTATAGTAATTTACAATAATAGATAATAAAGCAAATACCAACATTATTAATTATTAATTATTCACTATTCATTATTCATTAAATTTAGTCTTTTTAGAAATAAAAAATGGATATCAAAAAAAAATATAATCATTTTTCCATAGAATCAGAACTTCTCAAAAAAAATTATTTTCAGAAACTCTTCACGACCAAAAAAGATGCAACCAAACGGGAAACAGTCATAACACAGTTGCCGATCACCATATCCAAAGATACCTCATTGGATTCGATCAGCGGACTCATCAAAGAAGATATGGTTGCTACCTATCTGATGATGAAATGAATCAAGGCGAAATTATTGCCTATTTTTGATACGGAAGACAAAAATCTCAAAACCGAGAATTATGAGAATCTCCTGACCAAAGCAGGAATATTTTTCGGTATCGATACCGATAATGTCGTCTATTCAGAAAGGAATACGAATTTTGTCAGAAATCTTTTTGTGGAGCTTGTGCAGGAAGGACGCATTTATGAAGACTGTTCGATCAATTATCGAAGCATACAGGAACAGAAAACACTGGGTACTGATGAATTACAACGGAAAAAAATGCAGGTCAAACAATACAATCTCAGATATTTCGTAGACACCAAAAATATTTCACTGATCGTGCCGACACTCTGGCCGGAAACTATTTTCGCCGATGTGGCGCTTGCGGTGCATCCTGATGACAAAAGGTACAAAAAATTGGTAAAAAATAAAGTCATCATACCGATTGTAAATAAGACCATCCCTATCATAGCAGATGAATCCGTGGATCCGACCAAAGGGACAGGAATTATCAGAATCACGCCGGCACATGATAAGAGATCGTTGATGATAGCGCAGAAACACGGACTTCAAATAGATAAATTCGCTATCGACAAAAGCGGATGTTTCACCAAATCAGCAGGTGATTTCTGCGGCAAGAATGCAAGCGAATTCGTAAAGAATATCGTAAAGAATCTCGATGATATCCATAACCTCGAAGGTACAAAATATACCGAAGCTGAAGTCGCTGTACACAGGAAAACAGGCGAAAGAGCGCGACCGCTCCTCTGCAACCAGTTATTCATCAAGATAGATAAGGAAATGAGCAATATCCAAACAGCCATCAAAGAAAAAAAACTCACCATCATCCCGGAAAAATACGAAGAGAATATCGCGAATATGATCCAGACAATAGAATATCGACCGGTCACCAAGGAAGATTCCAAGGGATATTCCTTGCCGCTTTGGAAAAGCGAAAGCGGAAAAAATTATTTCATTTCTGACAACGAACTCCTCAATCTGCCTGTCAAAAAGACGAAGAATAAATTCACAGTACTTTCACTCATCATATTCAATCTTATCGTCGATAGACGCCTCAGACAGTATTTCAGCATTGAGGAATGCATAGATGTCTTGCTTGGAAAAAGCCGTACCGGAGAACAGAGCACGCTGGAAGCATATATCGAGCTGTTCAGCGAGACACTACCAAGAGGATACAGCAAGGAGCTGAATGAGTTGAAAAAAATAGTGGAATACACGGAAAAGGACCTTGGTCCTGCAAAGGCGACAGTCCTGTCAAAGAAAAAATGAATGAGTCAATTCGAAAAGTTTTCTATAGGATTGACGAATTTCCTGGAAAAATCCATCGCGATGTCGAGCAAGAAAAAATGATTTTATAATCTGGATATAGATACTCTCGTAAGCAATGACGAAGGACTCGTCCAGCAAAAAGAAAAAATAGAAGAAACACTAGGTCATGCGCTGATTCTGATAAAAATGATGGAAGCATTCAGTGAAAGCAAGAAAGAGCCGAAAAAGATATTCTGCATCAGTGAACATAATATTTTTGAATTTCTCAAAACCATTATCATAGGATATAATATCCAAGACAAAATACTTTTCGACACCTGTTATATCCAGAAAGAACAGAAAATCAGTAAAAAAAATAAAGAGCCGTTCAAAGAACTGATCAAAAATTTCGGAACGGATTGCACCAGACTCTATGCAGGAGATCCTAGTCAGGATATCACGGAGTATGAACACTTTATAAGCAAGCTTCGAAACGCATCCAGATTTGTCGGCCAGCATCTGTATGATAAGAAATGAACAAGAAAAATCTCTGATTTTGGGCAGTTGAAAAGCTATTTGGACAAGAGAAAAAGTGCATTAAGTGAATTTGAACTCTGGATCATCTACAAGACCATAGAACTCCAAAAAGAGTATGAAGAAGCTCTGGCAAAAAACGCGATTCCTGAAATCCAGCACAAGATGATCACTATGATCAAAGAGGATTTTTGCGACAAATATCTGGAAATCCAGAAATACCACGATACGGAAAACGGCAGTAAAGTGACATTACGATGCCTAGGAAGCTTATTGAAACTCTTGCATCCATTCATCCCGTTTATAACGCAACAGACACGAGAACAATTAGGATTTGACTGACCTATCTTAGTACAGCAGATAGAAGAGCACCTTACCAGCATCAGCAAAAATTACAAGACACAGCTTTTTATGGATATCATAGATAAGTTTTTGGGGATGAAGCAGAAATACGACTATGCAAAGCATGAGGAAGTGGATATCTGTTTTTTCGCACCATTGGACTTCTTGCAATACCTCAGGAAACAGGAAAAAATAATATATAAACTGATCAACGCATCATCGATCGAATACCTCGAAAACGAAAAAGAACTCGGTAAATATCATACCGAAAGCATCATCAACATCACGATAGGCATCAAAGTGCAACGTAAAGTTTTGGTGGTCACCAACAAAAAAGAAGATCTCCGTGAAGCCTTACGTGCCAAAGAGCAAGAACTCCAGGCTATCAGGACCATGATGCCTAGCCTTTCATCAAGCGGTGCAGACCCCGATATAATCAGGGAGAAAAAAAGAGAGATGAACAAACTTAAGAAAGATATAGAAGAACTCCAATACGAACTCCAGAAAGAGAAGATCAGTAAGTAAACATATACAGCAAATAAAAAAACCCTGCTTAAGCAGGGTTTTTTTGAAAACTATATATGGATTATTTTCCAAGGATTTTAGTGATTTCAGCTTCAAAAGTTTCAGCAGGATAAGCACCAGCTATCAATGTATAGGTGCCTTTTTGGTTATCTACGACGAGATTACCTGGAGTACCATTGATACCGAACGCTTGACCTTCTTGTATTTGAGCGTTTACAGTTGCTATAGTTTCTGGACTAGTAAGACAAGTAGTAAATTTAGCTTTATTGAGACCAAGACTTACACCGATAGCAATTGTACTATCTTCAGTGAATTCTGATGCTTTAAACGCCTCAGCGATATATGCATAGTATTTATCACCTCCTCCAAGTTTACCAGCACAGATAGCACCTTGAGCTCAGATAGGAGCAGTAGGATGAAGTTGTGCTAATGGCATATTCCTAAATTCCATATTTACATCATTAGGATATTTTGCTACAAGATTTTCGAGAGTCTGAGCACTGTAATGTCTCTTGCAGAAAGGACAAATCAGATCAGAATATTCTATGATAGTGATTCTTGCATTCTTATTTCCTTTGATGTAACCGTCTTTTTCGATAGCAGCAAATTTTGATGCATCTCACTGAGTAGCAGTAGTTGTAGTGGTATCTGCTTGTGCAGTAGTATTAGCTTGAGCTGTTGTACCAGTTTGGTTCATAGAACCAAGAATCTGTTCAAGCGTGGATTTCTGTTGCTGTTTGTATGTATCTGACTTATACAATTGGGTTGCCATGTTCATATTTTCAGTTCCACCGACTTTCAATGTTTC
The DNA here is from genome assembly GCA_903904875.1 of uncultured bacterium. Taxonomy (GTDB): domain Bacteria; phylum Patescibacteriota; class Gracilibacteria; order Absconditabacterales; family Absconditicoccaceae; genus CAJBLF01. The sequence continues at coordinate 25,958 of CAIVEC010000006.1, read as the reverse complement.
CAATCGATATGCGTCTCTTTTGAAAAATGCGATATAGATACCAAGCAATACATTGAGTATCACAAGTGCTATAAAAAGCATTTTCATGTTTCCATACTTTTTTTCTATGGTCATAATAAATATTTACAAAATAAAATAAGACGCCGAAATTTTCTGAAAGAAAGTTTAACGTCGTTTTTATACAGCTAAGCTGGATAAAATTACTGTGCTACGGTAGGAGTAGTTGTAGTTGTATCTGGTTGTGCAGTAACCGTTGGTTGAGTTGTCGTAGTTGTAGGTTGTGCAGCCTGATTCATACTACCCAGAATCTGATCCAATGTTGATTTTTGCTGTTGGATATACACAGGTGATTCATAGAGTTGTCTTGCCATATTCATATTTGCAGTTCATCCAGCCTTCAAAGTTTCCAATCGAAGCGCATCATGTTTGATGAATGCGATATAGATGCCAAGCAATACGTTAAGTATCAAAAGTGCTATGACAAACATTTTCATGTTTTCATATTTTTTTTCTGTAGTCATAAGAGATAATTATCAAATAAAACTATTGAGTTACGGTAGGAGTAGCAGTTGTCGTAGTTGTAGGTTGTGCAGTTGTTGTAGTTGTAGGTTGTGCAGCTTGTTGAGTTCCTCATCCTTGATACATTTGTAAAGCTTGTTCGATCTGTTGTTTCTGTTGAGCCTTGAATGTTGCTGATTTGTAGATTTGTTCAACCATGTTGTAATTAGCTCTTCCTCATACTTTATCAGCTTCGATTTTGGTTTGATTGCACAATACCCAGATAAGTAAAATAGTGTTTAAGATAACGAGAAGAAACACCAAACAATGTTTTACTTTTCGAAAACATGAAGCACCACCACAACAAGTATCTTTTCCTGATAGTTTTTTTGTCTCTACCATGACTGCAGGTGCTTTAGCGATTTTTTTTGTAAATACCATTTTTGAATTATATAAAAATTTAAAAAAACTTGCAATAACATAAGCATTTGAGGGAATAAAACAAGTTTTTACACGACAAAAAAAACAATTTGAATTGACAAAAATTCAAAATAATAAGAAATTAGAAAACTATTTAAGATAGGTGCGTCCTTTGAGTTCAGAAGGAAAATGCTCTTGGTCGACTTTTGTATCAGGATAATCATGAGCGTATTTATATCATTTTCCATACTTCAAATCTTTCATGAGTTTGGTAGGCGCGTTACGTAAGTGAAGCGGAACAGGCAAATTGCCGTATTTTTCTACATCCTCCCTCGTAGCGATAGCGGTACGATACGCTACATTATTTTTCTTTGCCTTCGCTAAATAGATGGCTAATTGGAAAAGAAAAACATCGCACTCCGGCATTCAGATCTTGGCGACAGCATCATATACCTGGTTAGCTAAAAGTAATGCGTTATTGTCAGCCGGTCAGATATCTTCAGATGCAAAACGCAAAAGTCTTCTCGCTAAATACAATGGATCCTCGCCTCCCATGAGCATCCTCTGGACCCGATAGCACGCAGCGTCAGCATCGGAATCACGGAGCGATTTATGGATAGCGGAAATGATATTGTAATGCTCTTCACCGTCCCTATCGTAATACACGGTCTTCTGTCCTGCTTGTAAAATTATCTGGTCGGTGATGATTCAATCCTTGGCGAGAAAGATCGCCGATTCCAGGATATTCAAGGAATTGCGGAGATCTCAGTTGCCGAGTTTGCTGATGAGAAGGATATGTTCGTCGGTCAAGGAGATTTTCGGATGTATTTTGAGGATCAGAGGAAATTGTTTTTTGATGAAATCAAATATTTCTTCATCTGACAACTTTTCGAAGACGAATACCCTGCATCTGCTGAGCAGCGCGTTATTCACGGTGAAGCTCGGATTCTCCGTCGTCGCTCAGATAAGGATAACCGTGCCTTTTTCTACATACGGTAATAAGGTATCTTGCTGCGCTTTATTCCAGCGGTGAATTTCGTCAAGGAATATGATAGTAGATTTCCCGTATTGGAAATTTATTTTCGCTTGATCGACCAATTTGAGCAGATCCTCTTTTTTGCTCGTGACTCACGAAAGACGGAAAAAATCCGCTTGCAATGTCTGCGAGATGATATGTGCTATCGTCGTCTTGCCGCATCCTGGGGGTCCTCGGAAAATCATGGACGGCACTTTGTCGGATTGCAAAAAAATGCTCAGCGGTTTCCCTGGTCCCACTAAGTGGGATTGTCAGACAAAATCATCTAAGCTTTGCGGTCTCACATACGATGAAAGCGGTTCAAATGTCATGAAAACTAATTAATAAATTAATTTTCGTCTCAGATTGTTCCAGATCGTCTCAGATCGTTTCAGGTTGTAGCTATTTTACAACAACATGTAGCGATATGTGACGCGAATGTAATGAGCTTGTAACAATCTGTATCTAAGTTTATTCAGTCGTCATTTCTAGTTTTTGTTTTTCTCATTCAAGCTCAAGCTGATCTATTTTTTTTGCTATTTTATCGTCTTGATAGAGTCGGAAATTCACTTCTCCCACTTCATCCATCTCCAATACATCAGGCGATTGGATGATGCCGATTTTTTTGCCGTTGATAGTGAGGATATAGTTAAGCTTATTGTTGGCGCCGAGAAAACATTCGATGCTGACATCCTGGATGTCATATTCGCCGGGATAGTCCACAAGTGTATAATCCAATTTTTCGTAACGCATATCACTGCCAGGCTCCAACGCCAAGTTGATATATTTAGGATCAGGTTTTTCAAAACCGAAAAGCAGTTTATGCTCTATTAAAAAGCCATTTTTGAATTTAACGTTTACCATTGTATCTATATTACATAATAAAGAATTTTATCCGAAGAAGTTTGGATTGATCAAACGTAAGATGACGCCTGAAGCACCGAGAAGAGCGATACCGACGACTACCCTGATGATCATTTTCTTTCCTCCAGGATTGCCCGTAGCAATCATGATACCTCAGATGATGATCAAGACGAATGAGACAATCAAGATAATAGTCACGAGTATCTTAGTCAGACTTCACATCAAGACAGGGAATGCAGTATCTCAGGTAACATCAGTCTCACCTGCACCGACATTACCCGTCGAATTTTCTATGCAATTACCGATAAATGGCACAGAGGTATTGAGTGATATCCCACAGCAGACTCCAGGAGCTTTACAAGATTTACACATATTATCTTGCCATTTACATCAGTTATCATATTTACAATCACTTCATGTCTTTATACTTGAACAAGTAACTGTAGTAGCTCATCATGCCCCACCACCTGCTCAACCGATTCAACCAGCTGGAGTAGAATTATTTGTATTAGTACATTGTAATATTTCACTTCAACCTTCGGGTCTACAATTACATCAATTTCATGATTGTTGTCGTCATGAAGGACAATTTATGCTTTGTACATTTCAACTTCAATCTGTAGTACATGTACATGTTTCTCATTGTCCAAACGAATAATTTCCTAATCACAAAAATACAACGGTTAATAAAGAGATAAGGAAGAGATATTTTTTCATGGAAACGACTAAATGACTAAAAAACAAACTTATGTTAAGTGCTAAGTGTTAAATGTTAAGTATAGGATTTTGTATTATTATAGACTATTGTAATATACGATAGTCCATACAAAAATAAGTCTTTCACTTAGAACTTAGAACTTACTTGTCCTCGAAGGAGGGAAACTCAACACTAATAAGGTATTATTGAATCATTTCGTTGATAATCTCGTTGACGAGCTGACCGTCCACTTGTCATTTGTAGTTGGCCATCAATTCTTTCATCAGTAGTCATCTCTGGGTTTTGAGGTCAGTGATATTGTGGTCAGAAATGAGTTTTTTGATGAGTTCAGTGGTCTGTTCTTTGGTCATCGTAGCAGGAAGATAGAATTCGAGGAGAATTTTTTTCTGTTTTTCTATCTCTATTTCTTCAGGTTTATTAGCCTTTTCCAAGAATCCGATAGTTTCAAGAATTTCTTTGACTTCTTTTTTGAGAATACCGATGATATCGATATCTTCAAGGTCTTTCTGAAGCTCTATTTTCTTATTTTTGATCTTAGCCAAAACAAGGTTCAAAACAGTTTTTTTTGTTTCATCCTTGGCTTTCATCGCTTCTTTGTAATCATGCGTCAAACGTTCCAATAGGGTCATATTTTAGATTAAGTTGTAAATATAATTTGCTCAGGAAGGGACTCGAACCCTCAAGCCTTACGGCATACGAACCTCAATCGTACATGTATACCAGTTCCATCACCTGAGCATAACTAATTATATCCAATTCCATTTTATCCGCCTCTGGCGGATTTACACGCCTCTGGCGTGCATGGCCGGACCAAGAGTAGTAATTCTTGGCCTAGAATCAAGATTATTGTCCCACGATTACCTTAGAAGCTCTGACAACTTTTTTATCTCAATCCTTGTCATACACAAATCCTCTTTCAAATTCCTTGATGATTTTTCCTTTCAGTTTTTCATCTTCCACAGGCTCTACACTCACCGGTTCATGCAAAAAGGAATCAGGGACTAATCCTACCGATGCAATAGGTTTGATATGCAAATGTTCAAGCGTCTTGAGAAATTTATCATAAATCATCTGAACTCATTTCGTCAGCGGATCTTCCTTGTGCTCGTCCGTGATGTTTTCCAATGATTTTCTGAGATCTTCGATAAACGGCAAAAACTTTTTGACGACTGATAAGAGTGAATTCAACTCCATCGTATGGCTGGATTCCTGTATCTGTTTCTGATATCTATCAAAATCCATTTTGAGATTGATGTAGTCGTATTGTGATCTTTTTGCTATCTCTTCAAGTTCCTTATTCGCTTTTTCCAATTGGACGATTTTATTTTCCAGTTCCTGATATTTCTTGTCGTCTTGATGTTTCTGCGCTTCTTCAAGCTTCTCCTGAAGTTCGTCCTTCTTTATGGTTTTCATGTAATGAAGTAATTAAGCAACTAAAGTGAATGAATAATGAAAAGTGAAAAATGAATAATGTTGGTATTTTTTTTATTAATAAATATGATTCCTACATTTTTCATTATTAATTATTAATTTTTCATTGTATTGTAGTATTCTGCAAAAGTCTGATTGTTCACAGATAGAATTGTAGCTAATTCAGTTCAGAGATATCTTCGATGCCGTCATTCAGCAATTTTACCGTCCACATCCACGCCTTTCTGGTAGGTGTTATGGAATCCGAAGTTCGCAGCATTGGTTTTCAATCGATCATAATATTTATTCGGTTTGCCGTTGAGATCAAGTGAATATCATTTGCCTCATTTCGTAATCACTTTGAGGTCTAAGGCTAATCATGCTTGATGTTCGCTCGTACCGACTTGTGCGCATTTGGTGGACGCGCATCATTGCTTGATGAGATAATCCTGAAATGATTTGCTTCTGTATGCGCTTGATATATAGAGTCTGTCGCCGCTGAATGCATGTCGGAAATGCCGCGCCATATCAGCGAATTGCGTAGCGGCTTCCTGTCTCAGCTGAAACGCTCTTGAATTGTTCGCCGTAAAATCGGAGTCAATCACAACCAAGTCTGTCGGTATATAATTCAGATTCTGGAATGGATTATCTGAACTCAAATATCTCTGATAAGAATCATCGCTAGCAAAATCAAATCACGGAGCGTTATGTTCGACTCCAAAAGTAGGCACTATCTCATGCTCTATAGCAGGCTGGATATCAGCAGTATCTACCACAGCAACGATACGAACAGGAGGTAATGTAGTGGTCCCGGCATGCGCATAGTTTTGTACCAATGCCAAGAGCAGTAGAGTAAATGTAAAGGTGAAAAATGATGTCAAAAGCACTATCCTGGTACGCGATCCTATCATTGATTTCTTTAACAATAAAAACAAGCAATCAATGTATATACAATCAGTTCTGTTTTTCAAATTTATTTAGCTAACAAAAAAATCTCCCGAGAATACCCAGGAGCATACGTTGCATATATGCACTTATTCGAGGATGTTTGAAATAGCTTCCCAGATTTTTGCATGAATGTTTTCGATAGTATCGTTGGCGTTGATAAGCAGCCAGCCATATTTTTTCCCTAGATCCTGATGCACTTCACGGACTTTTTGTGTCAATACATCATCAGTTTCATGCTTATGACCAGATTCGATAGATTGGGTAAATCTTGTTCCATCAAAAAGGAATCCAAGATCTTCATGACGGATAAACTTGTAGAGGTATTCCAAAAAATCTTGGTCTACTCCTGCCCCCGTCCCCCATGCAATCGCTGTCGGAAAATAATCTTCGGCAATAACATTAATGCCTTGATCAAGTTTTTCTTTAAGAATTGGCTCATATTGGAGCCTTTCAGCAAAATGAAGAAGCTGGAATTCTCTCGGCGAAAACTTATTAGGATTACCTTCCCTGAGATAGTCATTTATCAACTTACCCGTAGGTTCAAGGTCATAATGTGCATATTTTGTAAATTCCGCTTTAATGCCTTGTTGCTGAAGTTTTTCAATAACCAATTTAGCTTGAGTAGTCTTTCCCAAGTTATTAGTGCCATAAAGAACGATGAATTTCCCTTTTTTCATAAGATTTTTATTTTAAGGTAAATATTTTATTTCTGTTTTTTATGTTCAGGTAGTAGCAAAAAAAAAGAGGAAGTCAAGGAAAGAAAATCGAGAGAAAATGAAAATCTTACCGCAGACAGGAAAAAGACCTCGCAAGGAGGTCAGAAAAATATTATGAATATAATAATTAGTAATTTTCATACATGTCTTCACTTTCTATCGGGAAAGATATCTCTCAAGGCTGTTTACCTTCCAGAATTTGCCTTACTTTTTCCACTACCTCAGGATTTTGTATCTTAGCTCAGGTAGCCTTAGAAGAAGATTTTTTGGCAATGTCAGATTTTTTTTCAGAAACATAATAATTATTGAAACGATTTTGTATGGCAGCACTTCTGAAGAGATCCTCAGCCAATTTATAGATATCCCTATTAATATAGTTAGGATTAGCATATTTTTTCTTGATAGCGCCTCTTATCTTGCCTTCAGCGCCAAAAGCCAGATTCGCATTTTGCGGTAAATTATCGATATATTCATACCAATCTCCGCACTCATACGGTTCCTGACTATCTTTAACGAATTGGGGACCAAAGACATCCTTGACCATGGTAGAATCTAGAATCTGGTTAAGATTACTTTTGAAAAAGTTCATAAACACTTCCAATCACTTTTGAAGTTCTTGAGGAGCAGCTCCATTTAAAGTTCTGACGATTGTTCCTACGATACTATATCGTAAGATATCCTGGGCTTCACTTTGACGTCCAGCAGCCATCAATTTTTTGACAGTTTGTAATCTTTTGACAAAAATCGTTCTGCCGCTTCACGTAAATCATCTCTCTTCAAACCGATTCAAGAATTTTTTGAGATAAAAATCCACGCTTTCCTTACTGCATTCTTTTGCAGGGAACTCATTGGCGACATTATTTCGAAAATACTGCATAGTTTGATTTTCGTCCGTATTTGCACCGTCGAAAAATCCATTTTTGCATTTCATCAATTGTTGGACAGCACTCTGGCTTCTCGTCAAGATGGATCCTGTATGTGCAGAAGGATTTTTTTGGACCTCCGAATCTAGAGCTTCATTTTTTTCATTGGTGTTTTTGAGGAATTCTTCGATCAATGCTTTGTCTGATGGAGAAGTCTTAGGATCTACGTAGATATCAAGCAATGTTTTGTTATCGAAATTTCCACCGGTGATTTTGAAGAATTTGCTCAATTTAGTGAGAGTATCATCTTTGGATATCCATGTTTGGAAAGTTCATGGTTCGAATTTTCAAGGTTTGGTAGGATCATCTCGTTTTACAAAATTTTTAGTCCCTCCAGACATATCCCTAAAGGAAAATTTTTCTGGGGTATATTTTGTAGAGGTACTGAAATTTCTGTTGCTGAAGATATCAAGCATTCTCTGTAATTTGGTCTGTTGATTGATATCTTTGACCCGGATACCAGGAACAAATCACATGGTCCTAGAGATTTTTTGGACAAATCATTGGGTTTCAGAATCGGTCATGGTAAGAAAGATACCGGAAAGCATTCCTGCCATCACAGCTACTTCAAACGCTTTTTTTTGACTGTCGTTCATAGCCTTGGTAGCCATCACCCTGAGATATGGTATCGCTTGTTGTGGCCTATCAGGCAAAAATCTGAAAAATTCACCTCTGGCAAATTCAAAGCTTGCGCCTTTCGCTTTTCCGAATCAGTCTTCAACCGTTGATTGGCTAAAGAATGAAGTATATCATTTTTCCAGTTCATCGATGAATGTTTTGGAATATTTTCCATAAAAATAATATTTTGTTTTATCCTGATCCTGTATTCCAAGCTGTCTTCCATCCATGACATGGACGATATATTTCATCTCAAGTTCCAGGATTTCATTTTTCTTATTATCAGTCCATAAGGCTCCATACATAGCCGAACCTTGTTCAAGTTCCCTGGTGAGTTTTTCACGCATATCTAGATATCTTTGCTGATGTGCAGGTCACATGAGGATATTGACCCGCATACCTTTTGCAGCGAATTCAGGATTTTTGCTATATGGTCATTTTCCTTTGGAAATCATAGCAAGCAATATCGCAGCGGCTTTGTAATGAGGTTTGATGGTAACCTGTCATTGGAGCATAGGTTTCAGGATAGTTTCATAGATCAATGAGAAATCAGCGTCTTCATAGAATTTTTTTCGCTTTTCCACCTTCTTCCAGATCCTACTATCTCTCTCAAGGTAATATTCTGCACCCATAGTCTCAAATGAGGAAGAAATCCTAGAAAAAGGACCGAAGAGTTTCCCTATATCTCCGTACAATTGACCTTGTCTAGTAAGGGCATCAGTCAAATCCTCCGTTCTTTCTTCATCATATTTTTTGATAGCATCATTGATTTTGGTAAATCAATTCTTGAAAAAACCGATGATATTATTGATACTGAACCCGCGGACCGTAGTAGGCGTTTCCTGATTCTCGATTTTCTGTTTGTTTTTCATATCCTCAGCCTGTTCCTTGCTTTTTGGTTGGAGTCATTTTTCTTTGATAAAAATCAAAAACGTAGGATAATCCATATCACGGAAATATTTCTTGATGACATTACCATCCTTAAATTCTCCTGAGAGAGAAACGGTGGCATTTGGATTATATTTGATCGTGTATAAGCTATAATTTGCTCTGGTTTCTTTATCATGGGATTCTCAGATTCCAGCCTCATAGAAACCGAAGTGAGTAACAGGATCATTGGCATAATCACCGTTAACGAACGTAAATCATTTTCCATCTCGTTGGACGCTTCCCAAATGTTTCTTTTGAAGATCTTTGGCCAATCATCATGAATCCACCATACGTATCTCATCGTCCATGGTCAATCATTTGGTGTTAGGAAGCTTATAGATATCGCCGAAATTTTTCCTGATATCTTCAAATGATGAAGCATTCATAGCCAGTTCCTTGGTTTTTCATTCAGAGCCTCATAATTTTAATTCTCCACCATGAACTTTTACCTTGAATGTTCATTTTAGTTCATTGATTTCTATGATCTCAAGCTGTATCCATGCTTTTCATTCGTTCTTAGGATAGAGTTCGCTATCAGCAAAAGGGACAAACAATCTCGTTCATTCTACAAAACCGAAATTTTCTTTACCTTTAATATTATATTTCTCTTCCGGGAAAGTATATCATTTGAGTAATTTTCGATCATCCAAAAATTTTTGATATTCTGATTTTTCGACTTTGGATTCATCTTTTTCTGTCACAGGTTCTGGTTCCTCTTCCTCTCATTCCTCTTTTTCTTTGTACACATCAAGTTTACCGAGCTGCTTAAATTTTTCTGCCAATTCTTTCTCTTTTTCTGGTGACATGGAAATCTCCCTGCTCTGTTGACCGAGTACATAGCCGAAAAGCAAAGCTCACAATGCTTCACCATTGAGATTGATTTTTCTGTCCAGAATCTCTATATCACATTGTCATTGTTCATCATGTTTGATGATAACAGGAGTTCCATCGTCGATTCCTTCCCGGGTGACCAATTTCCTTTCTTTATTCGGCGCTGTGATTGGTTCAGAATACAGGAACAATTCTTTTCCATCATAATTTTCATCATTATATTTCTCATCAATCGGACAATAAGAAGAAAGATATCATTCGACTATTTTTCCGTCTTTTTTTATCCTGACTTTATACGCATCATTGATACGATGTCTTGTTCAGTTTCTTGCAACGAAATCAGTATATATCGAATCGAATATCGATGCACTATCCTCAAAAAACGCGGCATTGCTGTCGGTAAGTTGCGTGACGAAATTGAGCGGAAGATTCTGGATATTTTCCAGATCATCGATTCCAAGAAGGTCTTTACGGACACTGGATAAAAATTCTTTTTTGACGAACGACAAAGGAATAGGACCAGTTCTAGTTGGAATAGTGATATCCATCTTCTTGAGATCAAAAAGATCATTCATAAATTGGGTAAGCTCTTCTTCAGTCACCGAAAGCAATTCAGGGACTTTATTTTTGATCGTATCTTCGAGTTTGTGTTTTACGAGGGTATTAACAAGCAATTGCTGCTGATCCGGAGATAATACGGAAAAATCAAATTTACTTCAAACCAATTGAGTGAATATATCAGCAAGAGCAGCATCCTTGGTTTTAAGAAACGCGATATATGCTTGCCGTCTGCGGTATTCTCTTTCCTGTTTGAGCGCATGAATTTGTTTTCTTAATTCTGCTCTTTGATCTTCAGGAGCAGAAGAATAGTTAAGCTGAAGATCGGAAATCTGCATATCGATATGTTCGAGATCAGTATGGAATGAAGGATCGATAGCGACAATATTTTTATCATTGAAGGGATAGATGCGCAGAATCTCATTGACGTACGGAGGGAATTCCTTGAATGTATTGGCCATCGCATCAAGATAATGATCGATGGTTTCCTGTGTCTTTTGGACTTCTTCAAACAGCTGGCGAGTGGCAAGCTTATTGAAGATACGTCTGAAATATTGTTCCCATTCTGAGAATCATTTCGTATCATCGAATTTTCTTCCTGATTCCAAGAGTACTTTTTTAATATCACCATTGGTGACAATGATAGCATCCAATTTTTTTGCGAGTTTGCCATCGATCTCAGCCTGATGTTCGTCAAGGAACGATATCCATTCATTTTTGAAGCTGATGATATCCTGATAAGAACTGAAAATATCGATAGGTAAAGGGAATCTTTCATCAAAATCAGTCTTGAGTTTTCAGGTAAGTTCTTTCCTTATTTTTTTCAAAGCGACCTCCACTATGATCCTCTCTGTAGGATTATATTCAGGGATTAAAATCTTCGTAGCTTTTTCAGCGACAGCATCGGTAAGGGATATATCTTCTTTTTCCAGAAATTTATTCCACAACGGATAGAGATCATCGATGGTTTTGAGTTTGCCATCAAAATTGATGACATGAGTTGTAGGATGGAAACCTGCTGCACTGGCAAATTTACTGAAAGCATCAGCAGGGATGTTATTCTTGTTGTCATCACAAAATGTATGTAATTTGTCTAAGCTGTTTTGCATCACATGCTGTTCTGTATCTTCAGGTCAGAATTCTTTGTGAATCGTTTCAGATTTTTTTATTATATTAGTAAATGAAAATCGTTTTTTATCTTCCAATGCTTTCATATAGATTGGCAAATCTTTTTTATCTATCTTATTAAACAGATCAGGATACTCTTTTTCGAAATAGATCAAAAATTGCGCTAAGTATTCATTATTACCATAAAGTTCTATTTTTTTGGAATCAGGGATTTCTTCAAATTTATCAAAAGCTCATTTGAGTTCATCTAAAAAAGCATCTGAAATATTGGTTTTTTTGGAACCGGTTTTTTCAGAAGTTTTTTTCTCATCATGATCGATGTGTTTTGAATTCTTCCCTTTTTTATTTTTTGCCATATACACAAAAAGATCACTAAATAAACAGTATTAAGTATAATGATTTCCTTGAAAAAAGCAAAAGAACACTAAATTTTCGTCAGTGTTCTTAGCTAAGGTCTAAAGACTAATAACTAAAGTCTATTTATGGTTGGAACAAGGTTTCTGGAACAAATACGACTTTCTTTACGCCAGGGAACTGGAGTGCAGTCTTTTCAATGACGTTTGAAAGGATCAGCATACGAGCAGATCAGCCGTCAGTGAATCCCGGGACATCAGTAAACTCCAAAGTCAAAGTACCATCAGGAGCTAAATCAGTAGAGAGTAATTTGAATTTTATATTAGGAAATTCTGTCATAAATCATTGCTGTTTTTCATTAGCAGTCAGATTTCATTTTATCAATTCATTGATGGTATCTACGAGAAGATTTTTGCTTGCAGGGAATATACGATACACAGGAAGAATGGAAGATAAGTTTACCTGTTGTTCCGGAGCTAGCTTTTGATCTTCTGTCTGATTGAAATAATATAAGGCGACCTTGGTCGGAGCGGTCGTCTGGAATAAGGAAATTTGTGGTGGCTGTTGAGATTCAGATTGAAGTTTCTGATTGAGTAAATCAAGTTGAGTTTGGATGCTAGTAAGTTGTTCAGTAAGACCGGTAGCTATACCGCCTGTCAGACAGACCTGCTGACATTTACCGAATCGGGAACCTACTTCCCTACCGAGCGGATGATCGAATACTCTCATATATGATCGGAACAGGAAAATGACGAGAAACCAAAATACGGTAGTCCGGAAGATTTTTTTCATGCATGGAAAGTTAAGGATAAAATAAGACACCGACCCCGTAGTACTACGGGGTAACGTCGTTTTTATCTATAGGAATTTCAATTCTTATATGGTAAAATCTTTACCCTAGAATATTAGTTAGCTGTTGCTCACGTAGTTTGTGTTTCGACTACAGGAGTTGGAGTAACTGTTGTGGTTGTTGTTCAACCTGCAAGCGCATTAAGCGTTGTTTGCATATCAGTAAGCGTTGTTTGGATGGCATTGATTCCGCTCATAACATCATTTTCAGCACCAGTAGTAGGGATGACTTCTCAACTAGTTGTGATAGTTGTTGTACCAAGCCAAGTACTTATACCTGCTGCCATGTTTGCATCAAACATTTTTGCATAGAAAGCGAATCCAAAAAATACAACAAGCCAAAAAACAGTAGTCCAAAAAATCTTTTTCATAATAATAAGAATAATAAGTAAAATAGTGACGGAACTTTATTCTTTTCAGTAAGAAAATCAAATTATTTTACAAAAACGGTATTCAACGATTATCACTGATATTATATCAAAAAATCTTGCATTTACTGAGGAAAAAAGTACACATAATCACGTGGAAAACACATATTTTTTTATGGCGGCTGTAGCTCAGTTGGTTAGAGCGTCTGACTGTGACTCAGAATGTCGCCGGTTCGATTCCGGTCAGCCGCCCCACTAAAAATCGCATTCAGCGATTTTTTTAAAAAATGATAGGATATGAATTCATCATTTTCCCTAAAATATGTATAATCGTGGTCTTCGTAAGCGTAATGTTTTAAATCTGGCTTCTTAAGAAGAATTTCAACGATAGAGATATAGATAGTCATCTATAGCTTGGCTTTGGAATTCACCTCTTCTTGCAAATAGACAGACGATAGATAGAACAATGGAGATTTTTTTACTTTTTGGCTGTGAATACTTTCCTAATGGAGATAAAAATCGATAAAACAGCTTCTGATCAGAGATTTGATAGGTTTTTGAGGAAACGGTTCAAAAAATATCCGCAAGTTCGCTTGGCGGACATTTACAGTACGATCAGGAAAGGATTGATAAAAGTCAATGGTAAAAGAGTAAAAGAACAATACAGGCTTCAGGAGGACGATATTGTCCAAATAAACGATAAAGTACAGATGGGAACTGAAGATTTATCAGTATTAGTCAGCCAAAAAGACCGCAAACTGGAAAAAGTAGACATCAAAAAATTCAAACAGCAGATTCTCTATGAAGATGAACATCGGATTGTCTTGGATAAACCCGCTGGCATACCTATGCACCCTGGAAACAAACATCGGAACGATCTTTCCATGAATGATTATTTGGATAAATACGCTGAAGAATATAAAACAGACACCTTCAAACCATCTTTCGGGTACAGACTCGATAGAGATACGTCAGGAGTCTTGATTGCTGCCAAAAGCTATGAAGCATTGCAGTATATAAACACCATCATCAGGGAAAGAAATATCGATAAACAATATCTGACCATTGTCGTCGGTAAATTTCCCAGTCACGTTCTCATCGATAAACCCATAACTAAATCCTACAATAAAATTTCTGATAGATCTCAAGTCAAAATAGATTATCGCGAAGGATTGGAAGCCAGGACAGAATGTCGATTGGAAAAATTCATTCAGCATCCGCTGCTCGGACCGATCTCATTATTGAAAGTGAAAATCCATACAGGAAGGATGCATCAGATCAGAGTACATGTCAGTAATGAAGGATATCCCGTGCTCGGTGATATCATCTACGGTAATCCGGCGGCGAATAGGATTCTCTACAAATCATTAGGCATCAACAGGCAATTGCTCCATTGCCGAAAATACAGTTTTCAAGACCCATTTAAAAACAAAAAAATAACATTTGAAGCACCCATACCTGCAGATTTTCAAAAAATTTTATCAAGAAAAAAATAAAAATGCCTGCCTGCCGGTAGGTAGGCTTACAATAAAAACCATTGCAAGACTCAAGTAAATCGTTAAAATATGCAATGATATTTTATCATGTTATTTTTCACATGACACATCATGAAACAGAAAAAAAACCACAAGAAAACAAATCAGCATTATTTATTCCTGCAGGAGTACTCCTAGGAATGGGATGTTGATTTTTGTTTAATAATTTGGTAGCAGGAATGTTCATAGGATTGTGAGCAGGTATGGTGGTATTCGCAATATTCACATTCATAAAAAAATAAAGTTCTCTTTATTTCTTTATTATATCTCTCATGGTCAATAAGTACAAACTTGGGCTAGTGATTGGTAGCTTTGTTTGATTGATGCATCTCATTCGAACATTACTGATAGCTATCTTCCCTGCCTTCATGCAAAGTTACCTTAACCGGATTTTCGGACTTCATTTAATCCAACCGGTGTATACCCTAACGACAGCGACTCGAACAAAAGGAATTATTCTTGTAGTCTTCACCTTTGCTGTAGGATACCTTGTAGGAATGATCTTCGGATGTTTATGGAATAAGTTTATGAAACAAAGCAAAGTGAAAATTATTGTGGCTGCAAAAAAACCAGTAGCAAAAAAGAGAAGAAGATAGTTGAGACCCAATAAAAACATGAAGCATTGAGTGTTTTTATGAGGTCGAAACTATATCGACACCAGTCGATATAGTTGAGACGCTATGAAATAATTAAGCAATTAATATACAAAAAAACCGTCCGCCTAGGTGAACGGTTTTTTTTTAGTAAAGAAATATATATGAAAGTATTATTGTTCGCTGTTTGGAGAACTAGTATCCACGGCTTGGACAAGCTGGATTCACTTGCATGCCTTTACGTCAGTCTTATAGATATCCCACGCTCATTTTCTAGCGGTAGATTGTGTGGTTTTGAGATCAGTCATAGATGTCTTGTATGCTTTCCGTGCAACAGTTATGGCGGCCTTTACATCTGTTTTCGTGGTCTTGTCCCACGCAGCGAGAAGTGAAGTCTTTCTTGTATTCAATGCAGCTAAGCTGCTATTTTGAAAGGTAGTCACAGCAGAAACAACAGCATTCTCCCTTTTTTCCAAAGCGGTTTTTATACAAGTGACGACAGCACCGGAAAGTTGTTGTCCATTAGGAACTGGATTAGTAGTTTTTATTTCCGTAGCGATAGCTACAGCACCAAGAATCAATCCGATCATAGGAAGCGCAGCAAAGAATTTTCTCATGAATTAAATCATAAAAAGTAAAAATGACTAATAACAAGTAATGAATATAAGAAAATAGATTTTTATTTCAAGACCTGTGTATAATGGGTGACTAAATAGTATTTATTGCCTATCAATGCCACTCCTAAGCCGATAGTGGAAAAGTTACCTACAATAGCATTGTAATGCGGTTTAGACGTTTTGCCTTTTTCGCTCATAAAGAAGGTTCGGGTGGTTTTGATGGCTTTGATGAAGTCATCAGTGCAATCGGTTTTTTTGCAGGTATAATATCCTCGTCAGAGATTTTCGGTGAAGAGTGGCTGACCGTTTTTCTCTTTGGTGGCGAAGACGATTCATTGATCAGTGAATCGTTGCTTGATGCTGTCATACGAATAATACCCATCCGTGCTATTTCTTTGATGACTGGCCTTGCCGATATCAGCAAGATGTTTCGCCCATGTAGTAGCGGTTCATTCAAGCGCAGAACTGTACGTGAAAGAAGTCAGTGATTTAGTTGTTCTTTCAGCGTTATGCAACGCTAACCACGTAGTCCTGACTCTGGCAAGATCAACTTTTGGAATCGTCATTCCAGAAGAAGTCGTAGAAACTATAGAAGAAGTAATTGATCAGAGATTAGTGATTTGGGTATGTACATAGTCTTTCAGTGAAGTGTATAATGCAAATTGGTCGGCATCATTACGGTTTCTGATGGCGAGCAATGACAGATTATTATATACTTGCAGGTAATATGTTTTTTTCTCGGAAAGAGAAAGCGTTGCTTGTTTGGCTTGAAATTGAGCGATAAATGTATCTGCGGAAAACAGAGCCCATGTGGTTCATAGGAACAAGCAACAAACGATACATACAAGTACAAGACGGACCGAACGCATACATAAGATAAAGGAATAAATTGGTTGTTTAAATATAAAAAAACATCCCTGAATTGCAAACTAGAAGACTTTTAGAAGCTTAGTCTATTAGAAGCTTAGTTCGTCGCATATTGCCACATATAGATACAGATTGTTTCAGATTGTAGTAAAATTACAGCAACCTGGAGCTATCTGCGACAATCTGAGTCTATCTGTAACAAGGTTTTAAGAAAAATTTATATTTCACTTGGACTCGAATTCGCCTAAATCATCTTCATCATCATCTGTACTTGCTAAACGCTTGGTGCAAGCATCACAACGCTTGACGAATGGGTCGTTGAGTAAAATAGCTTGGACGACCATATCTTCGATATTGATGGTTTCAGCTTTTGGATCGATATATAAGAGTACTTCTTCGGATTCCGCTGGTTCTTTTTTCTTGGCAACTTCATCTTCAAAAACAAATCTCGCAGTATACGAAGGAATATCTACTGATCTGAGGAATGATGCTCCGCAACTCTCACACGTTTCATGAAAACGAGCAGTCACACCGGTGAGCGTTCCAAGCAAAGAAGTGTTATCCAATGATTGGATAGTGAATGTTCATGCGATACCTTCATCATCCAGATTCGGCAATTGATCGGAAAATTTGTGTTCAAACACAACTTCATCTTGTCTTCATGTTTCGTTCAATAAATCAGCGATCTTGATCTTGAAAATTTTATCCTTAACAACAGTTTTACCTTTGATTGTCTTGCCCGCCTTCGCGGATGAATCTTTCATTTGATTGTAAAAAACATAAATATATAGTACTCATAAGTATAAAGTTTTACTGAAATTTTTCAAATCCGGCCTTGATGAAGAAATCGTGAAAAAAACCAGGTACTATAAGGTGAATCAAAAATATCCCTTTGAATTTTGCACAGCAGCAGGAATGTTTTGAAGTACTCAAAAGCAAGGTATCACCTGGTCAAAAGGTCATGGTAGCGGTAAGCGGTGGTGCGGACAGCATATTGACCGCATGTCTGATGTACAATTTCTTTTTAAAGAATAAATACAGTTTACAAAATCTGTTTTTTATACATTGTAATCACCAAACCAGGGCAGGTAATACTACTGACGAGCAATTCATTCGTAAATTTTTTGAAGGAACGCAGCTTATCGTAGTCAAAAGAATAAGCAATAAAAAAAACACGGAGGCTGAATTGAGAAATCGGAGATACGGAGAATTTAAAACGCAAGCGAAAAAACATCAGATCGACCAATTTATTTTCGGACACAACCTGACTGACCGCATTGAAAGCACGTTTCTGAATCTTCTTCGTGGAGCGAACCTCAACGGATTCATTGCCATGCAAGTCCAGGAACAACATCATTTGTTGCCAGGCTTGTCCGCCGAGGCGGGAATTAATGTTTTGAGGCCATTGCTTGAACTTACCAAAGATGAAATTACGAATATCTGCAAACAAAATAAAATTCAATTCGTCACTGATCCGACAAACAAGGATACAACCACAAGCCTCAGAAATAAGCTCAGAAGCAAGGTATTACCTGAGTTATATAAACTTGCGAATAAGCAGACAACTACAACGAATTCATTCATTGAAAGTATGAAAAACATTTACAAACAATTGGAGCAACCGAAATGAAAAGATATCAATCTGAAACCTATCGACAAATCACCGCATCGAAAAGCCGCATTTGCCTATCAACGGATGATAGATCCCAACGACGTGACCAGCGAATGCATGATGCAAGTGATGAAAAAATTGCATATCTCGAATAACGTCACGACTCCTCTCTTGAACGAATTGACGAAATTCCTGACGAACAGCGAAAGCGGATATAAATATTTCAACAAGACCTATCTCTTCAAATCGCACGGAAACATCTATATCATCTCAGCACCCAAAGCGTTCCGGGAAAAAACGGTTGATAGCCAGAAAAAAATAGATACAACGACAGTGAAAAGATTCCCTCGCAAAGGGGATAGATACAAAGGGAAGACACGGAATGAATGGTGCATCAATCAGAAGATTCCGATTTTCCGGAGAAATTTCATCCCTATCGTCGTGAAGAGAAATCAGATAATGAAAATATTCAGATCTTAGAAAAAAATCCATATTTGTTCTCCTTTTTAAAGGAGGGGTGGTGCGGAAGCACCGGAGGATTTATGGAGAAATGTACAATAGTCCATAAATCCCTCTTCCTTCGGCTTCCCCAGCTGAGCTGGACCATGTCCCTTTACAAAGGGAGACAAAATAAGAAAAATCAGATAATAAAATATTTAATGAAAAGTGAATAGTGAAGAGTGAAAAATGTATGATGTATCTTATTATAAACTATTGTAATGTTACGATAGTTAATAAACAAACAGTTCTTTCGTTTTTAGTTTTTCACTTTTAGTTATTAGTTATATTCAAATGCAAACACGGAATACTATAGTCGCGCAGCTCGATATCTTCCGATGAAAAATCGTGCACATCATGGCGAATGTCAGCGGACGGACAGAACCTAAAGCAGAAATATTGCTGTTGGTGATTTTGTGATACATCGTCCTCATACTCTTATTGATGTTCATCCATCGTAAATTACTCAGAAGACATAAAAGGATCCATGAAAACCTGGTATTGTTGTATGATATGTTACGATATCAAATAGCCAAGGCTCAATACGGAAATCCTGCTAGCCAAGAAATCAAGGGAATCAAAGTGGTCATGGAAAGCGAACACGAGAATTATTTAGCGAACGCGAAAGCGATCAAGCAAGAAATACTTTCCATCGAACAGAGCCTCGGACAGCAGATAGTCTCAGCAGATCAGCGGAATATGATTAATAAACAGACCAAGAAAAAGAGCACAGCGAAAGCATTCATGGAAATCATAGGCCGGCTTACCACGCTCCTCACCGTAGGTATCTACAAGTTATTCTGATAGAATCATGTCACACAGAAAATAGTTATATGGCATACATTTTTATTTCTATTACCAATTCAAGAATATGAAACTTTTAAACAAATTATTTCCAAAAGGCCCTGAATCAGAATTTTGAAAACTACATAAAGATTTTCAAATCCGTCATAATCCATGGTATTTCAATCAAGAATTTAATATATTTACTGACAGTAACATAAATGTTAAGGCAAGATTTGGATTTGATGATCCTACATTACTAAATAATTGCCCATTTATGGCGAAAATAAGTTCAAATTTAGATGATAAAATACCACATAAATACATTTGATTTGCATATGGAGATGACAAAAACAAATCTGATTTAATGAAATGGGCAAAAAAGTTTCCATATTCTGAGCTAATAGATAATCTTGATAGAAATGGTGTGGCCACCACCAAGAGTATTATAACAATACTCAATGAAAATAATTAAGAAATAAAAAATGTACGTAAACCTCGCAAAAGCTCGGCCATATAACAGCTTCTGTACAACACGCCGCCTGCCATATCAAATTTTAAGGAACGGCGTCTGCGTCGTTACAGAAGCAAACGTTAGGCGAAAATTTTAACACATAACATATACTTATGGGAGCTACTCGGTCACAACAAGGTTGTTTAAGAATCAGTAAAGAACAATGACTTATTGAACGTGTTCATTTAGTGGAAGGAAAAGAATATCCCTTCAAAAAAGATGGTCACAGATTATTTATGATTGATACGCCAATAGAGTTAATGACACCTGATTGGCAGGTTATTGCTCGTATCATAATCACTGAAATCACTGTAGGTCATAATGAAACAAAAGGCATCTATAAAATCCTGAAGGTATATTCTGACGAAGAAGTAAAAATCGTTTCAGGAACAGTAATACCATTTGACCAAGTTAGGTAATAATAAACTTTCTCTAACAGACTCTGTCTTAAACTTCAGACTAGAGTCAAACTTTATAAAAAAAGCCCGCATCCGCGGACTTGCTTTTTTATTTTCTGAATTATGAATTCTGCATTCTGAATTAATTTTAGTGTTTAGCTTTAGCTTTCATTTTTCTATAGACAAGATAGAGAACAAACGCAATCGCTAAAGCGACTAATATATTTTCTTTTGGTCCGGTAGCAGGAATTTTTCCGATAGCAGGATTGCTGGTAGTAGTGCTACCAACAGCAGTTATTCAATTAGCAACAAAGGTATAACGATATTCTGTTCCTCCATTGTTTGGCATGAAATTGACGATATATTCACCGTTTCTCGTAAGGGTAAACGCATAACTTTCAGCAGACATATTTACCGTATCAAGCCTTTCAAACATTTGACTGGTTGGATTCCGGAGAAATATATCAACTTTATCTGAACCATCTACCGCAGTCCATCTCAATGTCGCTCTATTGGCGGTGATAGTATGGGTTATATTAGCCAGACTCATATCAGCACCAGCAGCAGTATGAGCAGGTGGTACGCTACCCGTAGTATTCCCTTCGCCATATGATTGCGTAGCAAGCTTAAATCGAAGTTCATTGGATATTTCTCCGAGGATTCCATTCTGGTCTTTTGGAATAACGGAAACATAATAGACCACACTCGGATTGATGCCATCTGCAAGCGAATCTAGTTCCATAGTCACATTAGTATCCACCGTAGTGAATTCAAATGTTTTTTCTTTGGATTGATCGAGCAAAGCAGTATTTTCTAAGATCTGGGATAATGGATATTGAGAGAACATCACCGTATATTTTTTGATCTTATTACCGAGTTCGTCTTGGATGACCGGTGACTTGATGATAATCTTATCGACGGCAATCTGATCGACAGAGATTTTTTGGCTGACGGCATATCCGAACGGAATTTCACTATTGAGATTATCCATCCAATCCCGTAAATCCCCTGTAGCAGCGGTTGTTATACCAAACAAAAGTAATACAGAAGTCACTATAATCAATACTTTTTTCATTAGTTTTTAAATTTAAAATTTAAAATTCAAAATTGAATCACACGGTATGTATGGGGATTTCCTGTGCAAAAACAAAAAAAAATAAGGAAATCAAAGGCACATTCAGTGAATACAAAAGCAAATGACTTGACTTTTATTGGTATTTTGGTATAAAAAATATAAACATAAAAAAGAATATATGAAAACAAAAATCAACAAGAATCGAACGTTAGGCATAGTTTTTATAATCATTGCCACAGTTAGCTTATTACTTTTGTGGATAAAAAATTTACATGAACTTGCAATAATAGTATATGTAATATGCCTGTATATAGGTATAATAAATATTGTAAGGGCAGTAGTAGATTACAAATATCTCCTTCTGGCAAAAAGAGCACTAGCAGAAGACGAAATAAAACTACCCACAAACAATGAATTTGGAGTACACAAGGTCAAAATTCAGTTTGAAGTCAGAACAAAAGGGACCGAAATTAGAGAGATTGAAAATCTCGAATAAAAAACGTTAAGCAAATAAATTTATCTCTTCCTGGATTCAGGAAGAGTTTTTTTATAGTAGGAAAAAGCTACTCAGAAATTGCAGATTATTTTTTATTTCCATAATATATAATTAATTAAAGTCGATTGTAAGATCGCTTAATAAGCAGCTAAATCAAGGAATATCAATCCCAAATAAATATGAAGATCACAATCGACGAGGGGTTTTTTGGTTTCTTTTTGGACCTGGTAGCCAAAAAGAAACGCCCAGCCGGCGAGGCGATAGAAAAAAAATAATAAAATGATTTTTTTAAAATTACTACACCACTAAAAAAAATTTGTTTCATAAATATTTCAAAGAAATTTCTACCAGTAGAAATATTTGCATAATTTTTAAAAACCAGTATACTTACTTTATACGAAACAAAAAACTTTTACCTTTATTACACAAAAACAAAAATGGCAGAAACAAAAACAGCTGGGAAAGCAGAGCCAAAGGCAGCTAAAACGGTAGCAAAAACTACTCCAGCTAAACCAGCTACTCCAGCTAAGCCGGTTGCTCCAGCGAAGGCTGCAGCACCAAAAAAGGTGAACAAAGATGAAATGATGCAAAAGCATCAACAAATGGTACAGTTCGTACAAAATCTTTTGGGAAGCATGGAAAACGACATGAAAAGAATCAGACTTACATTAAATCAATTAGCGAAGTTCGATCCTGAAAATCCTGAAAGCGTAGAACACAAAGACGCTGAACAGTCAATGGGCAATCAAGAGCTCAAGAGCTATTCAGAAGAGAACGCAGAAGTGGTAGAAGGAAAATTCGACGGATACTTTATGGTCGGAAATGATCAAAAGAAATATCCGGTACCATTGAACTATTCAAGTAAGACTAAATTAGTGCCTTGAGATTTCCTCAAGCTCAAAATATTGGAAGATGGAAAGATGATCTACAAGCTGATCCAACCCGTAGAAAGAAAACACCTAAGAGCGGTTCTTTCCAAGACTGATGACAACAAATTCATAGCGATCACTGATGACGGAAAAAATTACTTCCTCAATCAGGCTGCCGTAACCTTCTTCAAAGGAAAATCATGAGATGAATTATACATCTTGATCAACGACAAGGAAGAGATGAGTTTCGCTGCTATAGAAGCCATTATTAAAAAATAGGTGTTTATAGACTAGACATACCAAAATGGGGAGCTGTGAGCTCCTTTTTTTTATAGGAGTAATTTTTGTCCTAACTTTGTCAGTTTTATTCTTAAAATACTAATATATACTCGCGAACGACTTTAGACTTTACTGACCTTATGGGCTTTATAGACTATCTCTTTCCCAGACAATGCATCAACTGCTCAGCAACAGGAGCATATTTATGTAAAAGCTGTAAAAAGAAATTGGAACCTCATCCAGAAATCTGTCCGTATTGCCATAGAACCTCGAAAGATTACAGAACATGCATAGAATGCAGATGCAATAAAAAGAACTATCTGGAAGGGATTATCATTCCGTTCGCTTATACCGACCTTCTCAAAACACTCATCATCAGACTCAAATATTTTCACAAGAAAGACATAGGAGATTTCCTGGTCGAAAGGCTGGTAATAGCTTTTCAAGCAAATCAATCGTTTCCACAGAATAATGTAATCATTACGTTTATACCCAGTCATCGGTACAGGCATTATTTTGTGAAGTGATATAACCAGTCGGAATTATTGGCTGAAAAAATAAGCGAAAGATTACAGGTCCCCATGGTCGCCGTAGCGGAAAAGAAGAAACGCACGAAGACGCAGGCAAGCCTGGATAGGAACGGCAGATTACATAATCTCAAAAACGCCTTTTCACTGACCAAGAATCTAAGATTGCAATGAAACGAAACTTTACTTATCATCGACGATATCACCACCACAGGATCGACAATCAATGAATTAGCGAAGTTGATTAAATATCATTATCCGAAGATAAAAGTCCGAGGAGCGGTTTTGTGAAGACATGTTGGTTAGTTTTTAAGTAAAAAGTCAAGTCAATGAGCTGCTGAGCAGCGCTTTTTTTGACAAAATCCACGATTTGGATTATAATTGAAATAACGACTAAACGATAAAACGACTAAACGACCAAAAATAAATCGTTTCAGCGTTTCATCGTTTGAGCGCTTTAGCCTTTTAGTTATGAAATATGGCAGACACTACAACTCCAACAACTCCCCCAGCCCAAGATTTGCAAATCAATCTTGATGAGGCTCCTAAAACCGAACCTACAACTTGAAACCTGCAACCTGAAACAAATACATCTGAATTAGATCTTGATTTGGATCTTAATTTACCTGAAGCACCAAAAAACGACGACCGACTCAAAACCGAAGATCAGAAAAACGCTGAACCAGTAGCTGAAGTAAAACAAGAAGAAGTTTTACAACCGATACCGGAAGTTAAAGCAGAAGCTATAGTCCCGCAAGGGGAGATACCAGTTCCTATCATGGAACCGATTCCAGAATTAGTAACTGAAGTAAAACAACCTGAAGCAAAAGTAGAAGAAGTAGTTGAAGAAAAAACTGAACCATCAAAAGTTGTTGAAGATGAACCGATTCCAGCTACAGCGCCAGCTGAACTCAAAGAAGATATGAAGATAATTTCAGAATTGGAATGAAATAAAAGCGCAGGCGGTTTAGCTCCAGAAGCTATCGTAGCTCCACAGCCAGCACCTGTTGAAGCATCAAAGACATTTGATCTGGATGCAATGCTCGGAGGACCAATAATGTGAATGCCGCAAAGCGGTGCTCCAGTGATAGAAACTGCACAGTCAGCACCACAAGCAACCATTGAAATGCCAACGCCTATGCAAAAAGTTACGGATACATCAGTTCCACCAGTATTTACCATACCTACGATAACAGCATTTATCCCGAAAAATGAGGGGCAAGTCCCAGTACAAGCAGTTTCTCAAATAACTATTCCGCAGAAAAAAAATACATCAGTCAAAGCATTGATGTTTGTTGTGCTTTTTGTAGCGTTAGGATTTACGACCTTTTTTATCCTCAAGACAATGTATCCCATAGAATTCGGAAATATTTTCGGTGGAGGACAAACCCAGATGCATGCAAGCGAAGCAGTAACAGGAACAGAACTCACCGGTACAGAATTGACTGGTACAGAACTCACCGGTACAGAATTAACTGGTACAACAGATACAGGAACAACCGTCGATAATGGATTCTGAGAATTGAATGATTTAACAACTACGACAACAGTACCAGAACAAACAGATCTCAGCAGACTCACTGATTATGTTACTCAAGGAAACGATTTCCTCACACAAGGGAAAACGATGAATAATAATACGGTCATCAAATACGGACTCTATATTTCCAAAAAAGCTACTTCATTTCTTGAAAAGATTGCAAACGGAGAACAAATAAATAATCTCAGTGGATACTTTGCACAATTCGATCAGTACATCACAGCATTGAAAGTGCTCGTAGGACAAACGCCTAATCCAGATACAACGGTAACCACTCCTAAAGAACCAGTTTCAACTCCTTCTGAAACCAATGTATTTGACGAAATGACCAACAACACCACGCCAACACCAGAACGTGCCTTACTGATAGCAGTAGTAGCAAGTTTCACCAATCCCTGTGTCGTTTCACCGGCATAGTCACCTGTTTCAGTCTTGAAAGCGATGCTATCTAACAAGTCGTAGAACGTAGCCTTGGTAGGTATGTTATTAGGATTGAATTTTACCCCTGCCGATGTGAAGGGTGAATCGAAGAAATAGGCTCGTTGTCTTTGTGCCATGGTATTATTTATTGATGTGCGTTTCCATTTTTAGGGGGCTTAACTCTTAC
>CAIVEC010000005.1 GCA_903904875.1 uncultured bacterium | reverse complement strand
GAATTTAGATTTTAGAATTTAGATTTTGGAATTTAGATTTTAGAATTTAGAATTCCTAAATTGAGTTTTCTAAATTTTTGTTTATTTCTTTTTTCTAAATTCTAAATTTTTCTTCTTCATCCTGTATTTGATCGCCAAGAACAGCACGGACCAAGAGCCGATGACTCCTACGATGAAGCTCAGGATCAATACGATATCGTGGATAACGAATCCGTACACTGTCCGTATCAATGTCCCGAGTGCGAAGATAGTGAAACTCACCAGCGAGATAGTATCAGCAGACTTCGTCTTGTAGAGTCTATACGCTTGAGGGAAGTAACCTATGGACATCACTATCCCGACGATAGTCGTCAGTATCCTAAAAAAATTCAGCATGAGGATTTCAATCGATATAAATTTCCCCTATACTATACAAGCATCATTACTTTTCAATATATATATTCTTGATTATCTCCAGAAAATATATATGCTGATTTCAATATACCTGGGATGGGCAACTCGGCTCCCCACACTTTCCCAGGTCTTTTCGTTCTCCTCCTTGCTTGTATACGAGCGAGGAGGTTTTTTTAATATATATTTTTGAAGGAGAATATGAAAAAAACCTGCAGCCAAATAAACTGCAGGTATATTGTTTACCAATGTAACGTACTGATCCATTGGATGAATCTGATCACGTTAGGTGCGTCTAACACTACCAAGACCAGAAGGCATATTCGGTAGATTTTTGATAGTATGATCTTATCTCTTTGGATTATCGAACCCATCCACATCCACACAAAGAGAATGAAAATATTGAAGATACCGATTTTTTTATCACATACCGCATCCAAAATTATACAGAGGATGAAATAGTGTGGCATCACTTTGACCCACCAGGGATTCTTCATCACCTTCGTAATGGGAGTTTCTTGAGTTTCTCCAGGATGTTCTTCCATTGTTTTTTGTTTTGGGATGTTTACTTGAAGTACACTTCGATGTCATTCGGATTATCTGCATACACGCGGAAGATCTTCTTGAGCTCTTCGATTTCTCCTTCCAGGATTTTTTGCTTTGCTGGTGGCAATTTCTCTTCTTCCTTGTCTTTCATCCTTTTGGTGCTCGATTTATAGGCCACCGCTTCAGAAAAATGAAATCCGTCATCGCCACTGACATAACATGCTACATCATCGTTTATATATGAAGAATGCCATGAGAATATCGCTCTTTCTTCAAATTCATGTTCCATCCTGAAATATTTCAGATTGGAGTCGCGTATGCGTTTGATGAAATCACGTTCCTCTTCTGTAAAGGTGCTTTTGAATTCTTCATAATACCTCATCTTCAATATGAGGTTCAAAATTCTTTGTGCTTCGTTCATAGTTCTTGTTTTAGTTAGTTATTTTGTTTTTTTATATTTTTGCTTATATACATATTTCCTTTTAAAAGTCAACCTCTCAAAAGTATATAAGAAAACTGGTATAATACATACCAGTTTGCATGAGATTAGTCGTTTTCCAATAAATCTTCGTTGGCTTCTAATGAATATTCGTCTAACTTATATTCTACAATGGCTTTTTCCAAGCTAGTGCTACAGAATATACCTTTTATACCCTTGTACTTGGTTTCATCAGCAATAAGGTGGAGTTGTGCAAGCACTGCAGCTTTTAGTTTTTTCAAAGCGCCAGTTGACAGCGTTTCATCGGCTGGGATATTAGCTTCATAGAGAAGCAGTGCATTGTAAAAAGCTAATAATTCGAACCCGTTGTACATAGTTTTTACATATTGGATTCCCCGGAACATTTTGTAAGCCGTTTCCAATACCGTTTCAGGCGTTGCCTTACGTAAAGCATCGAATAAATTTTGTAATTCCATAGTGTGGTTTTTTTTTATTATTTGGTTTTGGTTTTTGTAAAAAATAGTATAATTATTTCATTTGGGATATCAAATCTCTCTACTATCAGTGAATCACTCATTTCCATTGTATCAGAAGCACTTCTTCATCCTCTTGTTCTTCACTCTCATCGTCATCCCTATCATCATCGTTATCATCATCTTCATCTCTGTCTTCATCTCTATCTTCATCTTTATCTGTGTCTGTGTCTTTATCCTCATCTCCGCAATAGAGCTCATAGAGGTATGTAGCATACATTTGTTCGAAGGTCATGGGTAATTTTATAAATAAAAACTATTTCTTGGCGCGAGTGGAACGAGCTTTTGTCGCGGAGCGTTTGTCGATCAGCATCTCCTTCTTCGGTCTGCTATATCTCTTGATTGCGTATTCAAGTCTCATAGCTGATATTTTGTCCTTTGTTTTTTTACTTCGTACCAGCTTCACCGGGCGTCTTGACTTAGTATATCTAGCTCAGCATTTGCTATTGTTGTGGTCGAAGACGCGCTTTTCGAGGTCGTTGGTGATTCAAGTGTACAGGGTTTTGTCTTTGCAGCGGAGGATGTAAACGTGTCGCATAGTTCTGAAGGAAGTAAAATATTTATTTTTTCTTTTTTCCTCACCTCCTCGCCTCCTCTCCTTCAGAGAGGAGGATGTTTACTACTCCCTCTCAGAAGGAGAGGGTTGGGGTGAGGATATCGCTATAAAACAAAAGAGGGATTTGACTACTCCACCACACATTTATAACTCTTACACCCCACCTTCTTTATCTCCATACACTTGTACGTACACTGCGGGGATTGATGATTCCGGAAGTTGGTGATGATTTTCTCTACGGTCGTTTGGTATTTTTTGTTGATCGCGATTTGGCATGAAAGGGGGCATTGTCCATAGATACCGATACAATCGTCGTCCGTCTCACAGTATCCATATTGTTGTATCAGATTCTCTACGTCGGTTTGGCTTGCTTGGCCTACCGTCTTCAGTTCGTCTATCGTCACCGTCTGGTAGTAATGGTTGCCTGCTGCGGCGTCCAGCGTTTTCGTCGTACCGGCGAACTTCACGATATTTCCTGGGATGAGATCGTCTTGGATATCGAGGTAATTGCTCCGGGATTGTCTATCGATGAAGATATGATCAGCATGATCTTCGAAGGTTCTCTTCAGCACCAAGGTGTCTACCGCTACCGTCTGTTCGAAGCTTTCATCCGGGCCGAGGCCTGCGATAGTGAGCTCTCCGGAGTATGGCATGATAGCGCCTATTCCGTCCGTCGTTCAGGTGTCTTGCAGTCAAGGTTGTTCTTGAGTTTTTTGTGAACATCACGTGATAGTGAGGAATACGAGAAGCATAATCAGTAGGGAGAGTTTTTTCATAAGGAGAAGATTATTTTTTAAAAAATTATTTATTTCTGGATACTATTTTTTTCTGACTCGAAAACTATGGGTAAATTCTATTCCTTTTTGCCCCCATTTTCTTTTTAGGGGTCAATTTTATTTATTTTTTGACCCTAATTTTTTTGCTTCACTATTTTTTCTTCTTTCTATTTTCTTGAGATCTTCCTCTGCTGGCAGCTCTTCTGGTACGATACCACTATCTCATAGATACGCTCTTACTCATCTATTATTCTTTACATGTTCGGCGGTTATATCTTTTTCTCATTGTAGATTTTTCCCTACCATATTTACGTTAGTCACTTCAGTAGCCAAATCTTTTGCCTTGATAGTCACTGCAGGAAGGAAGTCAGCAAGCGGTCTATTCTTTGGCACTCATAATGTTTCTTTCATTTCTCCCGTGCTATGTCACCCGAATAATGCCTGATCTCATTTGCTGCGGATAGCGGACAATCACCTCCCGTCCACTCATCTCTCATATGCGATATTCTGAAAATGGGTTTCTGTTTCTGTGAGTTTCTTCCTCGCAATCAATCTTTCATATTCTTGTATCTTCTGTTCTACGATCTCTTGCTTCCTCGTCTGTACTGCAAAATATGTCTGAGAAAAAGCTATCTCTTCTTTTTTCGGGTCACCGTTTTGCGCTATCAGATAACAAGCAAAACGAGACAACTCCATATCCGGTATCGATCTTTCGGCTCACTTTGCGATATCTATCATTTTGTTGAACTCAACGAAATGATCACTTACTAGTCCTCAACTAGTATTACAAGATTCTTGCGCTTTCTCTATCACCTTCAAAAAATTTCTCCGATCGATATATCACAGTAACGGAGCCAGTTCTCTTGCTTCCCGATATTCTATTCAATTTTTTTCTTTTTTGATTTCTTCAAAGCTTCTAAAGAGTTTCTGTACAATAGCGTGTTCCATGTGTATACTGGTTATTCAAGTAAAGATAGTTGTATTGTATTTATCTCCTTTCTCTTGTCAATCTATTTTTTGACAAACAAAAAAGCCCTCCGACTTACGCGAAGGACTCTCGGGCTCCTTTCAAAAACTATTATTTCGTGATCTTGTATCTTACCGCCCTTGTGGATCAGAGTCTCTCTATCTTTTTCATGATCAATAATTTCTCTATCACTTGTCTCACCGTTCACAACGCCAATCATGTCTTCTTCACTATCTCCTGACGAGTACATTCTCATTTGCTGCTGATAAAGTCCCGTACTTTGGATTGTATCTTGGAAAGATGTGGTTGGATATCCTCTTTCTGTGAGATATCTATAGCTTTCTGGACCTGCGTCTTCACAACCTGCAAAAAGAATATCAGCCGGCCTGACACATCTTCATGGTTGGTCTTCCACGTCTGTTGTGTTTTACCGAGCGCTATATAATATTCTATTTTTTTGTGTTCTATCAAGCTTTCATGAGAAACGAACGGCGTGAAGAGATATCCGTTTTTCAGCAACAACAGATTCGTCAGTATCCTGCTGACTCTTCCATTCCCATCCTGGAACGGATGGATTGCTAAGAATTCGAAAATGAAGTTGGCTATGATAAGCAAGGGATGGATATCTTTTTCATGGAAAGCATCCTGAGTCCGTTGTATCAACGCTTTCATCTCTATCGGCGTCATTGCCGGCTCTGTAGGATTGAAGACGACCTTGATCAATCTGCCTTTCTCGTCTCTCGCTTCCACCCTATTCGGTCAGAATTTGTATTTCCCTCTATGTCCTATGTCTTTCTCTGTATATTTGAGCATCATATCGTGGAGCTGCAAAATCACCCCTTCAGAAAAATTCATACCCTGATAATTTTCAAAGACGAGCTCCAACAATTCAAGATATCCCGCCACTTCCTGTTCGTCCCTTGTTTTAAACTTCTTGATATTCATGTGTCTATACAACATCTCCACTTCTTCGTCTGTCATCTTATTTCCTTCGATACGATTGGACGAACCCGATGAGGTAACAAGCACTGATTGTGTGAGTCTCTTTATGGTCTGATGAGATAATTTTTCCGTAATCTGAAAAGTAGTATTGAGTTTATCAATATCATTGATCAATCTGTAGATTGTATTGGTATCCTCAAAAGAGAACTGCAATCTTTTTGTGAGTCTATCGAGCGTTGTCATTTGGTCAAAAAATTCAGTTAAAATCGTCTATAACCAAGTATAACCAAATATAGCCAAATTGCAAGAGAAAATGATATTAGCATACTTATAGTCTGGTATTAGTCAAATATAGCTGAATATAGCCGAATTGATTTAATCCAAAAGCTCAAGCGTGGAATTGGTTTATTTTATTTTTTCTTTTTTTCCTCACCCCACCTCTCCTGACAGAGAGGGGTGCGATTACTGAGGGCTTCTCTGTCAGGAGAGGAAACGAAGATGAGGTTGCCTGTGCGACTCTATTACTTAAACCTCACTTTCTTCACATTCTTCGCATCACTCGTGTTATACACCAAAAATTTCACATGAGGATATTTCAGGCGCAGATCAGATTGAATAAAATCCGCCATTGACTCCACATTTTCGATATTATCATCACTGAATCATACGCTGAACTGGGGATCATTCACGAACTTCTCTCAATAATATCTCCTGAATACTGATGCAACATGCGCGACAAACATCTCCAATCCGATATGTTTCCTTATTGTTACCGGGATATCGATAGTCGTATTAGACTGTTTGAAGAATTCCTTGGACTGCACGGGCAGATACAAGTTATTATCCAGATACAGTTGGATCGCTTTATCTTCTGGCAACGCTCCTCCCAATCTCTTCTGTATGCTTTTGACCAATTTATCCCTTTGTGCCTGACTAAAAACATGGTGAATGATATATTCATGAGATTCCTTCAGTTCTTGAGGAGATTGTCCACGAGCGGTGATGATAGCCAGCGGAGATGCGGTTTCATTGGCTTCGAGGAAGCTTAATCGCGACGGTCAGGTCTTCTTATCAGCAATAGCGTCTGTTAGTGCTTTTTTGTACTTACCAGGGCTTAAGAAGTTTTTCAAGGAAGCTTCATAATCATCATTCAATCGTTTCCATGTCTTACCATCTACCGTAAGCTGATCAAACTCTTTTTGGCTGACCTCTGTTTCTTGCCATGATGTTCAATCCCGTTTTGATAAAAAGATAGTGTCCTGCGTAAACACAAGATTGCTATCAAAATCAAAGGCATATGCTTTTCTGGTGTCCAGCATGTAAGTGGGAGCGGGTAAAATTAATCTATTCCCATGATTCTGGTTTTTTTATAATTATTCATTTAGATATTTCTATTTCTTTTGGCAATAGACTATTTTTTACATCCGTATAGCTAATAATCTTTTTATTTATACAAACATTTTGGATTACCTTACCTTTTGCTCATGTCAAAAGCAAGCTAAGAAATTCCTTATCTCTAAAGTTTTTCTTTACTGATTCTATAGCTGGGATAATATCACTATCTCAAGACAAAATAACCGCCTTATCATAGTTATCTTTGAATGCATCTTCAACAATTTTTACAGCAATATTTACATCAGTTTCTTTTTCTTCGTATGTATGATATCTTAATCTTTTAGGCAAATATTTCATCTTTTCCTTTTCTGACAAAACAAGATTCAACAAAAACTCTATTACTCTCATTTTATTAGTAAACTTTCTTTCCACCGTTTTAAATTTTCAAATAATGGATCTTACTCAAAATTTCTGAAGCGCTCTAACATATATCTTATGCCTTTCTGTCTTATCGCTATCCCATATAGGATATGCGGTAAAGAAATAGACTTCATTTATTTTTTCTCAATCATCCAAATAGAGCTCGGACAACTTTTTAAAGTTACATCGTTTAAATTTATTTGTGAATCAAGAATTCTTATCATCTATCTTGTTTAATAATGAATGATAGAAATTAAATCAATCGATATATACATTTACTCTTTTCATATTATTTTTTTATTAAGAAACAAAAAACCTCGCGCAAGGACTTTACACGAGGATGGATAGGCAACCACAAGTGGTTCACTATCTCGGGTGTGAGATAATGATAAGGATTTTTGTTTATTTTGCAAGACTTTTTGATAAAGCGGCAATGTATATCGTTTAGCATAGGTGGAAACTTAGGGGATAAACTTATATTTCTCATTATAATCATTTCCTTTCTTTTATCAATCTTATTTTTGACAAACAAGAAAAGAGCCCTCTCGGGCTCTTTTTTCTCCATCGGCTAATATCTATTTAGTCCAAAAGTTCAAGCGCGGCTTTTCCCTCTCCCGTCCGCCTAGGCGGAGACCTTGTGCCATAGAGGAAGAATATTCTCCCCTTTGTTTCAGAGGGGAAATGGGGAGTAAGAAAAGAGCCCTCTCGGACTCTCTTCCAAAAAAATTTTATTTCACAATCTTGTATCTCACCGCTCTTGTGGATCAGAGTCTCTCTATCTTTTTCATGATCAATAATTTCTCTATCGCTTGTCTCACCGTTCACAACGCCAATCATGTCTTCTTCACTATCTCCTGGCGAGTGCATTCTCATTTGCTGCTGATAAACTCCCGTACCTTGGATTGTATCTTGGAAAGATGTGGTTGGATATCCTCTTTCTGTGATATATCTATAGCTTTCTGTACCTGCGTTTTCAAAATTTGTAAAAAGAATATCAGCCGACCTGACACATCTTCATGACTGGTTTTCCAGGTCTGTTGTGTTTTACCAAGCGCTATATAATACTCTATTTTTTTGTGTTCTATCAAGCTTTCATGAGAAACGAACGGCGTGAAGATATATCCATTTTTCAGCAACAGTAGATTCGTCAATATTCTGCTGACTCTTCCATTCCCATCCTGGAACGGATGGATCGCTAAGAATTCGAAGATGAAATTGGCTATGATAAGCAAAGGATGAAGATCGTTTTCATGGAAAGCATCCTGAGTCCGTTGGATCAACGCTTTCATCTCTATCGGCGTCATTGCCGGCTCTGTAGGATTGAAGACGACTTTGATCAATCTGCCTTTCTCATCTCTCGCTTCCACCCTATTCGGTCAGAATTTGTATTTCCCTCTATGTCCTATGTCTTTCTCTGTATATTTGAGCATCATATCGTGGAGCTGCAAAATCACCCCTTCAGAAAAATTCATACCCT
>CAIVEC010000004.1 GCA_903904875.1 uncultured bacterium | reverse complement strand
TTGAAACGGTTCCGCTTATATAATTATTACTGGAAAAACTTTTTCGTACTATCTACGATAGCATCCAGATCAGCTTGGGTAAATCTCTTGTATTTTTTGCTTAAGCTTCAGGTGCTTTTTGTTTCATCAAGAAAATTAAGTTGTGCTCCGAGTCCCGAAACATAGGTCGTCGTAAAGAGATAGAGATCCTTCACGGGCTTCGCGTAATCAGATTTTATTAATAATGTTTTATCATTGAGCGTTACACGCTTTACGTTGAAGAGATAATACAATGCATTCGTTTCGTTCGGTTTGCCCGCTTCATAGACGTCGAGGATTTTGTCATAAAATTTATTGGACGCAAAATCTATCACGGACCGATCTAATTCGCCTAATGTCCGATTCTTCAATCCGTTGGTGAGATCAACATTAAAATAGATCGCTCCCGCTATCCTCGTCTCTCTGAGCAGGAAGTCCTTAAGCTGAAGAAGCCGGGTATTTTTGAGTCATGAATTATTCTGATAGACTTCGATGGATTTTTTCTGGCTATACGCTCATGTATAATTGACAGCCGTAGTACCCACTTCGTCTACGAATATCGGCTTGCTGAATTTTTTGAGTCTGTCCAATGTTTTCCGTCCTGCGGCATTAACGATCTGATCTGGCGTTCCTCGTCGTCTGTTGCTATTTCATTTTCCTCGATTGTAGAACGTCACTCACATCAAGTCCACATATTTGTCGCCAGGATAATAATCTTCGAAGGTGGAACATTTCAATTTCTCTTTGAGATTCTGCTGACATTGGATGAACACTGCTGTCTGTGCCGGTTTGCCTCATTTGGCTGGGAGATCCCGCGCATTGACGGACATATCAAAAAGGATATTTGATTGAGTAAGTCATTCAGCTCTGGAAAGTTCCCGTACATGGATCCGCGCTTTTTTGAACCGATACGGATTGGTCGATCGCGGATATCGTCCTCCGTTCATTTCATGCATGGTGCGAAAAATTACTCTCAGATTATTCTTTTTCACGTCATCGAAAAATTGTTTGTATTGTGCGTCGAATTTTCCTGCTACGACTTCTTTGGCAGTGAACATATTCGGTGAAATGGTAATATGATATATTCTATCTTCACCAAATTTATCGTTGAAACTATTCATCATATTTTCCACATGTTCGCCTCGCGGATCAAAAATAAATGCTAAAATAGGGATATCAAGCTTATATTCTTTTTCTATACGCTGAATATTTTCGATACTATTATCTCGTGATTTCATACCAAAAAGATATGCCTCTGATTTTGAACCCAGAGACATCATTCCGATAACGAAGAGTATGCCTATCAATAGTTTATATTTCATATGTACGGTGATTTTTTAAATTTCTGTTACAGTTGTCCCCCTAAATCATTTCTTTTCTCCTTTGCCTTTGGGCGTCGTCCATAATCTGTACAGCAAGTCAGGGAGCTTTTCTTGTTTATCATAGATGATATCAAACAATAAGGTGGTCTCGATGACAAGCGCTTCAGAAGTCAGATAGAGATTTTTGATATTGCAGAGATCAGGATTGATATCAAACTTCCTATTTCATAGATGAAGTACCATGGAAGATACCGGTGTCGTCACAGATCTTGGACTGATATCAAATTTTTCCGGCAGATTCATCGCTTTGACGCTTTCGGCTCTTATCGGTTTTCATTTTATATTCCCTTCATCCCGATAATATACAATCGGTTTCCCTCAAACCGGAATCTTACTTATGCTATTGAGTCATTTCAATGTCTTTCTTACACCATCTTTGAAAATGACTTTGTATGACACCATAGATTCCACCTTTTTTTCGGACGAATTGTTCTCGTGATATGATGAAACAAATTTTTCTTGTCAAAGTTTGGAGATATCCTCGCTCTGTACATTCATACTAGGTGTCATCAATAATAATGCTGCTATATATGTACGAATGGTAGACAATAAGGTATGTTTTTTCTCTTGATGCTGTGGAGAGCTATCATTGGTATTTATTCATGAATTCATAATTTTTTCTCTATTCTATCAAATAAAAAAAATATTTGTTTTTTTGTGTTCGATATGGTTCGTTTTTTTTATTTAATCACATAGGAATCTAAATTCCTATTCAGCGAAGCTGGATAAAATCGACGTTACCCCGTAGTGTTACGGGGTCAGCGTCTTATTTTATGAATCGCTTGTATACATTTACAAAAAAATATCCAGCCATAATTAGACTTATTATAATTTTAGGTATTTATGTTATGCAATCAATTTTTTCAATCTTAAACGAAAGGCCCGGGAATTCTCCGGGCCTTTAATAATGTGTTTGCACCTTGAGGCTTCCGGAGATAGCCTATCATTTACCTGAGCAAAAGTGCGATACTCTTAGGCAATGTGCCCCATCGCGTGTGGGGACTTTTACGGTAATAATCGGCTGAAGCTAGGCGAATAATCCAATAATGAACTGTTCACTATAGCTTCAGGTAATCATCCGTCATGATATCGATGAGAGATGGTACATTTAGGCTCGCTTTGTGGCGGGCCCAAATCCGATGGACTGCTTTTTCCCCGGAGTCCGGGTTATTGTTCGGCACTGCGGCCGATGTCGTAATGCCCCGTTTTTTTGCTGACCGCATTCCCTTTTTTTTCATATCCGTTTAGACGGGTTTGGGAGCGGAATTGCAGGGGCTTTTTTTCATCTGAATCCTAGGCTTAAGGTTTATGTTTACCCGTACTTTTGGTGAATAATTCAGAGATTCTTGATCGTTGTATTAATCTTATAATTATTTCGTATAAAATGTCAAGTCTTTCTGTTTTTTTGTTATTTTGAAAAAACCACCTAACCGGATACGGAGAGATGGAAATATGAATAATGTTTTTTTATTCCCCATGAACGGAACAATCTGGATTTGGTTGGGGATCTTGATTATGTATAGGACACGATTCACTGATGTGATATATTCCATCCTTTCCATCCCAATTTTCAGGAGGCGGATTTTGACAATCACACTTAGTCGGACAAAGACATTGCGAAACAAATTCTTTTCCTTTTTCGTATCTGTACGTTAGTGCACCCATATTAGTGAGCGCTACTGTTGATTTAGTAATACTTACAAAGAAACCGATTTTTCGGAAGTTTATTGGAAATGGGCCAATGTTTCTTTTACTTCTTGTACCATCTTCATGGAGCAAATGGACTATATCGCCCACTATGTCTTCAATTTTTGTATGTGTTGTTCCTTCTTTCATTGTATTTTATTTTTTTATCTTTTATATTTTTATCTACAAAAGTCAATCTCTATATTTTTTTTAAAAAAAAAGGAGTAGGTTGAGAGCTATGGAAACCATAGGTGAACCTGACTCCTTCATTGTCGGAGAATTTTTCCCCTCCTTGCGGAAACCCCCGCATAAAAAAAGCTAAACTAGGAGTACTCTATGATTACTTAGATGCTTCAGTTCATCATGTTGGTATTTAGTACTCCGGGACCTATTAGCATTGCCCCTTTTCTTTATCCTTACGGGTGATGCTGTTGTTCGTTCTGATATAATGAAGTTTGGGAACTATTATTGATTGAACAACTAATTTTTTTGAAGATAGAAGTACTCATGAGTCAGTTGTCACAAACTCTTTGCCTTTTTATCTTATGAATGACCTTTTCCAGCCATTCCT
The DNA here is from genome assembly GCA_903904875.1 of uncultured bacterium. Taxonomy (GTDB): domain Bacteria; phylum Patescibacteriota; class Gracilibacteria; order Absconditabacterales; family Absconditicoccaceae; genus CAJBLF01. Next base: position 7,178 of record CAIVEC010000004.1, on the reverse strand, counting down.
TTCGTTCACGAACGAATAACCAAAAAAAAAATTATTGCAAAACACCAGTATGTCAAAGAACGCATTATGTATTACCCGTTAACAGGGATTGTTGTATATATATTTTTAACAAAATAGCAAGAGATGATTTTATAGCCCAGGAACTGGAAAGGATAAACTAAACTCTCTGACTTTATTTTTCAATTCAGCGAGATTTTTTTCATTATCCTTGTTCTTCAACGCCTGATCGATGAATTCGACTATTTTTTTTGTATCCTCTTCTTTCACTCCTCTGGTTGTCATCGCTGGCAGACCGATACGAAGTCCGGATGGGCGGAATGGTGGATTAGGATCATCGGGGATGGTGGATTTCGAGGTTGAAATTCAGATCTTATCTAATGTTTTTTCTGCGACAGATCAGTCCAACTGCGTTCAGCTAAAATCAATGATTACCATGTGATTGTCAGTTCATCCCGTCACTAATTTGTAGCCACGCGCGGTCAATTCTGTTGCTAATGTTTGCGCGTTCTTGAGCGCTTGCTGCGCATAGGCTTTGAACTCAGGTGTCTGAGCTTCCTTGAGTGCAACAGCGATAGCAGCGATAGTGTTCATGTGCGGTCATCATTGCATGCCGGGAAACACTGCCCTATCGATCCTGGTAGGAATATTTTCAATGGTGTCTTCAGGTTTTTTGAGCGGATTGGAAACGATTCACTTGCTGAGAATCAATGCTCCTCTCGGACCTCTGAGTGATTTGTGTGTCGTCGTCATCATGACATGGAATCCGTAATCTAGTGGATTTTTAAGCAATCAAGCCGCGATGAATCATCAGATATGCGACACATCGGCGAATGCGATAGCTCAGACTTCATTTGCTATCTCTACGAACTTCTCATAGTCTAATTCTCTCGGATATGCGGAGAATCATGCCAAGATTATTTTCGGTTTATGTTCAATTGCGAGTTTACGTACTTGGTCGAAATCTACCTTACCATCTAGAGTTGTCTTATAGCGGATGAAATTAAACACTTTGGAGAAAAATGTCACCGGAGCTCCGTGTGTGAGATGTCATCCGTGCGTGAGGTCCATTCAGAGAATCGTATCTCCAGGATTCATCAACGCGGAATAGACGCATAAATTGGCTGCAGCGCCGGATAACGCTTGCACATTCGCATGGTCGGCATGGAAAATTTTCTTTGCTCTATCGATAGCTAATTGTTCGATGATGTCAGTGTTTTCTTGTCCGCCATAATATCTGCGACCGGGAAATCCTTCAGAATATTTATTAGCAAAAACGGAAGATTGCGCTTCAAGCACTGCGGGAGATTGATAGTTTTCGCTTGCGATAAGTTCCATCCCTTCTGACTGCCTTTTCTGTTCGGCGAGAATCGCCGCATAAATATCTTGATCTACGTTTTGGATATTTTTCATGTTTAGAAATTAGAAACGGAGTAAAACGGAGTCCTGCTGAAGCAGGATTAAAAATTATAAATTAGTGTATAGGTATTTCAGTTTTTCTATCAAGCAAAGATAATTTTTTGGATTGACAAAGTTTTACTAAACATTATAAGCATTGAAAATAAAATATGTCAAACATAATAAAAAACTATGAATACAAAAACAATTAAATTAGATCCAAAAGGTCTTAAGGAAGGAACCTTTGTGATGGTAGAAATCGGTAAGAATCATTTTGAAATCGGCATAACCCAAATGGTTGAGCTTCAGAAAAACAAAAAAGTGCTCAAAGTGCTGATTTTGACTGCTGCTGGATTTAAGGATCTCACACCAATCTTTAACAAAAAAATCCCTACTCCTTTTTTACCGAACGCTCGCGAAGATATATTCTTAAAACAATATCTTCTTTATTCCGTGGAAACCAAGGTCGTTATCGCTCTGCTTGCTCAACAAAAGCAATACCTGCAGCATCACTTGCCAGAAAAAAAGGCAGAACTTGAAGCTTTTAAAAAGCTTGAAAAATTCGTAATGAACTTGTGTTTAAATAATTAGGTACAAAGTAGAAACTAAAAATTAATGTATGTCCCAATTTACGACGCGAAGTAATTGCAGGAGGGAACCTGCAAAATATGTTCCCATTATCACTGAAGTGCAAGTCTGTGATATCCCGGATAACTTTCCGAAATCATGTAAAAAGATGATTGGAAAAATCTATCTGGCGATTGTCCGTACGGATAGAAAGGGAAACACCTGGTACAAAATTCCCAAGGATCTTGTCTTTGGAAATTCAGAAAGCTTTGGAGTAGCATTTGCTTTCCAAAAGCAGGATCCGGAAAAAGTTTCTTTTGAAAACAGAACGCACATTGATCTTCCAGCAAAGTGTTGTAACTAAGTCATTAACCTTATATATCCCGTGTATTGCACGGGATTTTTTTTATTCTACATTATTTGATGATCGCCAGTATTTCGTCGATATTTTTCCTATCGTTAGAAACTTTAGGGACTTTGTGCTGACCGCCAAGCTTGTTTTTTGTTTTCAGCCGTTCATAGAACGTACCTTGTTTGACGCAATGGATTACGGGTTCTCCAAGCACCTTGGTATCATATCTTTCATCGAAATAGTACGAATTGATATTACAGAGTTCCTTATCCAAAATTTTTGCGAATTCATGGTCGTCTTTTGGCGCTTTGGTGAATTCTATGACTCGTTCATATGCTCCTCTGATACTTCCACCGGAATAGGTGATCGGCGCAAGCATATAGTCTGTCGCTATGGTATCCGTCTGTTTGCACGCTTCGAGCAATGCTTTGTCGGTGTAATCGGAAGTCACGCATTCGCCTACGACATCAATATAATATTTCGTCCTTCCCGACACTTTGATCCTCCAAGGTTTCAAGGTAGTGAACTTCACCGTATCTCCGAGCACGTATCTCCGCAATCCGGAATTATTGGTGATCAGGAGTACATAGTCTTTGTTTATCTCAACATCTTTTAATGTTACTACTTTGGGATTTTCTTTTCCATATTCTTCCATCGGGATGAATTCATAGAAAACGCCGTGATTGGTGAACAGCAGCATATCATCGGTGAAATTGGAATCCTGTGCAGCGAAGAATCCTTCGGACGCGTTGTACGCCTGATAGAATTTCACCTTGTTGCCTGGGAATAACGCTTGCAATTGCGGCTTATAGAGATCTATCGCCATCCCTCCCCGAAAGAAGAGTTCGAATTTTGGCCAAACCTCAAGTATGTTTTTCTTTCCTGTATATTCCAATACCTTATATAAGAAGTTTGATCCCCGTGATGGCTGACCGTTCAAGAAAGTTATATTTTTGTCCACGATATCTTCGATCATGCGCTGCGCTTTTTCGTCCCGATTTTCTATGTAGGAGATTTCCTGCTTGGGCTCACGGAAATATTGTCCTATCCATGGTGCGGCTTTTTGTAATATCGCGGAAATGAATCCGACGTTATCTTCTCCGGTATACGGATTCTTGCTGAATCATCATCAGATGACGAGTCATTTTCCCTGGAAAAATTGCGTTCTCGGATTATTTCTGATATAGAGACTCAACAGCTCTAAACCTCATTTGAAATGGGATGCTTTGAGATTATCTTTGGTGATAGGGATATATTTGGATGTCCCTCAAGTCGTTCATGATGAGGTGGCGAATCGGTCGACTTTTCCCGGATAGCAGATATCTTTTTCTCATTTAAGCATATAGACAATCCATGGCTCGAAATCTTTGTAATGAGAAATAGGGACTGTATTCTGAAAATCTTCTATGCTCTGGATATATTCAAATCCGTATTTCCTTCCGAAGACGGTTTTCTTGCATCTCTCGATCAACGTAAAAAGTATCTTCTCCTGATGCTTGTATGACGGTTGGTGAAGATTGGATTTGAGGATAAGATATGTTTTGATGAGTTTATTGACTACACGCTTGGGACCACTCAATGGGTTGATCATACTTTATAACAAAATGACTAAAAAAAATAGACTAAAGGTTGACGAATGATTAACGAAAGGTAGCTGTTTTAGAGCAATTTTTCGTCTATCTTTTTGGCAATTATTTGTCAATTTTCGTCCATTTTGTTTATTTTGTTGGGGCTTTTTTTTATAGAATGAGCCCATAAATGCAAGAAGGAAATATTTGTTATAAAATATTATGTGTTTTTACTGACTACGACACAAGAACGCGGCATATACAGTCCGCTTTTCACTAATGGAGCATACATTCTGCTTGAACGCAGATATTTAGGATGCAAGGATATGCGTTCCCGGAATTCTTTGAACGGCAATTCTTCCTCATATCCGAACGGATTGGCGATTGTCGCTACCTGTTTGTTCTCATCTATTTTCAAAAGGACGCAATAATGAGGATTATGAATCATTTTGAACGACTCATCTTTTTTCCCATTCTTCATCCTATGTGGATTGTCTATAGCATCACCCATATAACTGAACATCATATACGATCAATTTCTGAGATATTGCTTGATCTGCGGATAAGAAAGGAAATATTTCGTTTCAGCCGTATATGCCAACTTGTTTTCATCCAAAAGCGCCTGTATTCACGATTTCAGCTGATTCGGCGTTATTCAAAGGGTTTTTTTCACGAAAAAAAGTTTCGGAACGATGAGATCCTTGACGATATCTTTTTCATCGATATGCTTGGGTATATGATTATCTTTCAATAGCGTATCCATAATCATCTTAGCGGTACAACGACCGCAGGAATCTTTCGTCTCTTGTTGCTCTATTTCAAAATGCTCCGCGTTTGGAACGGATAAGGTCTCTTTTCCCAGAAGAGGCACATTCAGCCATTTTTTTTTGCTGAGAACAGGAAAAGTGAAGAGCTTGTAAAGACGCTCCTTGAAATGGTTTAGCTTATTCTGTGAATTTCCTAGACGTTCGGGTGAACGAGGTGCTTTCCTCATCAAACAAAGAGAATATAAAGCATGATAAGTATATTCAGAATTAATGATTTGTCAAATTTAGTTGACTTTTCTTGTCAATTATATATAAGAATATAAATCAAAAACAAAAAACATGAAAAAGCTATTTAAAACAATACTCAAACACAAAGAAAATCCTTATTCCTTATGGATCATGAGGATTGTGAGCATAGTTGCAATGATATTGGTATCCCTACCCACCGTTATATTTTGTGGCTCTCACCCGAGTAAATTACCATGTCATGTAAGGATAATAACGAGTGTATGGTAAAAATCTTGAAGCACCTGTTTTTCAGGGGCTTTTTTTTGACTTTATTTCTCAAGAGATTTTGTTATTTATAGTAGTGTATATGAACATAAAGTTCTTAATTTATTTGTTTAGCCGTAAAATGAAGTATAGTTCACCCTTATTGAAGAAATTCATTTCCATCAAGGATACACCGGAGAATATTGCGAAGAACCTGATTCTCAAGACCTGTGAAATCGAGGAAACTCACGAAAGGATTTTACCTGACGAGGTTGTCATAGGGAAAGTCATCTCATTCAAAAAACACCCGGAAGCTGATAAGCTCAATGTCTGTCAGGTGGATTGCGGAAAGAAATGAACCTATGAAATCGTCTGCGGTGGAGAAAACATGGCGGAACATATCTATGTCCCTGTCGCGTTGCCTGAATGTTTTCTGCCTGCGATAAACATCAAGATCGAACCAAGAACAATGAGATGAATAGTCTCCAATGGCATGATCTGCAGTAAAGAAGAACTCGGCATCAATGAAGATATCGAAAAACATTTCATCTGGGCGTTAGCCCAGAAGGAGCAGGGAGCAGGGAGTAAGTCACAAGAACCTGTAACCTGAAACCTTCAACCTGTAACTGAGTTCGATTTCTACGATATAAGCGATGAAGATTTAGGCAAACCGCTAAAAGAAAAATATCCATGGTTAGAGAGTTGGGTGATGGAAGTCGATAGCAAATCGCTGACCAACAGACCTGATCTTACCTGACATTTCGGTGTGGCTACGGAGTTGAATGCCATCTATGGGAATGTGAAATGAGCGATCACCTTCAATAAAGTGAAGGAATATCACGCACAATGCAATACAAAACATATCATGCAGATTCTGGAAAACAGTACGAAACCGGAAAGAAAAGTTATCGGAGAAAGCGAAGGTTTGAACGCATATTTGCTGTTGCAATTGAAAAACGTGAACGTACAGCAAACATCGTTCTTCTCAAGATTACAGATAATAGACCTGTGAGATAATCCGATTAATAACCGAGTGGATTTTTCTAATCTCTTTATGAATATCAGCGGACAGCCGGTACACTTCTTTGATGCGGAGAAAGTCGAGGGAGATATCATCGTGAGAAATGCTAAGGACGGAGAGAAATTCGTTGATTTGTTTGAAACTGAACATGTCTTGAAAACTACTGATATTGTAATTACTGATAAGAAAAAAATCCTCGCGCTCGCAGGAGTCGTAGGTGGATTGGAAAGCGGAATCACGGAAACAACTAAAAATATCTTGATCGAGATAGCAAACTTCGATCCGGTAGCGGTCAGAAAGACCTGAACAAGACTCAGTTTGAGAACAGACGCAGAATTAAGATTCGAAAAAAATATCAATCCACGATATACATTATTCTGCCTGATCATTTTCTTGGACGAATTACAATACTACAAAAAAGATCTCGGAGACTTCGATATCGGATGACTTTCTTATTATATCAACGATAAAATAAAGAAGGAAAGTGAGAAAAAGATTGAAATAGATGTGAAAACAATGGAGCAATTCATCTTCGGAAAAAAGACTAAGTGATTGGATAAGAAAGTGGAAGAAATCCTGAATGGATTATGATTCACGTATGAGAAAGACAAGGTCACTACTCCACTCCGAAGAGGTCCAGACGATCTCAATATCCCCGAAGATATCTATGAAGAAGTAGCTAGAATCTATGGATATGATCAGATAGAAAATATTCCGTTATTGAGCAAGACAGAATATACGCCATATACAGAATATATAGCAATCCAAAGGAAGCTTGAAGATATCTTAGCAAGAACCATCGGCTGCAATCAAACAGAAACCTATCCGCGGATCAGCGAAAAAGCTTTGCAAGAATTTGCCAGAAACAAAGACAACATGTATATGCTACAGAATCCTGTAAATCCGGAAGCGCCATATATGAGAGATGACCTGATCTATGGGCTCCTCGCTTATACGGCTAAAAATAGTAAATTCTTCGATAATTTCAAAATGTTCGACATTGGAAAAATACGGAT
>CAIVEC010000003.1 GCA_903904875.1 uncultured bacterium | reverse complement strand
GGAAAGCATCGCGGAAATTCCTGATGGTGCTTCGGAATGCGCATCGGGTAGCCACGTATGGAACGGGACGATTGCAGCTTTAACGCCAAACCCGCAAATAAATAAAATTGCCGCCCCTATCAGTCAAGAAAACTAAATAATAAGTTTTTGTGATTTTTTCCATTGTTTTAGCTATTAAATTTTATATCATCGATACACTATCCTTTACCACGGATAACTATTTTAATAATTTCAAAAAAACATGTTTGGAAAGATAATTACCTTGATAGCTGGAGATTATAATCAGAAACAGCTCAATAAACTCCGACCGATCGTCAAACAAATAAACGAATTCTCTACTGAATTCGATGCACTTTCTGATGATCAGATCAAAGCGAAGACCCAAGAATTCAAGGACAGGCTCACTAAAGGCGAAACTTTAGATGATATTCTGCCTGAAGCGTTCGCTGCCGTAAAACAGGCGTGCAAGAGGATGGTGGGTTCCGAGGTGGAAGTCAAAGGCGAGATGTTAGTATGGAATATGGTTCCGTATGATGTCCAGCTCTTATGATGAATCATCTTGCACAAATGAATCATCGCCGAGATGAAGACATGAGAAGGTAAAACATTGGTTGCAATCATGCCGGTCTATTTGAATGCCTTGCTCGGCAAATGAGTGCATGTGGTCACCGTCAACGACTACCTTGCTTCCCGTGATGCCCAATGGATGGGACATGTCTATTCCCGATTGTGATTACAATGCGGATGTGTGACCAAAACCGTTTCTTTGAACAAAAGAAGAGAAGAATATTCCAAAGATATCACCTATGTGGAAAATTCAGAACTTGGATTCGATTATCTGAGGGATAACTTGGTCAAATCCATGAAAGACAGATCGCTTGTCCGGAGACCGCTCAATTATGCTATCGTGGATGAAGTAGATAGTATCTTGATCGATGAGGCGAGAACTCCGCTTATCATCTCCGAACCGAACGCTGAAGCTACAGAAAAATATATCTATTACGCACAGATTGCGAGAGGATTGACCCCATGCACCTCCAAGAAAAAAGTATCTAAATGATTACTCCAGGAACTGCTTACTGAGGCTAAATCATGAAAAGATCAGGAAGAAGACGGTGATTATTATATCGATGAAAAAACGAAGACTGCGGCGTTGAGCGGAAGAGGTATCACTAAACTGGAAGAGATTCTCAAAGTGGAAAATCTTTACAAAGACATTTGATACGAAGAGATCCATCATATCGAAAACGCGCTTCGTGCACAAGCAGTCTATGAAAAAGATAAGGAATATATCGTAAAAGATAATGAAGTGCTTATTGTCGATGAGCATACCGGTCGTACGATGCCAGGAAGAAGATTTTCCGAAGGCTTGCATCAGGCGATAGAAGCTAAAGAATGAGTAAAGATCCAAAGAGAATCCAAAACGCTTGCAACAATCACCTACCAGAATTTCTTCAAGCAATATGTTAAGCTTGCAGGTATGACAGGTACGGCTTTGACGGAAGGAGAAGAATTCGAAAAGATCTACGAACTTTCTGTATTGGAAGCTCCGACAAACAAACCGACGATCAGAGTGGATAGAAATGATAAAGTATACTACAATGAATCCATCAAATGGAAATTCGTCAAACAGCATATCCAGTTTTCCCATGAGATCTGACAGCCGATCCTTATCGGTACCGCAAATATCGCGACCTCTGAATATGTTTCAAGACTATTAGAAAAAGAGGCGATCACGCATTATGTGTTGAATGCAAAATTCCATGAACAGGAAGCGCACATCGTTTCTCAGGCAGGAAAATATAAAAGCGTCGTAGTCGCTACGAACATGGCCGGTAGGTGAACAGATATCAAACTTGAACAAGGACTCAATGAAAAACTTGCAGATAATTATGCGAAACGGATCAAGAAACAGGTGATGACAGAAAAAAAATGAGTATCCATAAATATCTATTCATCGATAGAATTCGAGCTTACAATGGACGGTATCACGAGAGAACTCGGCATAAATGATGAGTTTATCAGAACTGCTGAACAGAATCGAGTCAGTCATGACGGCATCATGATGAAGGTCAAATTTAATCGTGGCAAAAAAGCAAATACTGCCGCATTCGCTGAATTACTCTGTAAACCTGCTGATGCAGCACCTACAGAAACGATAGGACAGGATTTCCATTACGGACTTTTCATCCTCGGTACAGAAAAACATGAATCAAGGAGAATCGATAATCAGTTGAGAGGACGTGCCGGTAGGCAGGGCGATCCTGGAATATCTGTCTTTTTCGTCGCGCTTGATGACTTGATCATGCGCAAGATGGGAGGTGAAAGGATCCAATGAGTGGCGGCTATGCTGCTTGGAAAAAATGACCTTGAAAATCTCGAGCTCAGTCAAAAGCAATTCACCAGTTCCATCATTAGATCGCAAAAGCAGATGGAAGGCCGGAATTTCGGTATCAGAAAACACCTCTTCGATTATGATAGCGTCATCAACAAACAGAGACAGGCGATTTACAAAAAAAGAGATGATATCCTCGGCAGTGAAACAGATGAAGAACTCAGAAAATATCTTGTAGAGCAAATCAAGCTTGAGATCGAGGAAAATATGGCTGATATCGTTCGTCAACAGATAGCTAATGCAAAAACGTTAGAACAATCTCCTGCACAATTCTTGCGTGTAATGGACAAGGAATTTTCTCTTAAGTTTGAACATAAACAATTCCAGACCTTTGAAGAGATGACGTTTGAACAGCTTCAGGTCGAGCTTTCACTCTTTATGCTTGATCAGCTCAAAGCAAAATTTGCAATGATGGATGTAAATAGATTATACCAGATATTCAAAGACGTCTATTTATATCACTTGGATACGTTGCGAGTCAAGCATCTCGATGATATGGAATATCTCAGGGATAAAGTAGGTCTGATGTGATATGCACAGCTTGATCCGTTGATCGTGTACAAAGCTGAAGCGTACGATAAATTCCAGATCTTATTATACAGACTCAAATTCGATGTAACTGCGTATATCGCCGGCATCGATTTCGCTATGGTGCAACAGCAGGATCAAGCACAGCAAGTGGTTATGGCTAATTCACAAAGCGAAGCGGAATATCTCAGGATGCTCGAAAAAGTGAGCGCTGAAGTCCAAGAGATTAAATTCGAAAAGCCAACTAAAGCGCCAGAAAAGATGGTATACGAAAATACTGATGGGTTCGAAATCTTCGAAGTGGATGATGCGAACAAACCGAAATGAACTCCTCAAGTGTTCGACGAACCGATGGTTCCACAGCCAGGAGGTAAGGTGAGACCTAATGATCCATGTCCTTGCGGTTCCGGCAAGAAATACAAGAAATGCTGTGGTGCTCGCTAGCTCGCACCAAATTAATAATGAAAAATGAATGAACTGTGTTTATGGACTATCGTAATTTACAGTAGTTTATAATACAACAAAATCCTACATTATTCATTATTCACTATTCATTATTCATTAATTTCCATGGAATATTCTATTTTCTGATGCAGACTCAATAAATATTACCTCAACCAATGGCTCGATTATTTTCGCAATCATCCTTTTGCCGATAAATCATACTTAATCACCACATGCGAGGTGACTGATAGGGCAAAGCAGAAGCGGATGAAATTAGCGAAGAAAAAATTAGCTGAATGATATCACCTGTATATCACAGGATGCGGAACGCTCCAAAGAGGAGAGGTGATTTCACCAGAACTATTCTACAACTTATATCCTGAATTTCTTCCTTTTTCGGATTCGATTACCTTATTATGAGAACATCCTAAGGACACCTCTTCATTCACGACGACTAAAGAAAACGTCTATACGAAAAAATTCATCGTCATCCAGAACGGTTGCGATAATTACTGCAGTTTCTGTCTGACCGTCCAAAAAAGAGGCAAGCATATGAGCAGGCTGCGCGAAGATATCGTCCAGGAAATAAATGAGTTTGTTCAGTCATGAGGTAAGGAAGTCGTGCTCACCTGAGTCAATATAGCTGCCTGGTGATGCAGTAATTCCACCAAGCCTGAGGAATCCAAATTCACTGAATTGCTTCACTACATCTTAGACAATACTACGATACCGAGGATTAGATTATCGTCATTATGACCAGAATATTTGGACGATGAATTCTTTAAAGTAATTGAGGATCCAAGAATACTTCCGCACTTTCATCTGTCCATCCAAAGCTTTTCCGATGCTGTGCTTGAACGCATGAAAAGAAACTATACCGCAAAAACCTTGGATAACGTATTAACGAAATTACGTGCGGTGAAAACCGCAGTCCCGGTTTCCTTGGGAGCTGATATCATCATAGGCTTTCCTAGCGAGACAGACAAGAAGTTCAAGGAAACCTTACAGTGAATTCAAAAGTACAAGATAAATAAAGTCCATTCCTTCCCATTTTCCGCTCATCAAATATGAGAAACTATTCCTGCTTCATTACTACCGAATCAAGTCGATACCGTTACGAAGAAACGCAGGGAAAAAGAACTAAAAAAAATAGCTGACCAACTCGCAGAGGAATTTCATCAGCTAAATATATGAATTGAACATTCTGTCTTGGTCGAAGGGAAGTGATCGGGCCGGACGGAGAATTATTTGAAAGTCGAGGTCGATGATACTCACAAGAGAGGAGAAATATTTTCTGTAACTTTGTAAACTATTCCACTGGAACAGCTTCGGCTGGTGCAGGAGTTGTTTCAACTGGTGCAGGAGCTGCTGCAGGAGCTGGAGTTATTGCTGGTGCTGTTTCCTCTGCAGGAGCTGGAGTTACTGCTGGTGCTGTTTCCTCTGCGGGAACTACAGGGATTAATTTAGGTTCAGGTGCCATTGCTAGCGCTGCTGCCGCTTTTTCCGCTTCCGTCTTTTCCGGGAGCTTAGTCTCATCGGTGTTGATACCTAATCTCGCTTCCATTTCTGCATCGACGAACTCTCTTTTTCTTCCGTATTTTTTCGCCGAATATTCTTTGAGGATTGGTACTATTTTTTTGTTCTGATAATCGGTCGTATAGATCATGTTGATACTGAATGGGCGGCTAGTTGCATTATCTATATTGAGTTTGATATACGCTTTAAAGTTTGCAATACCTACGATATCTTCCTGCGAAAGCACTGGCGCATATTCTTTTTCCATAAATTCAGCATCGGGTGCACCGATTTTAAATGACTGCATCGTACCCACGTTACCGAATACCGCTGCTTTCACATCGTTCTTTCCGCCACCGACATCGCCGAGTCCTTTCGGAGGTTCGAGCTGTGCGATATACTGGTGAGCCATGATGAGCGAGAGTCTGTACTTTCTCGCTTCTGATAAGATATCTGCAAATGTTCACGATACGAAATTCTGGAACTCATCCACATAGAGGAAGAAATCTTTTCTTTCGCTTTCTGGAATCCTTGCTCTCGCCATCGCTGCGGTATAAATTTTTGATACGATGATCATACCTAGCAAGTTAGCGTTTGATTCTCCTATCTTACCTTTACTGAGATTGATGATGAGGATTTTTCTGTTGTCCATAATATCTTCAAACTTAAACGCTGATTTCGTCTGTCCTATAATATTTCTGATCAATCTGTTGGTGTTGAACGATACGAATTTTGCTGAGAAATACGGGATAATCTCTTCTTTTTCCCTTTGTCCCATCGCATTGAATGTCCTGTCCCATCGGTTTTTTACCGTAGGATTGGTCACTTTTTTTAATTTATATTCCCTATATCCGTCATCGGTGAAGAGTCTTACGATATCCAAGAGGGTAGGTCTATCCTCGAAGTCTTCGAGTAGCGTCAATGATCCGTATTTGAAATATTCCTGTAATCTCGGACCAAAGATTTCCGGACCGAACATTTTGATGAATATTTCTGTTGCGTCGTTGACGACCCTATCCGCTTCATCCAAGATATTGATTTCGTACATATTCAATCCCATCGGTCTTTCTTCATCTCCTGCGTCGAAATAAACGATATCTTTCGCTCTTTCTTTCGGGATATACGCAAGCATATCTTCCGCCAGATCACCATGCGGATCGATTACACAGAGTCCATCTCCGTTTCGGATATCCTGTCTGGCTATCGTTTGCAGGAAGACTGATTTTCACGTACCTGTTTTCCCGATACAATAATGATGTCTCATCCTATCCTCTTTTTTCATATAGACCGGTGAGAGCGTATTCCTGTAGATATTCGTTCCCAATAATATCCCATCCTTGTAGAGTTTATATCCGTATCCGTTTTTCTGGACGGTGTTTTTGATGTATTTCTTTCTTTCTTTTTCTATGATGACTTCATTGCCGGTAAGCTCTGTTTTTTCTGTCACTAGCTGTAAGAGCTGTCATTCAGTGGTTTTTGGTGCGACTGCCCGATGCGTGACATATTCCTTGAGGATCTCGCCCAGATCACCGTTCTTATAACTTTCCGCCAATTTTCCGCCCATAATAAATCCGTTTGGCTGTGAAAGAATAGGAAGATTCTGTGGTGCAGACAATACTTTATATTGCATCCGCGAAATGATCGGTGCACGGTTGTAGGTCGCATCAGGGAAGTGGAAGAGCGACGTGAGCTGATTGATACCGAGTTTGAATCACTTAAAAAAGAAACTTGTGATGAAATTATTTACCGCTATTTTCCGCAATGGCTTAAAAAACCATCCGAAAGCTTCTCCTTTGGTCTGTGCATCTTCCATCTCATTTCCGTATTCATCGCCATAGACGGTAGTCGCACTTACGATATTATCAATATTACCTTCCAGATTCTTTTTATCGTCAGAACTTGTTACGAGAAGCACTCCTGAATCGAAAAACGGTAACCCCGCTTCTTCTCCCATGGAATTGAGATAATCCTCTTTGGCTTTGACCATACGCACCATAGTAACATTGTCTTCTTGTTTTTTTGAAGTCAATAATGCTGCGCTTGGTCCGCTGATGAGGAATCAGATGAGCTTTCGTGGCATGATGATATATTTTCGCCATGCATTATTATGTTCGTAAATGGAAAGATTCTTGTAAAGCCTATCGACGGCTTTCTGTGATCTTATATTGAATTTGTGTCCTATCGGTTTGATGGGTATGATCATGCTAAACGTATCATATCTTGATATTTTTCCCATAGCGTCAATAATGTTGTTCATAGGATCATCAGGTTGCTGCTTATAGATTTTGATATTGAAAATCTCATTCTTTTTTGGTTCCAGGGGCATAATATCCCAATATTTCTTTTTGAAAAAATTCGGTCTGAGCGTTCTTTCTATCGAACAGTTAGGAAACTGTGCTGCGATAGCTCCTTCCAGGATCTGCTGGTATTCCGGATAACTTCCTATTATAAAGTTGAGCAACCCATCTTCGTAATGATAGATCAGTGTCGATTTCGGCTTATCAAAAAGTTTTCTCATAAAATTATCTCTCATGCTGAGATATCCTATTTTATGCATATTATGGATAACCTGTGCCATACGTCAGATTTTTTCCTTCATATCCTTGGCAAGCTCTTTTTCCTGTTCAAGATCAAGTTTGCTTTGTCCTCTTGGCAATAAGATCTTGAGATAGATGATTCTTCCTGAATTGAATACATCATAAAAGAATCTCAGCATATTCCTGACGATGATAAAGAAAAGCATTACTCCGATGAAGATGAGCAAGCCATCAAGTGCGTATCATCCATAATGAAGCGCTGTAGCTTTTCGTCCTGTAGCTTGTGTCGTTGTAGTCGTAGTAGTTTGTACAGCTTGTTGATCTTTTTGGCTGGGGAGCGTTCCAAATCATGCTCCTTGCGTTGTACTTGCCGGCGTATATTTATTTCCTAACAAAAAATTCTTGATCTGAGTTGTTCCTCACATCATCTGCATACACGACAATTTATCTTTTCCTCGTGCTGAACTTGTCAATTGCGAAATATTTTCCAGAGTCGCTGGATTTTTTTCATAACTATCTTTGATAAGCTGTTCACATAAACCGAGTTCCATAAAACTAATGTTGAAGTGTTAAAATGTTGAAATGTTTACTACCTGGTTACAAGTTACAGGTTTCAGGTTACAAGTTGGTTTTTTGCTCCTTGGGACTTGTGACTTGCTCCTTAGTTTCAATTATAGTCGGAAATGCTGTTTTGTACAAAAAAAAACAGCTTTTGAGGGCTGTTTTAAGCCATTTTTACTAAAAAGTTATATAATATAACTTTTTAATGAATAATGAATAGTGAATAATGAATAATGTTGGAATTTGCTTTACTATGAGCTATTGTAATAAACAATAGTCCATAAGCATACAATTCATACATTTTTCATTATTAATTTTTAATTTTTCATTATTTTTTCGTAAGACTACACCTAAAGGTATAGCTCAATCATCCAAAAAACTGCATTTTACTGGTTTTTTTGGTGGTTGAGACTATCGTAGATTTCCTGCCGGAAATACGCAAAGAACGCCCTTACCATAGAGCTTGCATAGGAACCGAAGATGATGCCAAAGAAGAATAATCCATAGACGCTTCGTTTGACTGCCGTATATTGGATGACATTGAATACGATGGCGAGATAAATCAGGATAATAGGTATCAAGAGGATGATGAAGAGATTGAGTGAAAAATTGATGATCAGAATAGTCTGTATTCTCACATATTTGAAGCTTTCTTTGAAATGCTTGAACGAGAGATCGCAGCTTTGGAGTACTGCTTCATACGGTCATTTCCCTTCCAACGTCATGATGTATCTGGTATAGACCTTGAGGCAATTGATAATCGTCATCACAATAAACCGCAAGATGAGCATGAAAATGGTAAAACTGCCATGCATGCCTCCGGAAACCGCTATCTTGAGGATAACCAACCGATACACGGTCGGCGATAAGATCAGTGAAACAATCCCATATTCAAACATAGGGAAAAAATTTTCCCTTCCTTTCTTGAGTGCATTCCTAATGCTTTTGTTCTTATCATTGAGATAATGGATAATCGCTGCTTGTCCTATGGGATAGATGAGTGAATATGCTATAAACAGCACTATCGCTATACCGATCACCCGGCTGATGACCTGATTTCTGTTGATCTCTTGGACAAAAAATTCGGCGACTCTCCCTACATACAGCCCGTTCTTATAATTCCTTGCGAAGAGGGTATTTACGTTCAAAATAATTAATAAACTTGCAATCAATGAATGAAAAAATGATGTCGCCAGCGTCAATCTGATGATCTTGTGGTCGTTTTTCATATAATCAATTGAATTCTTGAGTATCGATTTGAGCATGTATGGTTTTTACTGAAAAAAACCGCGGAGGCAATAGAATTTTTTTAATGTAAAAGCCAATGCTTAATACTAACATCTAAAGTCTAAGTTCTAAGCTCTAAAGTCTAATTAGTATTGCAACATTTGGCTAAATATATATAGTATACCAGCTTTATTTTGTATGTATGACGATGAGATTTATCAAAAGACTTATTTTTGTCATTTTTCTCTTGGTGATAGCTTTTTTGGTTTACCGTGTGATCAAGCCGACAGCTGCCAAGGAACTCTTGCATGATCTTGAATCTTTCTCCAATACTACCATCGGCACTCATTTCTCTCTTACGGGAACTCCTATCGTTACTTCATGAACAGTGCTTGCTGTCACGGGTGAAATAATAGAAAATACATGAATCGTATCCACAGGTGATGATACGCTTTTGCTCAATGATGCTTCACTTTCCCAAGAAAACTTTGATACCGGAGTAAGTGAAACTTGAACAACTTCGTCAACGACCACTACGACTCCACCAACCACTCCGACCAAAACAACGACAACAAAGAAAACGACGACAACATCTTCAAACGGACTTTCCACCCAAGATATGCGTGATCTCAAAAACTTGCTTCAAAACTTCGGAAACTAATTTATTTTTATTGCAGATATGAATCTTACACTCAAAGACTATATAACCAGCGACACATTCAAAGCTCAGGATGTCGTTAAAAACTATCTGGAAACCGCAAAGAAATTGAATGCTGACTATTTTTCTTTTGTGAGATTCCATGAAGACTATGTGAAATCTCATCTCGACCAGTTTGCTTCGAGACCGTTGAAAGCTGCGCCGATAGGCATCAAAGACATCATTCTGACTCAGGACTACATCACTTCGTGCGGATCAAAAATACTTGAAGACTATATCAGTCCGTATAGCGCGACCTGTTTTCTCAACTTAGAAAAAAATTGATGACTGATGATAGGAAAAACCAATATGGATGAATTTGCGATGTGATCCACTACGGAAACTTCATACTTTTGAAAGACTAAAAATACATACGGTAAAGATAGAACTCCTGGCTGAAGTTCCTGATGATCTGCTGTAGCCGTCGCTTCTGGCGCGTGCATGGCAGCGTTATGAACCGATACGGGAGGAAGTATCCGTCAGCCCGCTGCGCGGTGTTGAATCGTCTGAATGAAACCGACCTACGGAATGGTTTCCCGTTATGGCGTACAATCCATGGCATCGAGTTTAGATCAGGTCGGGGTTTTGACCACTACGGTAGATGACGCTGAAATATTATTGCAAGCTATAGCAGGATTCGATCCGAAAGATTCGCAGAGCGATCCTCGTGCTGATGAGTTCGTGAATGACAAGAAAAATCTTGATGAGAAATCAGTGAAAAAATTCAAAATAGGAGTCCCTAAAGAGGCTTTATGAGAAGGGCTTGATCCTCAGATAAAAAAATTATTCTTAGCTGCCGTGGAAAAACTTCGTGCAGAATGAATTATCGTCGAAGATATCAGCTTGCCTATGCTTGCATATTCCGTACCGATGTATTACACGCTGATGCCTGCAGAAGTAAGTACCAATCTTGCGAGGTTCGACGGGATAAAATTCGGACTCCAATCCGATAGCATGAATGCCGATACCATCCAGAAATATTACGAGCAAATCAGGTCTGCGGGATTCGGCGAAGAAGCGAAGAGAAGGATTCTGCTTGGTACCTTTGTTTTGAGCTCTGCGAACTACGAGTGATATTATCTCAAAGCGCAGAAAGCGAGAGAGGAGTTGCAAGAGGAATTTGACACCATATTCGCAAAATACGACATCATCCTCACGCCTACCGTACCGGAAGTTGCATGGAAACTCGGCTCAAGGACTGATGATCCGTTGAAGGTCTATCTAGCGGATATGTATACGATACCGGCGAATATGTGAGGGTTGCCAGCGATGTCGATACCGATGGGCATGGTGGAAGATCAATGAGAACAAATGCCGACAGGAATTCAATTAATGGCTCAGAAACGAGCTGAGAAGAAGCTTTTCGGTTTCGGCAGATATTTGGAAAAATTAATGAATAATGAATAATAAATAGTGAAAAATGAAAGATTCATCTTTATATGAACTATTGTATTATTTGGCTATAGTCTGTGTTTACAAATACCAACATTATTCATTCTTAATTATTAATTGTTAATTAGTTTTATGATCTCGTCGTTTAATGGATAGGACACAACCCTGCGAAGGTTGTAATCCCGGTTCGACTCCGGGCGAGGTCAAGTAAAATTATGGACGGTTAGCTCAGTTGGTCAGAGCACTTGCTTGACGTGCAAGGGGTCGGAGGTTCGAATCCTCTATCGTCCACCATAAAAACTTAAAAACAACTAACCATAGTTGTTTTTTTATTTGACGTGCAAAAAAATATTATGAAGAAATTATGGTAACAATGATGCATAGTGATCAATATTCTTTCGTATGATTTCCGGGGTGAGTTTTTGTAACTTACTGATGAGCTTAGGATCAGCTAGTTTTTCCTGGCTTACCGGAACACAGATGCCGTCTATGGTTTTGCTGTCTTTGATGTGGAGCGAAAACGGGCATCTCGCTAATTTTCCTGGAGGCGTATTGCTGGTATCCAAAATAATCGCTCATTTTTTCCTTTCGTGGCCCGCCAAAACATTCAGTTTAGTCGCTGTACTGACTTCAGCCGCTCGTCTAGAAGTGAAGCTTTGTTCCTTGCCTTTGCCGTAGCTTAAATAGCTGTCATAGAAGGCATGGTCTATCGGTTTTTTTAGCAATAAATAGATATGGAAGCTTGCACCAGTCCGGAGAATCAATGGTTTGTAGCCGATAAGTTTCGTAAGTTGTTTGTCAGATAGAATTTTTTTAATTAATTCGCTGGCAACTTTCCTCGCATCATCTGCAGAATTTGTCTGTCTATCGATATCAATGAAAATCCTGTCGATAGTGTTGCCATATTCGTTATTGCAGGCGTAGAAGAAGTTAATCAGCTTCCTCGGTACGAAATATTGCCGCAACAGCACTTGCTTCGGAGTAAGTTGGTCTTTGACTTCGTCTAAGTGATGCTTAGCTCTGAGCTGGAGATACTTGTCGTCTATTTCCTTGAAATCGTCAATAAAGAGAGGAGCGTTCTGTGTTCCTCTTTTGAGCAAAACAAATTTTTCTCCGACAATCTTGCTGGCGATCTCTTTCTTTTTAAGGAGTTTCTTTAGATAAGGAGCTACTTTGCTGTATCGTCAGAGGACGTCTAAGTTTCAATACTGATGAAGTAAATCAGACATGAGCAAATATAAATAACTAAATATCATATAGCTGTTTTATAGTTATTTAGTTTATCTTGTAAATGAATTTTTTTAAACGCTCCGCTGGATATGTTTTTTTTCTATCGCCTTGCCTACCGCAGGCAGTTTTATGGAGTTAAATACTTTTAAATCCTCCACCACTCCCGTGGTTCCCCTCCTTTACAAAGGAGGACAAAATATATAAAAAACAAAAAAAACCTCACCGGAGAGGATGAGGTTTTGTTGAGAGAAAATTTATGTATTATTATTCTTGATTAATTAGTGTATAATTATCATTAATAACTTTTGCTTTATTATTAAAATCACTTGTAATGCGGTTCTCTGTATTATTGAAAATAATTTTTTGTTGTGATGTAAGTGGTAAATATTTATTTGTATTGTTAATTCTTTCATTTGTATACTTTAAATATTCTTGGGTGTATTGGACATTATAAAATAAATTATGAAGGTTCTGTTGTATAACCTTAAAGGATAAATTAAATACTTTTGTGAAATAATCTACCACGTCAGATAATACTTTACTATCAGGTGTGTTTGTTAAACCTGCAACTTTTAATGCTGTGTCGAGAGATACAAAACCAGCTACTATTTGATTACTATAACACTCTCAGTCAGGACCACAGTGTTGATCGCTTAGACAAGCGGGAACACATCATGATTCAGCACCTAATCCTCCCATTGATGTTGCCGGAGTGGTATTTACTATATTATAACTACAATATCTAGGATTAGCATTCAAATTACATATTCATCATACTCAATGAGTACAATCGGCGTTAGTACTACATGCATCTTCTTCGTTCGATAAACTTGTTGCCGTTGTATTACCTGCTTCTGCTGGTCTCATACCTGGTATACATACCTGATCAGCATTACATCGTCCATCAATACAATCAGCATCACTGTTACATGAAGCAAATCTTGCTGCTGCGTGAGTGTTACCTGTTATTCTTGTAAGCTGATTTTCAAGAGTTGTTAATGTATTTGCTGTGATTTTAGTTGGATCAGTAGTTGTTCGTGTTTTATATGTTGCAAGAGGTAAGAAAATCAATTCGCTTGTTACTTTCGCTTTTACGTCTGCACCTACAAATTCAACTCTAAGCAATCCATTAGTAAATTGACCATATCTATTATCAATCATCAAATACGCTCTATTATTTACATCTCTTTCTATTTTTAATGTATCTGTTACGTTTCCTGCGTTATCCATTATATTCATTGTGTCTGCGTCGTCTGGGTATATTGAATAATATTTAAATACAGAAATGTTATTTGAAATGCCTATGAAATATTCATCTATTCCATTAACGTTTACTTTAAAAGAATTTACAGAAGAAATTTTTGCTGCATCCGTAGGTGGTACGAAAGCCATTGTTTGATCAGTACTTACAAATCATGCTATTTGACAAACAAAACCTACACACGACTCTCAATTGACACATGCTGGATTACAAACTGGTATTGATGTTGCTGTATTAGTGTTACCTGCTGCTGATCATGCTTCACAATATCAATTAATACAAGATTGTCATCCTCCGCAATCAAGGTCACTTGTACAGTTGGTTATTGTTCTTTCTGTAGCTGTTGTTGAATTCTTAAATTTTTCATAAGATACTTTTCCAGCAGCACCTACATAGGTAACTAATTGATCTGTTCTTATTAAGTTGTTATTTATATCATATATATTTATTTTGTATGTATTTCAATCTGTTGCTGTGAATCCTAATTTTCCAAATCATATGGTATAATAATTAGCGAATTGGTTATATTTGCTTAAAGAAATATCAGTATATGTATTTCCTCTTACTGTATCTATTGTTACTTTAGCAGTCGTACCATTATCTATTTTTGGTAAACTTACTTTATAGCTGTTAGTGCTATCAGGTATGAATACACGATATATTCCATCATTTCCAACAAAATATCCTTCTGTTCCTATTGTTGTAGCTGCGCTACTGAATGGAATCAGTGATGGTCACACAAGCATCAAAAAGAGTCCTCATATGAAGAATAAAAGGGCGTGGGTGTGTTTTTGCATAGTCTTTAACATTTGGTTTTTGTAAAAGGGTAAAAGTTTATAAAATGAGTGCATAGGTAACGTGATTAAGATGGTAAAAGTTTTTTTATTCTGTATTAATTATAACTAGAATTTTTATTTTGTCAAATTTTGTATTAATGAATTATTAAGCTTGGATAATTGATTTGCAAAGTATTTGAGAAAAGAATAGAGACTGTTATCTTGAGTTACTTTTTGGGTTGTAGTTGTTGTTGTAACTCAATTGGTGAAGAGGTTGTTGAGGTCTATGAGTTGTTGTACTTTACCTGTAAGGTCGAGACATAAAGGAATATCTTTTGCACATTCTATTTCTTCTTGAGGTCTACAATCTTTGTCGTAAGGACTTGGTGAAAAATCTCTACAATCTCTATTGGCTCCTGGCAAATTTTGTGTAGAATTACTATATAAACAACAATTATCGCCATTATGATGATGTACTCATCCTGTAGGTGCCGCGTTTGTAGGAAAAGTCATATCACCGCCGTATGCAGTGCCCGCTGATCCACCGTTAGCTACTGTTCTAAAATGATACGTCATACTTGGTGTAAGTCCAGTTATGCTGCCACTAAACGAACCTGTAGTAGTCATTGGTTGCGTAGAAGTTGTATTGCCATAGCCTGCGGTCGGTCCCCATTCAAAATAAACATCTACCGAACTTGCTGTGCCTAAACTAGTTAGGGTACCATTCAGTGTTGCTGAAGAGCTGGTAATAGCAGATGCAGAAGATGTAGATACTATCGGCGGCTGTCTAAATTCTGCTGTAATTGTGTGATCACTGATAACAGTAGTGAAAGTATAAAAAGGAATAGCTCATTGAGATATGCTATCTACTGATACATTTTTTATATTATATCATGCATTAGGTGTGATAGTGAATGACTGATCTGCTAAATGTCCTACATATATTGCTCATGAAGGAGTGATAGTTCCACCTGCTCCAGCTGTAGCGGTAATAGTCCATCATCCTGCATACGTATGTTGTATCGTTTGCAAGAGTGGTATACTTAGTAATCCAAGCAGCATGACTTTACAGAAGGCTGCGAGGCCGAGATATTTGCATGGATGCTTGAGCAGATGCTCGTGCATATTACTGAATAATTTTTTCATTCATTGTGCTAAATAAATAAATATATTTAATTATAACTAGAATTTTTTATTTGTCAAATATTTGACCCATCATTCACTCAATCAAAACTATTGAAACATATTGATAATAAAAAAACCTGCCATTTTCGGCAAGATTTTTTTATGGTAATGAAAATTCATATTTTTACTGCCGTCGAGGGGACTCGAACCCCTAAGTCCTGCGACATACGTACCTGAAACGTACGTGTATACCAATTCCACCACGACGGCAAATTACCCGCTGTGGCGGGTGGTTGAGGAAATATTATACTCTTATTTCTTTCCCTTTTTCTGGAAGAATGCGAGGTAGATGATCGGCAGAAGCCCTACGGTATTGAAGATAAATATGAAGATGAACCGTGCCAATTGTTTCTTGGTCCCCGCTTTCCAAAGTGCGATTCCTTTCCAAACCATTTCTCGTACGACGAGTACCATGATCAAAACCATAGTTCCTTTAGCGAATGCTGGTGCTACTTGCGCAGCGACCGCTGTTGTTTCTGGTGTCATTGTGATATATTAAAAGTAAAAAAAATTACGAAACTAAAATCCTTCCCGCTCATGATTTTTCAATCTTGCCTAATTTCAATAACAACGGTTCTACATCCTCTTCGACTGCCTTTTCATTGATTCCTAATTGCACAGCGATGGCTTTTACTCACATCGGTCTGTCAGCTTTTTCCAGTATTTCCAGATATTTGGCGTGAAGGGGAGTCATGCCGCCTTCTTCGATCTGGCTGTGTTTGAGGAATTCCTCTCGAAGTGAATCAGTCAAGGTCTTTTCCTTTGATTTGGTTATGACGAAGTCACGTATCTTGATGCAGAGATTATGGATCTCTCTCGGCACTGCGCCGACCTTTTCACTGATTTTTTTCACAACTTCATCACTGGTCTTTATCTCGTATTTATCTAGATATTTTCTGATCATGACTTCTTTTTCGTCCGGCGTGTATTCCATGAAATGGAAATGGTAGACGAATCTGTTCTTGATAGGCTGGCTCAGCATCTCGGATTTCGTCGTTGCGCCGATAAGCGTGAATGGATTGATCGGGATCCTGACATTACCTCATTCCGGCATCACCATATCGATGACGAAATCTTCCATCGCGATATACAATACTTCCTCGATGTTCGGCTTCAATCTGTGGATCTCGTCGATGAAGAAGATATCTCAGGTCTCGAGCGTGTTCAAGATGCTTATGATCTCCGAGGGTTTCGTTATCGCGTATCATGTCACGGCTTTGATGTTCACCTGTCCTTGTTTCGAAATGATGTGCGCCATCGTCGTCTTCCCGAATCCGCTGGGACCGGAAAATAAGATGTGTCCCATATGTCACTTCCTTTTTTTCCCGCTTTCTATGGCTGTCTTCACGACTCCTTTGATATGTTCCTGTCCGATGAATTCGTCGAACGTATCCGGTCTTCATGTGTGATTGATGTTCAAAAGCTTGCCTGTGTTGATTTTTTTCACTTCCATACTTCGATACTAAAATGCTAAATGTTAAATGCTAAGTGTTAAGTGTATGTATTCGTTTTATTATAGACTATCGTACATTACAATAGTTCATACAAAGACAAATCTTTTATTTACAACTTAGAACTTAAAACTTAGCACTCATTGTTTTTGATTAGTCCTTCTTGTTAAATCTCATAAATCTTGGGTAGTGCACCATCAATAATACGAAGAACAATAGCGTCCGGATTGCTCCGCTGAGCATATCTTCCTTGAATAATGCGTTCCTTGCCTGGATGAGCGTCACTTTCTTCTCTTCCTTGCATTTCGCTATCTCTGCGTCTGTCGGTTTGACTGTTTTGGTGTCCGCAACTACGGTATTCGAACACTGATCCAATTCGTAATATCTTTCTCCTACGATATATTCGTTGTTGGTGATGATTACTTTCTTGCCTACGGTATATAGAAAAAATCCTAAGGCGACTAATGTCCCGATCACTCCTACGAGGGTCATGAGAAGAAAATAGATCCTAAGCACGCTTCGTCCGTGAGATTTTGTAGCTGTTGGTTTGGTTGCCATGATGTTTTTGTAAAAAGAATAAAAATTATTTAGTCTTGTTGATCTTATAATACGCGTTAGTATTGCTGATAGGACTGATGGTAAATGTAGTATCTCCTATCCTGATTGTTCCATCCAGGAGCGAGAGGTTACTGACGATAAAGCTCGTCGTCCCTATTTTCGTTTCTGTATCGAGTGAGAAGAGGTCTCCGTATCGTGCGATGTTGTTGGTGAGATATATCTCCGTTTTGGATTTCACGACTTTGTATCTCTGTCCGAATATCTCTATATATCCTATGTCTAAGTTTCCATTCTGCAGTAAATTCATATCCACGTACACATCGGACTCAGGCATATTATTGGTTCCTGTAGTGATGGATCCTGGAACCGTGCTGACGATCTGATTTTCGATGGTATTATTATTGAGATTCTGCGTGATCTGGTATTTCACTTTGAATCTATACAAGAACAACGCCACTTCGTATCTGGTGATAGGATTCTCGAAGGTCACTGCATCAGCAGGTCCGATCATGCCTATATCCTGCGCTTTCTCAAAATAATTCTTCCATCGAGGCGAGACGCTCTCATCGAGTTTTCCTCCTTGGAAAAGTCTTATGATGGCTGCGATGAATTCCGACTTGTACATGGTGTTTTTTGGATTGAAATATCCGTTCGATCATTTCATGATGCCGAGCTGGCATGCTTGCTGCACATACGCCGTCAATGATGCATCCGTTGAAGAGATGTCTTGGAAATTACAATCGTTCGTTATGGTTCCTGATGTGGTGAAGTTGAATATGCCGGCGAACATGGTCAATATCTTCGCTGCCTGTTCCCTGTTGAGGATTGCGAAAGGCTGATATTCAGGAATGGTCTTGTAGCTGGTCAATCCGTTGTCGTTCATCCGTCTGATCGCTTCAAGCAATTCAGGATCATTGTTTATGCTGAGTGAATCCGCTAGTGTCCCAAAGTTGTCGAGCATTCCGCTATTGAAGCTTTGTCCTGTAGTTCCGAGTCCGGATAATCTGCTGAGCATCATAGCTTTGATAGTTTCGTTGGTGGCTATCTCTTTGAGTCTCCGTATATAGATAGCCATCTCTCTTCTGGTGATATAGCTATCAAAAGCTGTTTGATTATTCAGTGTCGTGAGTCACATAGCTTGTCCTTTCACATAATAATCTCCCCATCGAGGAATCCTGCTTTCGTTGGATACTTTTCCTTCAAAAATCCTTACTAATAATGCCATAGCTTGCGGTCTGGTGAGTTTCTCTGTCGGCAAGAATTTGTTATCGGTTGTCCCTTTGAAAATACCTCGTTTACATGAATTCAATATGAAGTTGGCAAGCGTCGGATCCATTTCGCTGGAATCAGTAAAATTACAGCTATTATTCTTGGTCTCTTGGCTGTAGCCGAGCGTAACGAAAGCCTGGCCTATGATTTTTGCCGCTTCTTCCCTGGTGAGTCCGTCATCTGCCCTATAGTCGGTTTCATTGCTGTATTTCGTCAATCCGTTGGCGTACATCCATGCAAGCGCTTGCTGGAATTCCGTTCCTGTATATGTCGTCGTATTTCCTGTGTTCGTTGCCGTTCATGTATTTACTATCGTTCACGTATTCACTGTTCCTGTGGTTGTCGTCCCTGTGGTAGCTGTCGAACCCGTATTCATGACGATGGTTATCTTATGAGTCACCGGATCTATGACAATCTGGAAATTTCCGGTCGTTTCCGCTTTGACAGGAAAAACGAGAATGAGCGCTGTCACTGCGAAAAATATTCAGAGTAATTTTTTATGCATGGAAAAAATATATATAAGATAAAATGCTCAAAAAAAGGTATAACTAATATACCGAGCTTTTCAACATAAAAATAGTGGTCAATTGAGCTTGAAAATCCCCAGTAAAACAGTAATAATCAAAAACCTATTTATTTTTTTGTTATTGATAGAAATGACTCATATACAGAGAACTTTGGTTGTATTGAAGCCGGATAGTGTAGGTCGTAGTGTTGTCGGAGAGATCATCTCCCGTTTCGAAAGAGCAGGGCTCCATATCGTCGGCATGAAAATGGTCCGTCCTGATAAGGATTTCCTCTATCATCACTATGAAACGCTTGGAAAGATGATTTCCAGACGCGGACAAAAAGCATTTGATGTTACGCTTGAAATGATGAGCAAAGGACCTATGATCGCTATCGTGCTCGAGGGAGTGGAAATCGTAGAATATGTCCGTAAACTTGTAGGAACAACCGAACCGAAAGCTGCAGCTCCCGGCACTATCAGAGGAGATTATGCACATATGTCATTTGCCTATGGAGATAAACAAAATATCGGTGTGCCGAATCTTATTCATGCTTCTGGAGACGTAGAAGAGGCTGAAGCGGAAATCAAACATCGGTTCAAAAAAGATGAATTGTTCGATTATGATCCTATGCATAAATTATACACTCGTTAATTACATAACAGGAGCAAGGCGCAGGAAACAGGGAGCAAGATATTTTAAACCTGTAACTTGTAACCTGAGACCTGTAACCATAATCTTTTTAATTTGTTACATTATTATCAATGAAAAAGTGAATACACGGAAATTATTTCAAGGACGTGGAAGTGCAATGTATCTGTGGCGCGAAATTCACCGTCAATACCACTGTTCCCGGTCCTATCAAAGTGGAAACCTGCTATCAATGCCATCCAGCGTTCAATAAGGATAAAGTAATCAAGAAAGTCGTGAAGGGAAGAATGGAGAAATTCTTGGAAAAACAGAAAAAAATGGCTTCTCTAGCTGCCAAGCCAGTAACTAAAAAGAAAAAATAGACGCTACATTCCTATGTTTAGTCGTTTATTCATAAAATATGCTGAGAAAACAGATCATGAAAAGGTATGTAAAAGTGGACGAGATTTTTCATGTCATCTGACATAATGCGAGTGTTTTCATCAAGCTTACCTTGAGGACGCTCCTTTTTCTGCTGGTGTTGTATGTACTCTTTATTGTCCTTGATAAATATATGATACGGCCGTATCTGCCTTGGTTTTTCGGTATCCTCGGAATAGGCTTTTTCATAAAATACATCATCGATTTCCTCAATATCTATTTAGACTGACTGATTCTTTCTGCGGGCGGCATCACCATGTTCATGCGGGAATGACTCTTCGAATACAAGACGGATTTCTTCGAACGGAACAAAATAGAAACCGTCACCAATAGTCAGAACAGCTTTTGGGATAAACTGTTTTCAAGATGAAATATCTCTATCAAACTGGAACATGGCATAGAATATCCCTTTGAAAATATCAATGATCCAAAGAGAGAGGCAGAAAAAATATTGAAATACAAAACACAATTCTCGCCTGGGACTTCAGTCGATAAGGCCATTCCTATCGCTGATGAAAAGATGTCTATCATCGCTGAAGCATTGAGCGAAGTAGTGAAAGAGTATATGGACAAAAAAACTTCTGAAGAGAATGAGGAAGATTACTAAAATATAATGCTAAGTGCTAAATGCTAAGTGTTAAATAAAAAATTCTTCTATTTAGAACTTAGCACTTAAAATTTAACACTTGTTTTATAATAATATATGTTCTCATGGCAAAAACATTTGAAGCTTCCAAAAATATTCTACCAGGTAATCCATGAATTAGGGCTGAGCTGAAAGATTTAGCTCGCGAGGTTATGGGTAAAAACAAGACAGAAGCCGATCTCAAAGCTGTTCAACTGAAGGAATATACTGATAAAATACAATCATTGTTGCAAACAGCCAAAACCATTAGTGATGCAAAACCAAAACTTATGTATGGGCATCCATATGTTTGTGATACTTTTGTCAAAAAAATATTTAATGAAATATGAGATCATTCACTTGATGGTGTTTCTCAAAGCTATGGGATATACAATAAGTATAAAAATTCTCTCAATGGTAATCTCACTCCCGCTGCTCGTAATACATTCGCTATCAAATGAAAAACTCCCGAGGCTTGAGATTTGCTGTTTTTTCTCAATCCAAAATGAGTATGTCCTCATGTAGGGATACTCTCCAGTTATACTGCAAATGAGCTCTATATCTATGATGCATCACTGGCAGGAGTCGGATACAGAAAAGTATCTCCTAGCGAATTGCGTTGAAATTACTGATATACTTCTATCTCTTTTGCTCCTCCGTTTGTTTCATAAGAATCTATAATAACTTCATCTCTTTCAAAACTTTTTCGTATTTCGGGTAATCATTCCCGAATTTTTTTTGCATGTATTCCTGCAGGATATTTTTCCGGTCTGAGAAACCGTTGAGATCTTCCGAAGAGACTTTGAAGCTATTCAGCAGAGAATCCATATTCTCCATATCTTTCTTGAGCCTGATATCCTTGCATGATTTGCGGAGATCTGCATCGATGAGTTCGTCCATCTTGTCGTAATCGATATGTTCGACGTTGAGGGTCAGTGAAATATTTGATAAGTTGGGTTTCACATCTTCTTTGAAACTGATATTCCATTCTGGCGAACTGAAATACTTTTTATTCGCTTCGTTGATGGCTTGCAATTCCTTCAGTAATGCTGCTTCGGTCAATGCTTCTTTGGTTCTTATCATAACTTGCTGGTTAATAGTGATGGGCAATGCCGTGATTTTTTTGCTTTTCGTGTCGTAGTGAAAAATATATTTATTCTGATTAGTTTCTAACGAACTTGTCGATCGAACGCTGCCTAGACACAAGTAATTCGTATGGGTGAACGGTTGATGGAGGTGTCCAGAAATGAGCTTGATGCTTGGAATATCTAGAAACTGTTCATTCAACGCCACATCCTTGTAATTGAATCTGGATTTCTGTCATGGAAATGGTGTTCCGTTGATATAGTAGTGATGAAAAATCGTGAGGTTCGGATTTCTATCGATCTGTTCAGCGAGAAAATTATTGATATATCAGGAAAATGCTTCGTGCTTGTTGTTCGACTTCTGAAGCAGATTTGCGAAATCGCTGATGGATTTCAGCCTCTCGTTTTTCGGACTATAATTGCTTAATTCATTTTCACCTGGTAGAAAAAATGGCAGTAATAATATCTCTTCGCCTTCTATTGTCTGCACTAATGGCTTCGTTACGAAATGCACTTTCCCTTTGCCTTTGGTGAGTTCCTTAAATCTATCGTGCAAGAGCACATCAAACGCTTTCTGTGCTTCTTCGAAGACGAAAGAACTTCACAATCGATCGTGATTTCCTGAAAGGATGTAGATATCTTTTCCTTGTTCGAATAATTCGAGAAATAATTTATACAGTTGGAGCAATGCGTTTCTGTCGTACGCGAAATGGTAGACATAGTCTCCGAAAAAGATAATGGTCTTTTCGTCGGGATATGCGGAAAAAGTGTCTCTGAGTCCGGTCAGAATCTTATCCTGATAACGTGTATTGATATGGATGTCACCGACTAATAACATTCTTCGTTTCCAAAGTAAAGTAATCCGTATATAGCAATTTGATTTGTAAAAAAAAGCCGGAAATGTATATTCATGGTATGAGAAAACGTATATGGCTCATTATCATCGTTGCTTGTATACTTGTCCTTGCAGGTCTGAGATTCCTATCTCCTGAAGATACGCGGATCTGTGATGGTAATACTTTAGTCAAACACGGGAATCCTAGCGCTGATGGCTCTGGATTTTTTTGTTTTTCAGGAAGACGTTTTGCTCAAACGATTTTACCTATTCAAACCATTACAATGAACATTTCCACTGACTTTACCGATAAAGGACTTATCCCTTTCCAATATACCTGCGATGGGGAAGGTCGTTTTCCTATCTTAACGATAGATGATATTCCGACTGACACGAAAAGCTTAGCACTTATTGTCGATGATCCTGACGCGCCTGCTGGCGTACGAGATCATTTGCTTCTCGCTAATATTCCACTACCTGAAACTGGTGATGTTATCATCTCACAAGATACGTTTGATCAATGAATCCTCGGACAGAATAGCTGGTGAGAGCAAGCATGGTGAGCACCATGTCCGCCAAGCGGAACGCATAGATATGTTTTCAAACTCTACGCACTTTCTGAAAAATTAGACATCTCGTCAGGATTCTCCAAAGAGAGATTGATAGAGCTGATGTGAGGAAAAATAGTCGCTCAATCGCAGCTTGTAGGATTGTATAAGAGGCAATAAAATTAATAACTGATTCGATATGTTAAAATTTGACAATATATTTTTTTTGTATATAATTACTTATAATACCATTTATTACTAATCTATCATCATGGCTGTAAAAGATCCAAAAAAAATTGAACTTGCACAGAAGAGACATGAAGTAGCTGAGGATATTGTTGCTATTAGAAATTTAAAAAAATTTTCTCAAACCAAAAAAGATGAACTTATTAAAGGGCTTCTTACAGAAAAATCGACAACAAAGTATGAACAATACTTGCTCAATAAACCTAACATGACAGTTGATGATAAGGCGAATATAGAAAAAATAATAGAATCTCTTAAAGAAAAAAAGATGCTTACGGATAAAAATTTCAAAAAACTAGAAACAATTAATTATGATTCAAATTATATTGAAATTTGAGGAATAAAACGAGCGAGAGAAAATCTCAAAGCCCAACAAAATAAGAAAACTATTTTTACATATTCAGTAGGAGGTGATCCTAAGGTAACTAATCCTAGTAACGCTTTTTCAAACATGCAGGAAACATATTTTATGTTCAATACATTAAAAAAACAAAATGAACTTCTTGCTGAACAAGGGATGAAGATCCCATGAAAAAATGATTGTATTAAATCGATAGAGGCGCTTAATTTTGAAGGTAATGAATCTAGATTGTCATCATATGCTTTTATTACTATATTAGGTTTACAGTTGTCTGGTAAAGTTTATACTTTTAGTGATATTAAGTGAGAGGTCGGAGATTGGTGAAAATCTGGCTCTATTTGGTTGTTTTCAGAGGTAGAGAATGAAATTAATGATTCTTCAACAACAGAAAATGAAAATAATAAAGATAAAGCACGAATGTATGGATTATGGCGATCATGACCTTATGCACCAACATTATATTATTGATGAATTAGTAAAGATGATAAATCACAAATCTATCCTGTTCGTCCTATTATCAAGTAATTTCTTTTAATGTAAAAATAAATAAAAAATGGCCATATCGGCCATTTTTTTATAGTGAGAAATTATTTTCCTAGGTATTTTCTTAATTTGTAATCAATGTCTCCGGCACTATATACAACAATTACGCTGTCTTTTTGCGTTTTCTGAATTGCTTTAGTGATGACTGAGAAATCGGTGGTGTAGGTTCCTCAGCATTCCTTCGCGAAATGCTTGCCTAGGTCGTTCAGTGTAGTGATATTCTCTTTCTTGATGAAGGCATGATGAGCGATGAAATCCTTGATGTTCTCTCTCGCAGCATAAATGTCGTAGATCATGACCTGATCATATTTTTTCAATGCTTTCTGAAAATCTTTCCGTCATAATATAATTCTATTTATCTGATGCGGCTGGAAGATGACGAATAATTTCTTGCCAGGAAATTTGTGTTTCAATGCCATGTAGCCGAACTCGATAGAGGAGGCCATATGCCCGTAATCCGTGAATATCTTCGCTCCGTTTTCGTTGTTGATCAGATATTCCAATCTTCTTCGGAGTCATCAAAATGTTTTCATCGTACTCAATATTTTTGTCTTCGGCTCCTTGCATAATCTCGTCATAAGTTCGAGTGTCAGTGAGCCATTGATATCATTATGTTTTCATCGGATGTGGTTGAATGGAGTCGCTTTGATAGGAATCTTTTTGATGTTGGGGTTCGTTCAGAGTTTGGATTGGAAATTCAGTGTCTTGGGAATCAGAATGAAATGTTTGGTCTTTTTGGTCAGTTCTTTGAATGCTGAAATATAATCCGCTAAATTCTTATAATAGTCCACATGATCTAGTTCTAGACTCGTAATTACCGCGTAGTCCAAATCCAGATGCAAGAAGTGTCTTTTGTATTCACACGCTTCGACGAAGAAGAAATATTTTTTTACGTTTGCATAATCGAGTCCTTTGCCGGTGAAAATATAGTTGAAGATATTTTTGATTGCTGGTGTGGCTTTCTTGTCGATTACATAACTTTCCGTGTTGAACCCTGGCACGAGCGCTCACAAGATTCCCAATCCGAAATTCGGCAACAATCTTTTTGCCGTATGGATCGCTAGAGCAGTGGAAGAACTTTTCCCGTTCGTACCTGCGAATCCTACGCTGGTGAAATATTTTGATATCTCTCCCAAAAATTGGAAATAATTCAGGATGACCATCACTTTCCTATTGGCTTTCATGATTTTTCTCGCTTCACGCACTTCCTCGCATTCCGCCGTCGCTTCAGAATAAATGACGACATCTCAGAGCTGGACTTTATATTTTCCATGGCCGATGATGACTTTGAGACCTTTAGTTTTCAGCTTATCCGTGAGTTCACTTTGATTTGCGTCGATGCAGTGGATATTGGTATATCATAAATCATGCAGCATTCCTGCTACGCCCGACATTCCTGTTCATCCTGCTCAGACTAAAACGATCTTCATGGATTTTTGTAATGGTAAATATTGAATGAAACTGTAACGAAGATGATGAAGAAAACAAGAAAAAAATCTCAGAGTTGACTTTTGTCAGTAAATATATATAAGAGCAAAAAACAAAAAAGAACATATATGAAAACTGCAGAATTCATTATCTTATTCGCATCGGTCTGTTTCTATATTCGTCATATCCTTGTTACGAAATTCATCCCTTCACCTGTTGCATTCGCTATCTGGCTGATAGCAGACGT
This sequence comes from uncultured bacterium, assembly GCA_903904875.1. GTDB lineage: Bacteria > Patescibacteriota > Gracilibacteria > Absconditabacterales > Absconditicoccaceae > CAJBLF01. The sequence goes on along the minus strand of CAIVEC010000003.1, from coordinate 30,729 downwards.
GATAAACTTCTTTACCTACACGATATTCTCTGAATATTGGATCGCACCAGCAATCATGCCTTGTTCTGCACTTGCTATCGTGATCATCGGTATAATAAAAAGCAAAAAAACTGATCGGAAATCACTTGCACCTGTTGATTGGGTTTGTATAGGCATCTGTATCGTCAGTTTGATTGTGTGGGCGTTGAGCAATGCACTATGGTCTAATATGGTTATCCAGATAATCATAGCGTTGGGTTTTGTCCCTATGATGGGTAACCTTTTCAAGAAAAAGACTGAACCGCTATTGCCTTGGTTCCTCATGATTGTCGGATATTCCCTCATCTTTGTGGATACCGCTATGGGGTGTAAAAACTCTTTGGAGCTCGTATATCCTGGTATCAGCTTATTGGGTTCTATCATCATATTCTTTGGTTCCTGGCTGATTATCCGCCAAAGAATGTATGGTATAAAATAGGAAAGTATTATTACTGTTGGGTCTTCTCAACAGTTTTTTTAAAAAAATTTCAGCGTTGACTTTTATTTGTAAATATATATAAGAATAAAAATATAAAAAATTAAAAAAAAATCATATTATGAAAGACAAATTAGATATTGAATTACAACCCGGAGATGATGTATTGATCATCGTCCCGGACGACGACTACTTTCATGGCGCAGATGGTGTCGTCAAGTCCATAGGAGATGAAAAGGTGACTGTCGAATTTGGAAAGGAATATTATTCTATCTTTTCACATATGGGCCGATACAACGAGACAACAGAGGAATTTGAGTCGAATGAGCTCCAGAAATTCGATATCGTCTATCATCTGGAAATCAAAGCCACGAGAATCTATGGCAGAGACCATTTCCATCACCTTTATCAGATTCCTTACCGCTTTTCTCCCAAGAACGATTGCATGCACCATGATTGCACGAAAAAATCGACCAAACGCATCATCTTCAATGTGTGGGGAAGCGTATGTGAATATGATGTCTGTGATGAACATGCAAAATCAAATGACGGTTATTGTGGTGATGAATTTAACATGAAACCTGGCTATTATGCCGAGGAAAAAAATTATCAGTAGAAGTAATAAGTAAATTCGTTTAAAAGTTGCCGTATCCGAGCAACTTTTTTTTATTTAATAAAAAATCTGAATTGCTTCAGACATTTTTTATATGGTACCTGGAGAGGGACTCGAACCCTCACGTCCTTACAGACACCAGATTTTGAGTCTAGCATGTCTACCAATTCCATCATCCAGGCATAATGGTTTTTCTGTGTATTTGGTGGTGAGTATTTACGAAAATCTCGGCAAAAATCAATTGATTTTGGGTGCTGATTATTTACATATCATGTGATGATTGTTTTTTCATCATATTTTATCCAAATAAATTGGATATAGTTTAACAACCAATTTCTGAATATAATAAGAAATTGTTTAGTTGTTAACTACATAATCTTCAATCAAAAATAGAAAATATTTTTGAAGGAGATTATGAAAACGACGTTATAACGTCCCTTCGTGGACTTGGTCTTTTGATAGGATTGTTGACGTCTTATTTTACACGATAATTTGATCGAATCATGGATTTGAACAAAGTAATGATTATCTGAAGAGCTACCAACAATCTGCAGGTAAAAACCATTGAAAGCAGCTGAACTTCTGTCGTGAATTTCACTGTTGCGACCAACAGAAAATTCAAGAACAAAGAAGGGAACGTGCTTGAAGATGCGGAATATCACAGATGTGTAGCCTATGGAAAAGGCGCTGAAGTGTTGGCAAAGTATTTGAACAAAGGAAAAAGGATTTACATCGAAGGAAGACTTAGAACAAGGAAACGACAGGACAGTGAAGGAAAAGACAAGTTCTCTACTGAAATTATCGTTGACAATTTCATCTTCTTGGATCCGAAAGGACAAGGAGGGGATGATGAACATGTAGTAGCAACTGCTGATCCTGTAGTTCCAGAAGACGACGAAGTACCATTCTAGACATTGAAATGTTGAAAAATTCAAAATAAAAACGACGAAAAATATATGTCGATACTTATATATACATATAAAAAGTATCAGTAATTATTTTATACATTAGACTTTGTAAATTATGAGCTTTAAAACGAAAATGAGATATTTCCTCTTGGATCTCTTTGATATGGTATCGTTTCTGATATTCGTAGGATGAATCGTATTATTTATCAGATTTTTTGTCGCTAATCCGTATACCGTGGTGTGAGCAAGTATGTCGCCTACGTTTGAAGAAAACGATTTTATCATCGTTGATAAGATCACTCCGAGATTCAGCCAGCTCAATAGAGGCGATGTAATCGTGTTTGTACCTCCTGGTAAAACCATTCCGTACATCAAAAGGATTGTCTGACTTCCTGGAGAAACTGTGAAACTCGTAAATGGCGGTGTAGAAATCTGCAAAACAGAAAATGCTATAGAACAATGCAATACGTTACCGGAATCATATCTGACCTGATCAGTAAAAACGGAAGCGAGATGCGGCATCAGCGAATTCAAAATAAGTACGTGAGGATTTTTTGTTATGGGAGATAATAGATGATTTTCTACTGATTCCCGCTGCTGTTTCGGACTGGATTGCTACGAATGATCAAGTTATGAAGTGCCGTTTGATCATATCATCGGTAAGGTATATCTGAGATTTTTCCCTAATTTCCAATCGTTCTAATTATATTTTATCTATAAGAATTCCAATAATTCCTATAGATAAAAACGACGTTAAAATCCTTTATGGGATTTTCGGCGTCTTATTTTATCCTTAGTGTATCCGTATGAGAATCTTTTCAAATTTCGACACTAAGCTGAGACAAAAAACATTTGAAGAGTATCAAGGAAAATATGGTCCTGAAAATGTTCTCTGTTTCTGAAGAAGCATGTTATATCAAATCTATAAGGTTATTATTCCTCTTACATTTGTCTTGTTGATTACCGTTTTTGGGCTTATATTTTTTTATAGACGATTGGGTGGCGGTTATTTTGGATATATTGTTATTGCTATCCTTATTATAGATCTTGTGTTCTTTTTCCCTGTTATAGGAAAATTTATCGATTACAAGATGGACTTTATTATTGTGATACCAAATTGTATGATTATGTATGATCAATGAGGTATTTTCAAAAGGAATGTAGTGACGATCAGTGCACAAAGCATCAAGACTATCACTATCAAAAAATCAGGTTTGTTCTATAGTATGTTTGATAATGGTGATCTTATCATTTTGACGGAAGGAGATATAGCACAAAATGGTGAAGTGACTTTACGTCGGATTCCTAGACCAGAAAAAAGAAGAAATCAAATAGTAAAAGTGATCGGTATAGATCTTCAAGCTGATCAAAACCCTAAAATTTAATTAAAAATTAATAATGAAAAATGTAGGAAAATATTTATTAATAGAAAAATACCGACATTATTCATTCTTCACTATTCATTATTCATTAAAAAAATTTATATTCTAAATTTTTTCTTCATGAAACAAGAACAAGAAATGCCTCGTATTCCGTATGATATCTATGAATCTCCTCAAGAGATTGTTATTTTACTTCCCTTATGAGGCGTCAAAAAAGAAACCCTTAAGCTTTCCATCAAAGATTATAGGCTTGTGATAACCTGAGAAAGAATCAAACCAAAAGTAAAAGATAATCTGATCTCTCTCAAGGAAGAATGCTACCGGTGAAATATAGAACAAGTGATCGATCTTCCTCCTCAAGTGTATTTCGACAAGATCCATAGTAAACTCACTCCTGATAATACCTTACAAATCATCGTACCGAAAGCGTTGGTACCAGAAAAAATTTCCCTCGAAGTAGAATACGATAAATAAACTATTTTGACAAAAGCCCGCTTAGGCGGGCGACGAAAATGGCTATATCTAAAGCTATTTTTTTTGTCGATTGTTTAGCTACCTTTCGGCAACTTTTTATCAATGTATGTAGATAAGTATCACATCAGTATTCACCATGAAACAAAGAATAAGTAGTTGACCATGCTATCTTCGAAGACATGCAGGAACATACCCATGACAAGCAGGGAAACTCGTCAGATATTGAGTCATGTCCGGATAAGATATATTGTCTGTATGTTTGCATTAGCTTTGAGTGTTTTGAATACTTTTTGTATCTTCCTTGCTCATCGAGTGATCTGCAGAATGATGACTGCTCGTAAAAAGAATCCTATCGTACCTATATCGAGCATCAGCTGGATATAATAGTTTTCCGGCAAAATAGTTCCGTTGAAGTGTACCGCGGGTCCTGAAGTTCCCAAGCCATAGCCGCTTGGCTGATCGATGACGTATTTGATGCTGCCGAATTTAGCTTGGATATGTCCTATCGTAGAATCCCATTTGAGTATGCTGAGTCCGACTAATCCCGCCAGAAGAATCACTCATATCCCTATCGCGATTTTTTTGTGCTTTCTGATCCGCTGAATATTGATGACGGCCAGGCCGACGATTCCACCGATAAATGCCGTTCTGGAAAGCGTCAATACTATCGCTAAAATCCAGAGCAAAGCTACGGAAATATTGATGATGGTCTTCTTGTTGTTTATCATCAATTTCTTGATAGCTTCGTATTTCTGCTTGAAAAAGAACATCACTGCAGGCAAAAATGCAATCAGAAAATATCCGTAATTATTCGGTCATGAAAAAATTCCTTGTCGTCTTGGAGTTCATTTATATCAGGTCAGATAATAGATTGGTGGTTTCACTCCGAATACGAAATCATTAAACGGTCCGTATCCGATTTTGAGGAAGAGTCCAGGCCGGATAAATTTCAATCCTTGTCGGAGAAATCAAACGATGAGGGTGGTGATCAGTAAATATTTCAGGAATTTCAGAAATTTGTTCGTATTCTTTTCGGTGAATATCCGTCCGAGAAAAGTGGAAGAAAGAAAAATGAAGAGATAGATAAGTCCGTATTTGATGCCTACGAAGATATCGTAGATTCATTTCCCTTTGAGGAGGGAAACGCCTACACCAAAAAGGAGTATGATGATCAGTGTTATCCATGGCCGTTTCCATGTTTTGAGATATGTCTTGATGGTCCTGAAATTATTTATAAGTACGATAGCGAAAAAAAACAGCCAAATAGCATCTCTTCCGAGCGCTGGTATCTCCGGGTATGCTCATCCTAATACTCCGTACCATATGACGGTGACGAAGAGGTGATACATCACCACGAATATCAAAAACGGTTTCAAGAATTTTACCATGCAGATCGCTAAGGGTAAATGTACTAAAAATATATTTGTTCGTACCATAAAAACAATGGAAAAATTCATCTAAATAGGTATACTGCATTAGTCGATAGTTTTTAGCCGATAGTCTTTAGCTATGAAACTCAGTATCGTCATCCCGACCAGGTGAGATCAGAATATGAAAAATATTAGTGAATGCTTACAGAGACAGAGCTTCAAAGATTTTGAGGTTATTTTTGTAGTAGATAAACATTTGACGGAAGAAGGGGAATTTAGGTCACATGACGACATCCACTATATCACCAACCTGAATTCATCATTCCGTACTCAGCGTGATGCTAAAGAGCCGATGATCGGCTGAAATGCGAGTGTGCTGAGAAATTACTGAATCAAGGCAGCAAAAGGCGACTTTATCCTGCTCATGGACGACGACGAACAGTTCGACCATGATTATCTGGAAAAGAATATCTCACTCCGAGAAAAATACAGGCATATCGTCAAGAAAGATTTTGTTCTGACGCCGACCTTGATGTACAGGAAGACGTGAACCATCCAAAATAATTGATTCTCTCGTTTCAACTATCGATTATCCAGGCCGATTCCGTATTTCTTATGACAGAAAGAACGGAACTATATCCAGATGTATTCCTGAAATTCACTTTTCGCTCCCGCACATATCTTCAAAAAAATCCTCTTCGATGAACGCTTGGATTTCGTCTGTGAGGACTTGGATTTTACCTATAGGATCCATCGCACATGATATCCGATCGTGGTGCTGCGTGACTTGAAGATCTGTCATATGGAAAGAAATAAGACTGTGCTCGAGGAAGCGCGGGTCGGCAATGAATATGCTGCCTACAGAAAGGCGAAACACAGGATGCTTTTCGTAAAAAAATATGGAAATCTGATCCAGAAACTACAATTCTATCTGCTTGGATTTCGAGGACAGCCGTTACGGCTCATCATCAAAATACTTCTCTACGCAAAGAGAAAGGAAAAATGAAAGCTTATCAAGGCGCTTCGGAGATGAACGATAGATGGAATGAAATCTTAGTTATGAATATAATTTTTGCGATATTTTTTATAGAAATAGATACTATATAATATAGCCAATACTATGAGATTAGGAATGAAGATGACTCGATTGCTCCATGCGATACCGTTGAACCTATAATTGGAAATCGGTCGGAGGAACGGTGTAGCGAAGAACGCTAATGAGTGTGTCGGTATATCTATCAATATGTGCAATAACCATGCAAAACTCGCTTTGACGGGTTTTTTGTATATCAGCCGAAGCGCTCCGAAGACAACGGCCCATGTAATGAGGCTATGCGTGACATTATATATGTAATGAATATAGTTCGGCTGGGTATGATATCATCCGCTGAACATATTTCCATCTCAGGAAAGCATAGCGATGATACCTACGGCAAATGGGAATCCGAACGCTAGAAAATCCGGTAATACACCGAACGCTGCAGAGAGCCGGAATTGCTTCTTGTTCTTGTTGCCGAAGACGACTCATCCATATAGCCCGTGAGAAATGATATCCACTTCAAAATAATTAATAATTAAAAATGAATAATTAATAATGTTGGATTTGTCTTAGCATGGACTATAGGTATTTCTAAGTTCTAAATTTTAAGTTCTTTGATTGTGTTCTGCATCTTCAATATTTTCTTCTGATACGGATAAACCTTGGTAGGAACTCCTAGAAAACTCGCTATCAAAAACAGATGCAGCCTGCTGCTGATGACGATATTCGCTTGCGCGAGTGTCTTTACAAAATACTCAAAATTTTCTTCCCGATCCAACTGACTGAATCGCTGATCTTTTATCCCTGTTCCTTTTTGTATCTTGCGTGCATATCTCATATCATCATAATGCTCGTTTTTCCCTTTGGCAACAGGAACGTACATAACCTCATATCACTGATTATAGAGCTTTTTCACGTCCTGGATGATTTCCGGAAAAAATTTTTCTGCATTCTTGTTCAAATTAATTACTATGTACTTTCTTTCTGATTCTCCATATCTCTTTTTCCGGTCATAGGCAAAATATGACGTATCCATAAAAAACTCTATATTGTTATATCCATATTTTTTGAGTTCGTGAATCGTCTCATGATCTCTTGCGAAGATGCGTTTCGTTCTTTTTAATATTTTCTTGAAAAGGAATCTGTTGAAAATTTTTTTTGGGAATTGTATCCCTCCCATGAGATAACGAGGTTTTTTCAGACAGGGGAGAAGAGATGCTAACCGATATCGATAGGAGTGCTTATTCTCTTCCGTGATGATTTCTCATCATCCTATGATGACGGCATCTGCTTTTCTCCGAAGTTTCCGTTCTCTCAATTTTCCTTTGCGGATGTATCTGATCCGTGAACGGAAGCCTTTCGGTATCTCAGTCACGAAGGTTATTTTATCTACATCAATAAATTGGCTGAAGAATTTTTTGAGCCGCTGGGTGTCATACGCTGCGATGGTTATCTTTTTTCATTCCTGCAATAGCAATTTTACCGTTCATAGCAAAATCAGCTCGTCTCCGAGATTCTTATAGGATCGATTGCCGACGATGAGGATATGTTTTTCAGGAATGTTTAATTTGTTGCTGACTTTCATTAAAACGCCTAAACGATAAAACGCTGAAGCGCTCAAACGATTTTTTGGTCGTTTCGACGTTTAGTCGCTTCAACGTTCAATATAGCAGTCCTCAGTAGTTATTCAATAGAAATTTAACTATACTGTTTTTGCTTTCCGGAATTTAAGCGTGTTGAGGTAATCACAGTATGCTTGTTTATATGTTTCTAATGTAGGAGAAATTTCTTTGAGCGATCATCATAGTCCCGCAGATACGATTTCTGTATCAAATTTAAACATACTTGGATCTGCAAATTCTATATCACCTCCTGGAATAGAAATATGGAATGGTTCCTTAGTTGTCGCTTCTTTATCCTTACAGAGAAATTTAATGCGGTTTGTTAGGTTTGCAGCTTTGAAAGTTTCATAGTAACTCGTAAATCTTGATGGAGTAAATCCTACTAATTCTTTATTTTTGAGATTGATAGTAGATGTCTGATCGTAGGTCTTGAATGTCATTGCTTCCCATGTTCATGTGATATCTATTTTTCTGCTTGCGTTCTGCATGTTCTCCCAGAAAGTATTGAGTGCTAAGAGAAGTTCTTCCTCTTTTTCTGGATCATCCTTGGCTAGCTCTTTAACTTTGGCAGCTAATCATGTCTGGTCTACGACTTCAGTCTCTTTGTAGAAGACATCACCTCTTTTATCGAGTTCTTCGAGCGTGTAAGCACCTTCTTTACCGGCAATATAATTGTCTACCAACGACATGGTTTCTGGATTTACCTTGTTGTATTTGTTCGTTTCCAAATATTCACTAACTTCGCGGAGTCTTATTATTGCATAGGAAGCCGATTTATCGAATTTATTATCAGCCTTGGTTTCATCCTGTATATTTTCTCGTGTGATTCCCATACCGGTTAATGCGAGGTCGATCATGTTCTTCTTATCGTCTTTTCCTACGGTATCAAGAAATGTCGCAGCAGCTTCGTTTTTTTTATCTCCTGTTTTGAACATATCAAGAAGTTTTTGATATTGCGTTGGATCTATCTTCATTCTGTCACCATCTTGTATAAGGAATTGTTTCATTTCTCCATAGCTCAATCCATTGAAGAGGGCAGTAGCTCCTGGAAAAGATTTATATTTGAGACGTGTTTCTCTATCCTGCTGTGTTTCATTCCCCTTTTTTGTTGTGCTTCCTCGACCGAAAACACCAGATATTTTTTCTGTAAGCGCTCCTCAGGTAAATAATTTGGTTGGACCTTCTCCGCTTCGTGCCTGTGATCAGAATATAAGTGCTGTAGGACCAAGTAATCGTCCAAGATTTTTTCCTAGATTTTCTTTACTTCTTCCTTTCTCTGAAAGCAGTTTGAACGCGCTGGAAATCATTTTCCATCCTATAAAAATTATTCAACCCGTAAGTGCAAGATTACCTACTCCTCACCAGAATTGTTTCTGTTGTGGTTTCATATTGCTTTGATCTAGCCAGTATTTACTTAACCCGTTTATTCCTCATTTTTCAAATGCTTCCTTGGAATCGCTATAGGTACTTGATGTATATTCTTTAGTATTTTTGTCATTTTCTGTTCCTGCAGTACCAGTTCATGCACCTTTTTCAGGAGTGCCTGTTCATGTGCTTGCACCTGTATTTTTTATATCTGTCGCATTTACATCATTTTTGTTGTATTGTAAAAATTCTGACAATTCAGGCGTCACTTTCAATAATGAATAAAATTCTTTTTTATGAGTCGGTACAAATGGATGCTCTGACGGCTTATACGTATCAGGATTTGCTATCACGGTGTTGAGATATTCTTCCAATGCTTCGAGATCTTTTGCTACTTCTGTCTTTTTCGCTGCATCAGCTTCAAGATTATCTAAGATCCCATATTGTTTGTTGTATTTTTTGAGTGCATTCTTAAGTGTTTTCGCGTCTTTCTTTTCGTTGATGACAATTGAATAATATGGTGTTATATCTGCTTTCTGGCTTATAATGCTGTTTCTTGTCATTATAAAATCAGGTTGTTCATCCGCTATCGCCTTCAATGATACACCGATTTGTTCAAGTGTTCTTTCCATATCAAAAGCGTTGATATCATCCATCTTTATCTCTTTTACTTCTTTTATCTTTTTCTTTCCGTTTTTGGTCTCTCGTTCTATGGTATATTTCTCGTTTTTGTGTTGTTCGAGTACCTCTATTGCATTTTTTAGTCTGTAGAGCGTATCGAGACGATCCTGTACCTGCGATTTGTATGCTTTTCGAAGATTTTTGTCTATTTTATTCGCTGATATAAATTCATCAACATCATGTTTTTGTTGTTCGAAATATAAGATATTCCTTGATAATATGATTTTGGCGTCTTCCAGAGTCAACTTTTTTTCTAATTTATTGATTTCACCGCTGAGTGCATCAAGTTCTGTTTTTGTCGTGCTTTTGATATACTCGATTTTTAATCACTCTTTTAATTTCTCTATTTTGACTAATACATCTTCTTCCGCTTTTCGTGTTTCATTATCTTTACAATATTGTCTCATAAATGTTGCTATATTAGCTTCATCTACGGTAAATTTATTCGTTCCATCGATATTGAAGATATATTTTTCTCCATCTTGTTTTATCTTTATTCTGTTTTTATCAAAAATATCAGTAACTGGCGGATTAATAATTACCAATGCATCATGAAAAGGTTTATATATATTAAAGTTAATCAGCTTTTCAGGATAATTGGCTTCTCAAGGAGCTTTATCTATAGTGATTTCCTTATTGATTGTAGTCATCCGTATAGGGCAAGTAAAACTTTGTACATCTAAGTATATCCACAACGGTAAGAATTACCAAAAATCCTGCTCTAAATAAAAAAATAGGGTTGACAAAATCCCTAAAAATGGTTGAATCTGTTGGTTTGATCACTATTCGTTGAGAGAAAGCTCTTTTTTGAGGGTATTTTCAAATTCTATGGCCTTTTCTGCCGAAAGTTTTTCAGTAAGATGATAATATTCTGCTATCTGCGTCAATAATTTGCTGAATTCGTGCTTATCTATGACGATATTATCATGATGTTTAAGTAATAACTGTTTGATATACTCAATATATTTGGTCAAGTGAACATCTCTATCAAAAGTCCATATGTCCTGATAGATGGATTCCAGTTCCAATTCCTTGATTTCCTCCTGGTAAAATGGTACGAATATCCCTGCAACAACTATGGTGTTCATACTTTTCCTCAAGTGTACGAGATCTGTTTCCTCATGTCTGGTCTTGAAAAATGTATGATATATCTGTTTTACCAACTCATCATTTTTGATATCCTTAAGTAAAAATGTAAGAAATTTAGCGAACTTATTATTAGTCGCTTTATCTTTTTTGATGTCCTGTCCTACTTGTTGGGCTTTTTTTTGGTTGTCCTGGACTCTTCTGACCGCTTCCTCAGTCACTTTATTCATATCTTCCCTCACTTCTCATCAGCCGCTCAGCTCGTCCAATCCAATCCCTCCTATTTCATCCGCCATCATTCTTTTCTAGTGGGTAAAAATTGCCTATCAATGCTTGGAAATGTATACTTTTGTTCTTGAAATTCAACAGTAATTGTATATACAATCACCACACGATTTTTTTGTTGTATCGAAAATACTCATGGTGAGGTGGATGAGTGGTCGAAGTCAACTCACTGCTAACGAGTCAGACGAGAAATCGTCTCGGGGGTTCGAATCCCCCCCTCACCGAATGTATATGGCTCTGTAGCTCAGCTGGTTAGAGCGCGTCTCTCATAAGGACGAGGTCGGGAGTTCGAGTCTCCTTGGAGCCAAATCAATTAATTCAGTCATCAATCGTCATTCAAAATAGCTTTATTTATTATTACCTTACGCCTATGGCCAAAAAAAAATGATGAAGAATTATCGTAGCGATGCAATGCAAGGAATGTGGAAAAACCAATTATCACACGAGTTTGAACAAAACTATTACCCAGAAATTGGAATTGAAAAAGTATTGCAAACAAGACAAGAAAAAAACTACTCACGTATCGAGAGAAAAACTGAAATAATTTTCTTATTTCAACTTTTAACCACCGCTTTGCGGGGTAAAATTTAACAACAAATTTTATTTTTTATACATTCAACATGTTAGTTATCAGACTTTCCAGACATGGAAGAACAAATTTAGCTTTCTATAGGGTTGTTCTTTCCGAACATACCAAACCGGTAAAATATGGATACAAAGAAGTTTTGTGATCATATGATCCTGTAAAACATATTTTGAAGGTAGATACAGATGCTATCGTTTCATGGATCAAAAAATGAGCTAAGCCTTCAGAAAGGTTAGCAAAAATCTTATTAAAAGAGACAAAAAACGAGCTTTTTAATAAATTCATCGAACATAGAGAAAGAAAAGGAGTAACCAAAAAAGAGGAGAAAAAATAATCCACCGATTGTTTTTGAAAACATAAATTACTTCACTGACGCTTGTACTTTATGTATCAAAAATCACCGGTATATATTATCCTTCAAAAATATTTTTCATTTTTGATTGAATAATATATATTTACTATCACAATAATCCCTCATTACATTTCGGACTTATTTGGATAGTAAATATCATTTCGACATCATAAAAACTCTCACTACATTCAAGTTTTTATTGTGTCTCAATATACATATTTTAATTTTTTCTATTGGTAATGAATAGTATCTATGCTAATGCTGATTTTCAAAATGTCATCCTGACCGTTTTGGCCTTGGTGGTGATTTTGGTTATCGTTGGGTGTGTATATACCTTTATTCGTGCTATCATCTTGTTCATTTTTGCTCATAGCAAGGAAGAAAATAAGAAAAAATGACGGAATAGCATCAGATTTATGATTATCTGAGTCATTCTGACTATCGTTCTCTTATTCCTTATACCGACAATCTTGAAACGAATGAAAGTTCCAGAATACGATATCTATACTCCGACAAATATTTTCGGCAGAGCGGGAGAACTTGTCAATGATCTTTTCAATCTCGGCAATGTAATCCAAAAGAGCCAACAGAATAGCCAATACAACGGCCAACTTTACCAGAATATAGATTCTTCTTCAAATTCACAACTTCCTCAACCTATCACTAATGATGCATATAATCTCTAATGTATATCTTGGACAAAATTGTTTGAAAACGAGGAATAAATCATTACTACTACTTCCGATATCATATGTCTTTTAATTTTTCTGTTTTGAGATGCACAAAAAACTTAATCTCTCTGAAAGAATTTCAAGATTCACTCAAAAATTCTGAAGATTTACTAAAAATCAAAAGGTTTTTGTCCTTTATCTTCGAATTCTTGCTTTTTTGCTTTTAGCATGTCCATTGATTAAATATTCTCCATTAAGTGGCATATCACATTCATTTAGAATATTTTACATGTTTAAAAGTTTTTTGATTATTCTTGTATCCATGATTGTACTCTTGAGTTGGAATATGAACTTTAAATTCAAAAACTTCATCATCGGATATTTCGGGTTCAAGGAAAACGATTCGCTCTTCAATTTTGGTTTTTTGTGGATTATTGTTACCGCTTTTCTAGGTATCGGTGATGCTATTTGACTTGTAGGAAGACAAACACAATTTATGAAAGTAACTTTTTGATATAATCTTATTCAGCTCTTCTTGCTTTTGTGACTTGTGTTGACGTTGGTATCCGTTATCAAACACGCCAAAGAGAATGCGCACAAGACCAAGATCGTCAATGTAGTCGATGAAGACGCTATGAAAGAGATCCAGCATAAGAAATCATTTAAGGGACTCTTCGATGAAGAAGAAACTGAAGAACAACCGAAAGAACATCATCATACCTATGAACATCACGAACATCATTCTGAATAATTTTATTTGATTATCTATTAGATTATGGCAAATATAAATGATACGTGTATCGGATGTGGCACCTGTGCTGCAATTGATGATCAACTTTTTAAAGTGGAAGGTAATCCGTCAAAAGCTAAACTTATCAAACAACCAGAAGGTCCAGAAGAACAAAAAAAATACGAAGAAGCAAAAGCTTCTTGTCCTGTAGGTGCTATTGAATAATTACCTAATTATATTATTGCTGAAAATTGACAATCCATGGTAAAGAAAATTTATACTGGATTGTTTTTTTCTTATCCCGCAAAACCGCTCTTACTTGATCGTTATTGGTGAGATCGCTTGCAAAATCAGAAAACTGGCAAGGACATTGATTGCATTCGGTCGGTTTGACTATAAGCATATCTTCGAGGCTTATTTGATTACATGCAAGTTCTTGATCAATTTCTGGACAACCATTATTATTGATTGTCCCTTTGATGGTTGGACAGAGATCTTCTATATCAGGAATTCCATCGCCGTCAGTATCAAGTGCTTCTCCACTGCCTAATACCAAATCTAATGTCGGTGTATTTTGCTGTGCATCGCCAATGCCGTCCTGATTGAGATCAAGCTGATCTGGATTAGCATTAAATGGTGCGTTATCAAGCGAACATATGCTTTGGTAATGTTTCGCTAATATTTCTTGATTGAGATTCGCATTTGGTTTGCTTGGATCGCTTACATATGAACAATCCTTATTTTCGAAGTTGATAATTCCGAGTAGATTTTTCACTCCATCACCATCGATGTCCGTATCACAGATGTCCGGTATTCCATCTCCATCTAAGTCGCATTTATACGTGTTTTTGAGATTGCCTTGTATCTTGGCATCCAGACAGCTATCGGTTCCATTGATTACCAGAGTCGCTTGGTTTTGGAGATAGGTACATTGATTGATATATATGCTATCCTGTGGTGTCAGTGAACCGTTTTTTTGATAGCTATGAACAAAAAGGCTTGGCATTTTTTCCGTTCATGCTTTCTTCTGCGTCACTCCATCGGCAAATTCTGCTATTTGCACAATAGGAGTCTTGAGCATATTCCCTATGATACGTGTCGTGAAATTTATCTTCTGCCCTATATTTGCAATCAACGTGGATGGCGTCATAAGCAATGCATATGATGCCAAAAGCGTTGTATCTGTTATATTCATCGTGATGATATTTGTCAGTTTCTTCCCATCGGTAAGCGTTATGATTTGGGTGATTACTTTTTTTCCTGGCTTGGTATACGTATATTCCATAGTCAGTGTTGTATTGCTGTTTTTGGTCCCGTCTCAGAAATCCCGATCCACGTTTACCACATCTGCTTGTTTGATATTATAGGTCTTGGTATCGAAAAGGACCTTCTGATTTATTTCAGCGTTAGCCATATTGCTTTGGAGTATCGCTCATCTTCATTCATCTATCCCGATGGTGAAATAGCTCATACCGACTAATTTTCCGTCGCTGTATCATTTTACCAAAACCGTATTCTCTCATGATTCCTTGAATATCCTCTTGAAACTTTCATTAGGTGCTTTTTTGGACGTGATATTCTCTTTTGTGAACGTCCATTCTAGTTCGTTAAATGTTCCTAATAGTACTGCTGATAATGTGCTTTCCGTACCAGCTTTTCATCAAATGATGCTTGCTCTGGTTTGCAGCGCTTTACCATCTCCCGCTTGTCATCCTACGATGACAATGACTTGGGCTTGAGCGTCAGCAGAATTCCCTTTAGCTGTCGCTTTCACATTGTACATGCCTGGTGAGATGAAGGTATGTGTGATCGGTGTTCATTGTCCTTGGGTTCCATCTCAGAAATCCCAATCAACTTCATTCACATTCCCTTTACTTACTGCAGTAAATACTGTCGTCAATGGTGCGCTTCCTTCGAGCTTGTCCATACTAATATAGATTCCTATCTGATTTCCCATAGTTTCACAGGCATCTCCGATACTGTTTTGGTTGGTATCTTCTTGTCCGGTATTGACTACAAATAAACAATTATCCATATCTTTTGTCCATTTGGAAATATCTATCTTTCCTTCTTCATCTACGATTCCGATCGGATTTTTTATCGTATCTCCGTCGATATCATCATCACAGACATCTCCTATTTTGTCGTTGTCCGTATCTTTTTGCGAAGGATTATAGGTGGTTGGACAGTTATCTTTCGCATTATCCAATCCGTCACAATCATAATCGTTATTGAACATACAATCCACTTTCCCGTTGAGCTTGAATAACGTATCCAGTACAGTTTTCCCGTCTATGTTTTTATCCGTATTCCTTCGTTGGGTCTGATCGATATTTATTATACTTTGGCTATAGAGCAGATTAAGCTCGGCAACTGGCCGATATCATTGTTTGATCTTTCCGACTTCCTGCATAGAGCATTTTGCGAGGTTGAACATACAGTATTTCAGATAGAGATTCACTTCGTTATTATTTTGCAGTGCACAGACGTTATCACACGTCTTGCTTTTCTCTGTAATGACTTTTTTATCATCAGTAGTGAAATTCTTGGCTTCATAACTATCAGCTGTAAGTTTACTTACTCGCGTGTTTACCTCCTTTCGGTTGAGAGAGATATCTTTGTAGATATATTTAGCTAGGATATTGATTACCACTTGGATGAATTCCGCTGTCGTAGTTTTCTTGGTTCCGCAAAATTGTCCTCCGCAGACCGGGCTGGTCGCCTTGGGATATCATCTCATATACGTATTGTCTCCTGCATAGGCTACACAATAATAGTAGGAAACATCATTATACAATCCACCGAGAAAGCTGATGTCGGTAAAATCAGTCCCTGATGCTGCTGTAAATGATGACCAAAAAGCTTGTACATACTTGCTTATCATATCTTGATTTGGATGTATACAATCCTTACATTCCACGATATTAAGCAATCTTGCTACATCGTAACGCGAAATGCTGTTCTGAGATTCAATAGCTTTGACATCCAATCCCATAGTCTGCAACTGATTGGAAAAATCTTCGTAGGCAGCGAATGCCGACGTTCAAAGCAGTAAAATCAATGATAATAATAGTCAGAAATATTTCTTCATAATTTTGTTTTTATTTAAAAGAGCATTTCTGATATATATAGTATATCCAAAATTGTTTTTTTTGCAATAATTTCAAAGATTCTTTCTGACGAAAATTATCCCTTATTCTCCTTGATTTCGATATTTCCCTCTCCTATTTTCTTATATTCTTGAGGAAATGTATCAAGATCAAATTCCATACCTGTCATTTCATCTATTCCTATTCCGTATTTTAAACCGGTTTCTTTCATCTCTTCTGCAAGTAATTGCTGGCCTCATTTTTGGGTATAATGCGGCTCGATAATGGAATCTTTTATGATTCATAATCACTTTACCAATTCACCTTCACCTATTCTTACAGCGCTTCACAAAACCTTAGCGCCTGCTGATTCACCGATGATATATTCTGCATTTCTAATCAGGTGCTCTAAGGATGGATCTGCTTGTATCTCTTTCAATAAATTTGCAGTCTTGCTTCCACCGCTGATGAATATCAATGGGGAATTCGCCTTTTTGATATCATTCTTATTCACTGCGTTAAGATATTCCACTCATTCCAAGTGAATATGCTTATTGAACCGATCACCGTCCCATTCTATTAGGGATGCTGTTATTCTCGCAAAAGGAATATGGAGAATCTGTTTTGGATTAATTTCTTTTATGGTTTTTTCAATGATTTTGAGAAATGGCTCTACATTGGAATGTCCATCAGCTTTTGTCTCTGCTCAGCCGAAGAGATATAATTTCATCATTTTTTATTAATCATTAAAACTTTGTTTGTTGTATCTATTCCGTATTTATATTCAAACTTTTCTTGTATACCAAACTGTTTTAGATATATATAATTTTATCACTTCATTCAAAATTAAATTATCTAAAATCGTTGGTATAATTTCGACATCATGAAAATCTTCAAGAAAAAATCAGATTTTCATTGTGTCTCAATTAACAATCATCAAAACAATAGAGTAATTGCTGTTTATATTTCTCTAATCTATGTTCGCTAAATACAAGAATCTCAAAGATTTTATGCAAGGAAATGATTTCACTGGCACCAAGCCGGCTTTTTTGGAACATCTGCTGAAAAAACTGGATGAGCATATCGCCAAAAAATGAAAAGTCCTTTTGCTTACGCTGACCAAAAAATCTTCCGAAGAGGTGACGAATTTTCTCGTTTCCAAATGATATAAAGCGTTCTATTTGCATAGCGAAATAGCAACCATCGATCGTCGAGAGATTATAAAAAAGCTGAGAACGGGAACTATCGATATCATTGTGTGAGTGAATTTGCTCAGAGAGGGGATTGATCTTCCTGAAGTCACTTTGCTTGCAATACTTGACGCTGATAAGGAATGATTCCTTCGTTCCACAACATCACTTATCCAGATCATCTGACGTGCATCCAGAAATCCGAACAGTGAAGTTATCTTGTATTCCGATAATTTCACCGAATCGATGATCAAGGCATTGCGGGAGACCTATCGTCGCCGCGGTATCCAAGACAAATATAATAAAGAGCATCATATCACTCCAGAAAAAGCTGAATCTAATATCAAATGATTGGATGTGGTAAAAACGGATGAAGTGCTTTCCCAGTCTTTCGATAAACTCACGAGAGGAAAAACCAAAAGACTCAAAAGAATGACTAAATTCGAAAAAGAAATCATCCTCAAAGACTTAAAAAAACAGCTGGACGATGCCATAGCTGCGTGGGAGTTTGAACAAGCTGCGGTTATTCGTGATCAGATAAAAGAAATATCTTGAGAATAATATTTTTTTAATAAAAAAACGCCTTCGAAATACGAAGGCATATTTTTTTTTATGCATGGGTTTTTATTAAACTCATATACGAGTTGTATCGCATCCAATGGTATCCTATTTGGACTACAAAGATGATGAATATCGCTGCATTCCAGAATACCATAAGTGAACTTGGTTCATAGACTTTTGTTTGCATCGTTATTTTCATCGTCGGTACTATGTTCATCACTACGACTGCATGGATGATACAGAAAACTGTCCATGTCCATATGTGTCTTTTGTGGCGCTTGGCTTGATTTATTTCAATGCCAATTTCTTTGTTGTTGGTTTTTGTTTCCATGAGATTTTTTTTATTTTTATATCTTATACTTATTTTTTATAAAAAGTCAATGAATTCTTATTTCATACATTTTTTGAAATTGTGTTATGATGGTTGAATAATTCTTATTCAGCAGTAAGTGTTATATGAGCGTATGGTTTTTTGATACCATATTTTTCAAATGCGTTCATGATTTCTACTCTCAGTTCTCTGGTCGTGAGAATAGCAGATTTTTTTTGTGGATTAGCGAAGAAGAATGATTTTATTCCGATACCCATATTATTAAAGCCAGTAATGAATGTCGTCGTATATTCTTTTTGTATGACATGTTTATTTGCGTTGATGGTCTGATTGAGAAGCATCTGTATCTGATCTATATTTACATGACGCGGTACATTAAGTTCAATATCTCCTCTCATAATTGGTTCTGTTTTGTACGTTTTGATCGGTGTTTGTGCTAAAATGCTGTTTGGGATAATAAGTCCTCTATGATCAAACGATCTAATGACAGAATATCTGACATTAATTTCCTCTATAGTTCATTTCATATTAAGGCTTCAGAGAAATTCTACATAATCTCCTACTTTAAATTTTTTGATAGTGATAAACATAACTCCTGCTACCATGTTTTCTATGATGGTCTCCATAGCGAAACCAATACTAAATGACACTCATCACATGATCATCGCTGTATCAAATCCTATGACTTGGAATATCGCTAGGATATCGAACACCATGAGAAATGTGAAGATGATGTTTCCTGTTAATTTGGATATGTTATGTGTGTATACATCATTTTGCAAAGAATTATTTTCTATCCTTTGTCTTACTCTGTTTACAATAAACTTGCTGATAAGGAAAATCGCAAAAAATATGCCTATTGCAAGAAATGTTTTGAGCAGTATGCTTTCTCGATTTTTGATCAGTGATTGTATGATATCTGGAACAATTGCTTGCAACATATTCTCCTGAATAGAAATAAAAGATTAGGCAGGTGTCTGTGTCTGCGCTTTTTCTTGTGTTTGTCATTGCACTGATCCTTTCATTTCTTCTTGAATTCTTCCTTGTATCTCTTCTTGGATTTTTTTCTGATCATCCTTGCTTTCAAAATCTATCGTCTTGATGTCATAAGGACAATACATGTTGTTTGCGCAAAATGCTTCATAGATTTTTTTGGAAACTTGTGCTATGGCTACTTCATATAATAATCCATATCCACAATTAGGATCAAATTCAAAATATGACTTATATTCTACATAACTATCTAATCGATCATTCACAAATACTTTCGTATTTTCTTTGTTTTTGACAAAATCTATGCTATTGATCGCTTCTTTCATTATTTCAATGACCTTGGTTGGATCACTATCATAATCCATTCGTTGCATTACCGTGAGTTTGACCAATGGTTCTGCACTGTAGGTTTTGATGGGTACCGTGATTAAGGTCATGTTCGGCAAGACTACTTGTCTGAGATCCAATGTCCTGATGACCGTATATCTGATGGTTATTTCTTCGATTCTTCCGAAATATGCTTGATCCGCTTCGATTTCTACCATATCTCCGAGCTTGAATTCTTTAGTGTAGAGAATCATGATACCTGCGATTATGTTCCCAAGAATTTCCTTGAAGGCTAATCATACTCCAAATGAGATACCTCACAGGATAAGTCCTACATTGAATCCAACCATTTCAAATCCTATGAAAAATGAGAAAATGACGAGGATATAAAAAGTGATATCTCCCATCAGTTTTCAGATTTTATCGATATGTTTGTTCGAAGGATCAGCGTTTTTTACGATATTCCTTCTGACTATCCCTGAGATAAATTTAGAAATCATCAAAAGAAGCAAGATAACTGCTATAGCTCCTAGTATTTTAAGTCCATAGGTAACTACGGCGCTATTCATGAAGTTCTGAAGAGCTGTAGGCTGTGCTGCTGCTGTTGCTGCTGCTACTTGTGTATTCATTGGTAAAGATATGAAGGTATAAAATACACTTAAAGTATACTCCTGAACCTTTATTTTTTCAAATCAACCGGTCAAAATCACCAAAAATCATTGCCTAATTACCCAAAAAATTATACAATATGGGTTATTGGATTGAAAAGCAGTCTAAATTTCATACCATTCTCTATGCATATATTTTTTTTATTTTGTTATGCACTCTCAAATGAATTTCAAAAAGAATGTTGTTCCTCCTACCAAGAAACCTTTATTTGGTCAAGGAAATGACTTTATGATGCAACCACCAAGAAGATCTATATCGTTGCTTACCTTATTTGTTGTAATTATCTGTACGTTTGTTCTAGCGTTTTTGCTGTTCAATAATTTTGATCGCATCAGCAATCGGTTCTCTTCCTCCATAGAATCTACCACATGATTTGAAATCGGACAAGAAGTATCGTTGTCGGGTATGTTGCAAGCGAATGGCGACCTTATCTCCTATACGCATACCTTAACCCTGGCTGATACCACTATCGTGGGTCTCAAAAGCAAGACATTGGATCTTAGTCTCTATAGCGGTCTTGTGGATATCCAAGGAACGGTAGAAAAAGAACTCAATGATATCTACATCGTGGAAGTAAGTATTGTCTCTTGAGCTTTGGCAAGCAGCTGAGCTACGTGAACAATGCTGTGATCAGGAAGTTGAATCTATATCCCTCAAGCCGCTCTCTATCTTCCCGCAGAATTCTGATCAAAATATACAGTGCTCAATCAATGAGAAAACGGTATTTTGAAAGTCCAGAATATCGCAACCAATCAGATCATCCAGATCTCATATTTCTCCTGCAAGAAAACTGATCCTAACAAAAATTGTGCACAACTTCAGCAGAATATCTGAGCTAGTGCAGAAAAAACCGTCTCTACTTCGTATGGAACCACCTTATATAAATTGGAATGAGTGACGTCATGGTTCTTCACCAACGGTACATATTATGGATATTTCATCAATGATATCCCTGAACAAGAAGTGATAGATGTCGCCAACGCATTCATCTTGCCTACGGCATATTATGTGCAAAATACTATGTTGTCCAAAATACAGACGCTCTGTACTGACGGTTCGACTTCGCTTATGCAAGTGACGACGAATTCGCTCGGTGTAGATCTCAATGGATTGATCATCAATCTTCAAGGACCTACTGCTGACGGTTCCGCTACCTGTAAAGTATTCATTGATCCATCACAAGCTGCAGGAGGAACTAAGCTTAGTTATATCTCCAATACCACAAATCCATCACCAGATACCACAACAACAACTGCTACGACAACATCTACACCGACCATCGATACCTCTGTGAAACAATTCCCTATCAATTTAGAGAAAGCCATAACTTTCACATCGAGCAGAGGGTATTCCATCGTATTCCCATCCAGCAATATCACCTATGAATCATTGAATGTAGATGAAGATCTTGGTCTTCCTGGGGTTCGTTGTTCTACTCAGATGGATATCACGAAATTCTCAGATAAGGCGACATTGCATGAGGATCCGAAAGTCAGGATATTCACGTGTAGCATCAAGGGTACATTAAATAATGTGTGAAATAGCATTCTCCAAAAAACCGCAGCTAACTGAATGAAATTCCTTATCCAGATCATGGATCCAGCACGATCTGAATTCGCTGCTAATATTTCGATCCAATAAATTTATATTATCATAACATGATGCATTATAGATTGATAAAAGAGAATGATATCAAACCCATTTTTTTGTTAGGCAAATCATATTTTGCTTTGAAATCAGAATATTCCTGGGATCGAAGCGTTAATTCCATAAGAAAATATCTAAAAAAATCCTTTGGTCTGGGAATGGTGTGCTGTGACAAAACCGGCATTGTTGGTTTTGTTTTGGTAGAGAAAAATTATTCCTCTCAGAAACCTAATGTCGCTCGATTGACGTATATATTTGTCGATAAAAAATATAGGCATCAGCATATCGCTTCTGTATTATTGGATTCAGCTTCTGAAAAATTAAAACGTTTAGGAAAGACAGATATGATAACTGATGTTTATACAAAAAATACAACTTCACTTGATTTTTTTGAATCAAATGAATTTCAAATAAAGGAAAAGCGGGTCATTCTTTCTAGGAAAATAAAATAATTGTTTCTTCACGAAAAAATCCGAGCATCGCTCGGATTTTTATTTGCTTGTAATTTAACTTATTCGGCTGCTTTCGCAGGTGCTGAATGTTCAGCTATTTTCTCTTGATAAACGATTAAAGGATTTGCTCCAATAATTCTATCTACTACTTGTCCATCCTTGAGAAAAAACACAACAGGAATAGAGGATACTTGGAAAGTTGCAGCTAATTCTTGATTTTCGTCTACATTCACTTTAGCTATTTTGATATCCTTATGTTCGTCAGCTAATTGTTCTATGATCGGTCCGAGCATCCTGCATGGTCCGCATCGTTCTGCCCAGAAATCGACAACTGACAATCCCTTATGCTCCAGAATTTCTTTTTTGAATTCTTCAATGGAAGAGATGTGAAGTATTCACATTTTTTTCTGATTAAAAAAGTAAAAGATTTTTTTTATTTGCCGTATAGGAATTTTAAAATCATTCCTAGTAGATAAAAGCGGCGTTGGACTTCTTGGGAAGTCCCGGCGCCTTATTTATTTTCTTGTAAATACTTTTGCGCTTCAAATGCTGCCATGCAACCGCTTCCTGCTGAAGTGACTGCTTGCCTGTATTTCTTGTCGGCTACATCGCCGGCTGCAAATACTCATTCTACATTCGTCGCTGTATGTACTGGCATTTTCTTAGTTACAATATATCCGTCATTGTCGAGTGTAATCTGTCATCAGAGGAATTCCGTATTCGGAGTATGTCCGATTGCATAAAATAATCAAGAACATTCTATTGTTGATTCTTCTTTTGTCTGATTATTTATTACTTTGACTCAGGTAAGCATATTTCCATCCCCCATCGCCTCTAGAGCTTCGGTGAATCGTCTGATCTCTATCTTTTCATTCGCTTTCGCTCTTTCCTGCATCACTTCTGACGCTCTGAGAACGTCTCTTCTTACAAGCAGAATGACTTTGGATGCGAAATGCGTCATATGCAACGCTTCTTCCATCGCAACATCGCCTCATCCGATGACGACGACAACTTTATTCCTGAATATCGGTAATCCGCCATCACAGATAGCACATGCAGAGATGCCTTTTTGCCGGTACTCTTTTTCTCCTGGCAGTCCGAGACGTTTTGCTATCGCTCATGTCGCTATGATGACTGATTTCGCTTCGATGACTTCATTTCCGCTGAAGAGTTTCAACGGCTGTGAACTGAAATCCACTTTATCTATGGTTTTGGTCTCTATCCTTGTTCCCATATTGATTGCTTGCTGCCTCATATTCGCCATCAACTGGATTCCATCGATTCCTTGAGGAAAACCAGGAAAATTCTCCACCTTGCTGGTAGTAGTAAGCTGTCCGCCGGCTGCTATTCCACCTGCCATGAATCATTCGAACATGATAGGCTTGAGATTAGCTCTCGCTGCGTAGATAGCTGCCGTGTGTCCTGCAGGACCTGATCCTATGATGACTATGTCTTCCATTTTTTTTTTCTGTCTATGAAAAGTAAAGGTGACTTGTGTGTATGTATTTGCTTATTTTTTTCAACTCTATAACGTGTAAATTATCTACCCATATTCTGAAAATATCTCAAAATAAATATTATATCACATAATTTCCTCTTGTAAATGATATAAAAATCCCTATACACGTGCCACTAAAAACATAAAAACAAAAAAAAACTAAAAAAAAATTATGAAAGATTTGCAAAGTTCGCCCAAAATCCTGATTGTGGATGACACGCTATCCGATCAAAAATCAGTAGCTGCGTTTTTAACCCGAAACTTCGTCAACGGTTGTGATATTCATACTGTTGACAAATATTCGGCAGCGAAAAAAAAGATTCGGAATGAAAAATTTGATATTATCACTTTAGATGGGAATATGGGTCTTGAATGCGGATATAATCTTATCCCTGATATTCAGAGATTTCAGACAACCCGCTGCATAATCATTATGATTACAGGAACACAATCTTGCATTGATACGGGATTATTACGCGGTGCTCATTTTGGTTTCATCAAGTATGACATCCAACAGGATGTTAAACTCAATGAAGCATTTGAGCTGGTTCCTCTCAGACAAGCTGAGTCAGCGTAAAATTGTGTAAACTTCTTTTGATAATCTGTGGTATTTCCCACAGATTTTTTTTTGACAATGAAATGTATTTTCGTATACTATCACTACTTTTATTTTTATGAGACTATTAATGAAAGTCGTCTATCCAAAGAATATCAAAAGAGGATTGCTTGCCGGTATGACATTCAGTATCGGACCATTGACTATCTCTGTGATTCAGATGTTCGTCCTTGCAATCGGAGTCGCCGCTGCATTAGCGGCTTTCAATGGATTCTCAAAATCAGGATCCAAGGTAGTCGGTGTATTGGTCGCTATCATAATCCTTATCATTTTCATCGTCATAGCGTTTTTCAAGGTTTCGGAATTATGACTTGTCGCCTATATAGCCAAACTCATCAGAAATAACTTTTTTGATGCGAAGAAAAAATTCCAGGTCAATTACGAGAAAAAGAATCCGCTCGATATTATGATCCAGGAGTCCAAGACTAAAGAAGAAAAACAGATCATCGAGCAGAAAGAGAATAAATTCGATAAGCAAATCCTGACAGATATAGAAAAAAAATGATTGATTTAGTCCATCCATGAAACCTATATGTCATTTTCTCTCAACGGAATACGAATAAGCGTAGCACTGATCGCACTTTGCGGAGTGCTTTTCTTTTTTAATCAGAAACCGAAATTCCTTGTTCCGCTGAAACATATGAAGCAGAGGAGCCGGTTATTGTACAATATCTTGCTTTGCATACTTGTGGCGTGTGTCGTGCTTCTTCCTTTGCGTATCTCCTTGATATCTGATAAACAGGTGGTTATAGAAAAAAATATCCCCATCCAGATCATCCTGGATGTTTCGTTATCTATGTCCGCCAATGATTTGAGTCCAAGCAGGTTCGTCGCTGCAAAGACATCTTTGATTTCGCTTGTCCAACAGCTGGAGGGTTACTCTATCTCATTGATCACGTTCTCGTGAAAACCATTTGTCTATATACCGTTTTCTTCCTCGTCATCTGCTATCATCGCTAAATTGCAGTCCATGAATCTCGGAGATTTCCCTCCGGTAAAAGATTTTTTGTGAACAGCAATCGGTGATGCACTTCTTCTCGGTACCGAAAATCTCCAACAATTCGCCAATCAAGAGATATACAAACCTGGAATCGTTATTTTGATCACAGATGGCGATTCAAATGTAGGATATGATCCGATGCAGGTTATTTCGTATTATCAGAAAACCAAAGTTCCGCTCTTTGTTCTCGGTGTAGGTCAGGAAAATTATCTTATCGGTCGCGATACATGGAATGATGATGTCACTACCGATATCAATCTTACCTTGCTGCAGCAACTCGCTGACAAGACCTGATGAAAATTCTATAGAGTGCTTGGCGATACCTCCTTCAATCAATTTTTTACCGAACTTTCACAGAATATCGTCGCTCATCAACAACAAAAAATCCAAAACATCCTCTGGGAACTTAATGACTATCTGATCTATCTTCTCGTGTTGGCTCTTCTTTGACTTTTTATCTTCAGACTTTCTATCTCTCTTTCCCAAGGGAAAAGATAATTTGAAAAATGCATATATTTCCATATACTTGTATTATATTTACTTCTTTGCCCGCTGAATGAAAAAACTTATTTTAGCTATTGTAATTCTCTGCTACTCACTTCCGCTTCTTAGTTTTGCACAATCTGATAGCCGATCAAAATATGGCAATAATCCTATCCAGATTTTGGATACTGTTGTCGGTGAAGCAAATGATGAATATAAAATACAACAGACAGCGCTTGATAATGCGACTGATAAACAATGAGCGTACGCAAGTCAGTATAAAATAGCGAATACGTTGGATCGGTTTAGGAACAATATCAATCCATATCTGCAATGGGCTGTCTATATAGGACTTTCTGTGGCCGTGATTCTGTTGATTTACAACGGATTGCTTATGGTGACCAATGCAGTCCACAAAGAAGGCGAAATAGCTAAAATCAAAAAAAATATCATCAATATCGTGATAGGAGTCGTTATCTTGACTGGATTTTACTTTATCATCAAGTTAGCGGTCTCTCTCATTAATTCGATCTTCTGAGGGTATTGAGGAAACACCGGATTCTAAAAAATTTAGAATTTAAAATTTAGAATTTAAAATTTAGAAACATGAGTGGTATCAAAAAAGCAATACTAGTGCTTACGCTTGTTATCATAGGTGGTGGATTTAGCTATGCTGCTGCACCATCATTCAATGATAATTTCGCTAATTATCTCACAGATACCACCCCTGATAAATACGGTAGAGTGGAAACGGTATTTAATATCTGTATCGATAGGAATCTTACCTTGATGCAAAATATACAGAATCTCTTTTATCCTAATCAGGTCGCTACGGGTGCTTGTAGCGCTAGTGCATGAGGCCAATTGCGGGATATCATCAGAAATTTATGATTTGTCATACTCTTTATCTTTTTGGTGATCACCTGAGTAAACTTCATCATGAAAGCCAAGGAGCCTGATGGACCCAAAAAAGCGTTTACGAGCCTTATCTATATCCTGTATGGTGCTTTTCTGATTTTTGGAGTGACGTGGATTCTCTGAACGGTCTTGAATATCGGTAATGTTCAAGGAAGCCAACAACTCGTGAGTAGTCTTCAAAATTCATTGTTTTTGCAGATTCTCTCGTTTTTCAAAGTCCTTGCGTTTTTTGCTGCTATTATCATGTTGGTGGTCTATGGCTTCAGGATGATGTCAGCGATGGATAAATCGGATAAGGTGAAAATAGCCCAAAAGTGAGCCATCAATGTCGTGATCGCTTTGGTGTTGATCAAAGTTATCGACTATATCTTCTACATCGCTCAGACACCGGCCTTTGGTGCAAAAGCCGCCGATATGATTGTCAATGTCGCTATCGTACTTGGATGGGTTCTTGGTTGACTCTTTGTACTTGCCCTTTTCTATGCTGGATATCTTTTGATTACGTCTTCCGGTAAAGAGGATGCTTGGAAAAAAGCTAAATGAATCATCATAAATATCTTCGTCATCGCCATTGTGGTATTCCTGTTCCTCTTGATCGTCTATCAGGTATTTAACGAATTCTCGTAATCTGCTAAATTTCCTTGATTTTCTACTCCAAAATACTATACAATGAGGCTAAGCCCGAGGAGGGACTGTTTTTTTTGCTCTATAACAGAAAAACACTTGTTTTGCTCCCGTAGTTCAGTTGGATAGAACGACTCTCTCCTAAGGAGTAAACACAGGTTCGACTCCTGTCGGGGGTAATTAGAATTCAGAATGCAGAATGCAGAATTCAGAAAATTAAATCTAAATTCTATGCTCTAAGTTCTAAAGTAAGGCATTGCCTATAACGGTTAACTACTGTTGGCTTTGTTTTACACCGTCATCTTTTATTTTTCTAATCCTATTTTTACTATGCCAAAAAAAACAACAAAAGACACTGCGCCGGAATCATTCAAGCTCCATGACAATGATACGGGATCCGTAGAAGTCCAAATCTGACTTTTGACGGATGAAATCGCTGAATTGCAAGCGCATCTCGCTTTGCACAAAAAAGATTTTGATGCCAAAAGATCATTGCTCAAAAAAGTCGCTAGGAGAAGAGCATTCCTCAAGTATCTAAAATCCAAAAAGTTGTCTACGTACAACACCATATCAAAATCAGTAAGTGTTAAAGTTTAGTTTGCTTATTTTTAAGTAAGCATTTTTTTTATCCAGCTATGCTGGATAGAGACGATGGGAAAATCTACTTCGTATAATACTCGCAGATTTCCTTCATCTTATTTTATTTTTTAACGTTTTATATTCTAATGGCTACTGTAAGCATAACAGAGCAACTGCGCTCTGGTCAAATAGCCATTCCTGTAATCAAGGAATGACACAAAGTAAAAGGAGTTGTCCTCAAAGCAATTGAAAACGGAATTTTAGTCGACTGTGACAATAACGCATTTACCTGAGTTATCTTATCCAAAGAAGTAAAAGAACTTGAAAGATCCGGATATGATCTGGAACCAGGAAGAGAGATCGAACTTGAAATCGTAAATA
Organism: uncultured bacterium; assembly: GCA_903904875.1. Classification (GTDB taxonomy): domain Bacteria; phylum Patescibacteriota; class Gracilibacteria; order Absconditabacterales; family Absconditicoccaceae; genus CAJBLF01. Next base: position 1,753 of record CAIVEC010000003.1, on the reverse strand, counting down.
CCAATATCAGGCATGAAGACTGACATTATATTGTATCCATCACTAAATTATTACAATACGATGTATGGAAATCCATTATGAAAAAATTCGAAGCTGATGATGTGATTACGGTTATTCCTACCGAAGCGAATCTTGGTTGATTACTTGTAGATATGCATGGAATCAAAGGATTCGTCCCATTATCGCAATTGGCTCCTATCCATTATCCGAGAGTGGAAGATGGTGATCAGGAAATCATATTTGAAAAATTATTGGACCTTATCTGAAAAGAACTTAAGGTAAGAATCATCAATATCGATGAAGATGAAAAGAGAATCGTCCTTTCAGAAAGAGAAGCGCTCAAAGAAGAAAGAGAAAATATCCTCAAGGATCTTGAAGTAGGAAAAGTATACGACGGAGTTGTGAGCGGATTATCTTCTTACGGTTTATTCGTGACTATCGGATGAACGGTTGAATGATTGGTGCATATCTCTGAAATCACCTATGGACATGTCAATAATATCGAGAAGCTTGGAAAGATCGGTGATAAAATCAGCGTAAAAGTCATCGGATTGGAGAACGGAAAGATATCATTATCCAGCAAGAAGTTGAAAGACGATCCGCGGACAGCATTGCCAAAAGCATACAAGATCGGCGATATCATCGAAGGAGAAGTCATCAGATTCGTACCATACGGAGTATTCGTGAGAGTGTTCCAGGATATCAACGGATTGGTTCACTTGAGCGAGCTTTCACAGAAATCTATCCAGAATCCGAATGAAGTAGTGAAACTTGGACAGATTGTGAAGACAAAAATCATCTTACTCGATCCTAAAAACAGAAAAATCTGATTGAGTATGAAAGGAATTGGTGACGATAAGACTGCTCCAGAAGAAAAGCCTGCTAAGAAGCCGATTACTGCTCCAAAAGCTGCTGCAGAAACTTCCGCCGAAGTGGCAGATAAACCTGTACAGGAAACTGTTCCGGCAAAGCCTGTAAAGAAATTCGAGGGTAGAGGATTGGCTGGAGTCATAAAGAAACTCTCTGAAGAAAAGCTCGAAGATAAAGCAAAAAGGATTACAGAAAAGCTTGAAAAGAATCCTGATAAAAAAGATAAGGTGGTAGAAAAAGCGAAAAGATTACCTGCAAAAAAACCCTCTAAAGAGGACAAACCAGCTGCTAAAATACCAGCTACTAAGACCGCTGCAAAAGCTGCTCCAGCGAAAAAGACTACTAAAAAATAATAAGAATGCAGAATGTAGAATGCAGAGTTCAGAATTAAAGGTACGATTTTTAAAATTCTGCATTATAAATTATACATTCTGAATTCAAGAAATGCCGTATGTCTCCCTGACTGCGGTATTTTAAAATTTTCACAAAAAACGCATTGATTTTCTATATTATTTTCATAAAATGTCAACTCATAACAAAAAAAACAAAAAATAATCTAAAAAACAAAATATGGAAAAAGAAAATCTTACAACTCCTGTTCCTAAAGACGTATTGGATCAGGAATTAACAGTAAAAACCCTTGCAAGGGTGTGGAGAAATTTAGAAATCCATTTTGTGAAGAAACAAACAGCGCCGAATGTTATCACTGAAGTTAACAGGATAAGTGCGGTGATGTTCAATCTTGATCACATAGATGGCGATGTATTCGATAGTACGTATACATACATTGTTGTCTTTGATCCGCAAAATGGTGAAATAGTATCATTTTACCGGTATATCCTTTGTAATGATGCTATTCATGGAAAACATGATGTTCATCTTT
>CAIVEC010000002.1 GCA_903904875.1 uncultured bacterium | reverse complement strand
TTTTTATATTTTTATACTTATATATATTTTATATCAAATGTCAAGTAAATGTCAAGGGAATGTATATTACAAAAAAGCTGGTACCTAGTACCAGTTTCCACATCTAAGTTTTCTCTTTGCTATTTTTTCATAAAGAATTTACGTAAGAGCAAATAAGTGATATATGCTATGATCAAACATCAGACGATAAAGAGCGGATAGGCGATTCTCCAGTTATGTGGACCGGTCATCATGCTTCGTTCAGACATTCCTCCTATTCCTGCTATCACGGTCAACGGCATGAAGATAGAATTTACGAACGTCAATCTTGTTACGCTTTTGTTGCTTTTGATGCTTAAGAATGTATTGTATGCCGCCATAAGCGAATCGTTTTTTTCTGTAAGCACATTTATCGTTCTTACGATTTTTGAGAGTTTCGTTTTCAGATTATTGAAATAGGTCGTGAGATGTTTTTCATGAAATTTGTTTACATGATCTATGAGATCGTCGATTATTTCCTGTTGTGAAAGAAAGTTATGCTTGATGAATATCTTATTCAGATCCTCGTTGATCAATTCATCTACCACATCTTTTCATTTTTCACCTATATCTGTTTGGATATTAAGAAGCTTTTCTGAAGAGACCGCAAGCGATTTGATAGTCTTGTTATAGAACGCATCAATGATCCTATAGAGGATGTAATACGGTGATGATTTATATGATCCGTCAATCGTCTCCGCTTCTTTTGACATATCTTCAAACAGTTTATTGAAGCTTTGAGATTCTAATCCTATAGTAGTAATAATGTGGTTGTCTCCTATGATCACATCCAATTCGTTGAAAAGATATTTGGATCATTCCGGTTCGTATTTTGTAAACGTAAGCGCTAAGAAAAAATGATTGCTGCTGGTGTCAATCTTTGACTGTGCATTGACGCCTAAAATATTGTCTACAACCATTTCGTGCAAATCATACTCTTGAGCGAGCTTATCGATTGATTCTTTGTCAGGCGTATGGATGAATATCCATTGTGTTTTCCCGATCTGCAGTGTTTTCTGCATAAAAACGGTTAAAGGTTAAAGGTTGAAGGTTTCAGGTTTTTGGAACTTGCTCCTTGTAACTTGTTTCTTGCAACTTATATAAAGTATACCCAGAAATCAAAATTTTGCAAATTTTGACCCCCGATTTTCCGGCTTTTGATAACTCATAGTTTGCAATCGGACATAAAAAATAAGATTTGTAAATAAGAAAACAGGTATTTAGTTTTTTTACTTATAAAAATACTTTTCTCTGAACCTATTCTTTGATTTCTCCGCCATCGGCGGATATACTTATAGTACACAAACAACCTCATTTACCTTCTTATTACATCAACATCATGGAAAACTTCAATACCAGATTATCAAGCGAATCAATCCGTAATGTAAACACCCTTATCCAAAAGATTGAGGGAGTGTGCAAAGACATTGAAAAAAGTCTTGCTATGTGTTTTGAACTTAATTGAGATTCAGTAGCGCAATATAGTGTAACTACTGCTCAAAAAGTAGAATCTGAATTCGTAAATATTGTGATTGATAATATCACTAAGATCAAACTTCATCTTGGAGATCTTAAAAAAGCGTTACATCAAAAAGTAATCACAGATACGACTACTATTGAAAAAATCATTGGATCTCTTCAAGAGACTTCTGCTACATTACAAACATTTTTGCTCGCAAACAATTTCAATAATAATACCTTCCAAATGCCAGTCATGGAAATCCAATCAGCTATCGACCAGATCTTCGAACAAGTATCCATGGTCGAATACGCTAATGCCTAGCTAGTAAGCGGTCTTTCATATATATATGTTGCCCCGATTGCCTTTGAACTCATAAATTACTTCGCTTAGGCTTGTACTTTATGGATCAAAGGTCATCGGTATATATTCTTCAATCAAAAATACTAAAACATATTTTTGAAGGAGAATATAAAAAACTCCCGCGGTATATCCGTGGGATTTTTTTGTATTTACTATAAATTCAGTTATTTCTGTGCTCGGACGACTTTCTGTTCGCCGTTGATGTCTTTGAATTCCTTGGCTTTGACTTTGATCTTGTCGCCGATGTTGTAGTATTTTTTCCGTTCGACTCCAGCCGGTGCGACGATAAAGTTTTTGTGCAATAATCATTCCACTCATTTCACCGTGACGAACATTCCGTAATTGTACATGAGTTTGATATATCCGTCATATTCATTTCCTAGTTTAATATCCTTGATGCTGAATGTGCCGTCGTGAACGATTTCTCCTTCGTAAGCCGGTGTCTTCTTAACTTCTTCTTCTGCTTTTGAAGGAGCTGGTGCTACGCCTTTTGCTTTTTCTATTTTGGCGATATTCGGGCAGAATTTAAGATAATTCTGCTGTTTGACTCCTGCTTGCTGATAGATGCTTTCCAATTGCTGCATCGCATCGGATTTATTTCCGATCCATATCATCAACGGTCCGTTATTTTCTATCTGGATTGTCTGATGCTGGTAGATATCCACATGTACAGGAATCTCTTTGTGTCCGTCGAAGGTCACTTTGCCACCTGCCTGGTATTTGATGTTTGCTTGGTCTTCTAGACCTTTCGGTTTGCTGTACCAAATCGCTTTGTGTGAATACTGTTCGGTATCAAAGATGATAGCATCAGGTTCTACGCCGTCTATAGCGAATTCCGTGAAATATGTAGTATGTTGTTCTACGAAAATATCGTGCAAGTTTTCGACTTCTTCTTCTGTCACTCCCAATGACTCCAATCTCGCTTTTTCCATGATTTTTTCCTGGACGGAGAATGTCTTGTTTGATCGTGCAGTCATCAGTTTTTCCAACTGACCTCTTTCCATGGCGTATCTTTGTCTTGATTGCTTTCTGATCTTATCGATGAGTTCGAGTGATCATTCCGGAGTCGTGATAGGCAATGTCTTCATGCTGAACGGATCTGAGGATATTCCGTCAATCATCAATCTTGTATATGCCGTGAATTGCGGTAATGAAATCAGATCGTTGACGCTTGCCATGTTCTTGAACTGTCCGGTGATGATGTCAGCGTCATCTTTTCCTAGGGTAAATGCTATCGTCGTACCTACGTTACCGAAGATTGCATCGATAGTTTCTTCATCAAGCTGTGAGGTATATTGGTTGGCTACGATAAGTGATAATTTATATTTTCTCGCTTCTGAGAGGATAGTCGCGAATGATTTGGATGCGAAATTCTGGAACTCATCGATGTAGAGATAGAAATCTCTTCTCTCATGAAATGGTATATCTGCTCTAGACATTGCATCGATCTGAAATTTCGTGACGAGTAATGATCCGATCATTTTTGCATTATCTTCTCCGATTTTACCTTTGCTGAGATTTATCAAGATGATTTTTCCTTCGTCCATCGCCCTTCTGAGATTCAATTTCGTCCTTGGCTGTCCAAAGATATTTCTGATGAGTTTCGCTGAAAGGAATTGTCCTACTTTGTTGGTTATCGGAGAAATCGCTTCATCTCTCTGTTTATCGTTCCATTTATTGAATTCTGATGTCCGGAATTTCAATACGACCGCATCTTTGATATTGGAAATCACTTCTTCGCGGAAATTCTTATCGGTCAATACTCTGAGGATATGCATAAGTGTTGCATTCGGATAATCGACGAGCGATATCACCACATTTCTGAGGATATATTCCAATCTCGGTCATCGGCTTTCTCCGTATATTTTATAAAACGTGGAAACCACTCCGGATGCTACCAGATTTTTCTCTTCTTCGGTATTGGCTTGCAGTAGGTTGAATCCTATTGGATAATCCGCATCCGATACGTCAAAGAGTATGACATCGTTGATCCTATTGGTGGGAATATGTTCAAGAATAGTATCAATGGTTTCTCCATGCGGATCAAGTACCGCCAATCCATTTCCAGCAATCATATCGCTTTTGATGAGATTTGCGATAAAGGTAGATTTACCGGTTCCTGTCTTACCTACGATATACATATGTCTGAATTTATCCTCTTTTCTGATACCAAACGTGATTTTTTCTCCTCTGTAATCGGTGTTTCCGAGCATAGTGAATTCTTTAGGATCAGTATTTTTTATGGTAGGCAGATTCGTCGGATACGGGAGTTTTCTATAGAGCGTATAATCCAGTCCTTTATTGAAGTTTTCCAGAGTCGGAAGGTGAAAGAAATTCCCCGCCTGGGAATGGGTCATACCGTGAAATTTTTCAGATGTCTTTATCTTTATTTTTCCGTTGGTTATGAATGGCGCAAACGCTGCGATGATATTTTTCTTGAGATGCTCCCTGAGATAATGATCTTTGGTGCTTATTTTATAACTGAATGACCCATATATCTCTGGCTTTATTTCCACGGGTTTTTCCATCGGTGTTCCGTCTGCGTTTTTCTTTTTCGGTTCTCGTATCCATTTGAAAACACTATTCATAAATTGCAAGAAATTCTTTCTGAGCTTGAAGGTATACGTGAAATAGAGATCGAGTTTGGAATTTGCATCGACCATATTGTATAATGAGAAAATCCCGTTCATCGGATCCATATACGTTCCTCATCTGGTGAATTCGTCTTTGCCGAGCAATGTCCCTTCTTTGGAAAAAACAAGCCATTCTCTTTTCTGAGGGATAGCTATGGCGTCTTTGAGCTCAACAAGATCTGAGGTAGGGTAGCTTGCATAGAAAGTATTTTCAAAATAGTTCTTGAAATCCTTAGGTACGCCTACATATAATTTAATATCAGAAACATTTCCGCTTATCAGGAAAATTATTTTCTTCTTTTTGAGGCTGATGATATTTTTGCTCACGGTATCTCGATGATTGACGCCGCGATCATTGTCCTTGAAAGGTTTGATGTGGAAAAACACATAACTTTTGGAATGATCAACAAAGGTGATTGGTGTGGATGTTGTCATCGGTTTGCTTGGTGTTTTTTTTCATCCTACTCAGGCAAGCATTTTGCCTAGTTTCTCTGCGTGTTTTAACATTTTGTTTTTTTAATGGCTAAAGTTTCAAAGGAAATACAGTTGAAACTGTGTATTATTTAACTTTTATATTATATATATTTTGTAGTAAAAAGCAAGTATTTCTGGTCCTATTTTTACGTTGTATTGTTTTTAGCTTTCTCTATATCTTGGGTACTTTTATCTTGTGTCATTCTGCCGTGTACTTGTACAGCTTTGATCGTTTTTTCGGCTTTGATAAGGTATGTATTCTTGCCGAAAATTCAACTAAAAAGAAAGTGAAAGCAGGGGATCTGCTCGTATTCGGCAACCAGTATTTTCTGGCATTGGGAGAAAACTTGGCGTTCGCTGAGCAATATCAGCATTTGACCACAACACAAGCCGAACTCGTCTACAAGGAATTTCTCTCCGCTCCGGCATTGAAACTCTTCCACTGGATGGTGGAAACCTATTATACAACCTATAAATCCGTTGTGAGACTCTTCTTCGCTGATGATATAGAGAAATTGCTTGAGCGTGAAGCTAAATTGACTAAAGCTCGCTCTGCTCGCGACGAAAATTGACCAAAATCGACAAAAATTGTTCAAAATAAATTTTCATTGTCTCCGGACTGACAGACTTTAATTGTGTTTCCAGACTTACGAACCATGTTTAATACTACGGATGAGGCTTTTCGTGAGGATCCGGGTGTTGCTTTTCTCTCGTCGACACAAACGCAGAATCAGAAGGATGTACATCGATGGGAAATCAAGAAGTGAGTAAAGTCAATGATATTATGCACCTATGCCGAGATATTCCAGGATTTCCATGATTTGAAAAAAATAATCTTCGTAGATCCGCATAAGCGGTATTACGCCAATCAGCAGGATCCGAGATATAAGGTCGGCGATGTGATAGAGGAGATGAAGAAGTTATATGGTGCGGAGGTTGAAATTATGGGCGTGTAATATATTTTTGAAACAAAATATATACATCCTCCTTCAAAATATTTTGGATTTTGATTGAAGGATGTATAGTTACTATCACAATAATTCCTCATTACATTTCGAACTTATTTGGATAGTAACTATAATTTCGACACAATTAAAATCCTCGATACCTCGAATTTTAATTGTGTCTCAAATGAAAAAATCCCCGTAAAAAACCGGGGAATTTCATAGAGGGATGTATATTATTTCACAAGGTAGGTGCCGTTATTGAAATCACTTGAGACTTCAACTGCTGGATTGTTTTCTTTCCAGCGTTTTTCTGTGATTACGGCGTTTACGGTATCTCCATTATTCAGGCGAACTTGTACGAATATATCGCCATCAAAGAGATTTTTTTGGAATTCTTTTTCTTTTTCAGTCATTTGCTTATCGGTCGGAAGACCTACAATTTGACCTGTTTTATAGGTGCATGAATACATTCCACAGAGGAGTGCAAGGACGAGTACTATAACGAATTTTTTCATGATTTTTTATTTTTATTACTTATATATATTTCTTAATAAAAGTCAAGTCTTATTGTTTGGAAGTAAAAAAAATCCCTCGGCAATACCGTGGGATTCGAAGTATAGTTTTCTATTCTAGTATACGCCCAATCTGCAGCCCAATCTTCTTAGACCTAATATTTCTTCTGCTTCTTTCCGTGTATAATCAGCTCCATTGTATCTCATATTGCGTAACATACGGAAATAATACCGGTAATGGATGATCCAACTTATGAACCCGATAAAGATATAGAGTATTCCAAATACAATTATTGTATTAATCGTTTGATTGGGATATTCTATGCCGTGTCCATAGATGATTCTTATCATAATGGTCGGTGTTCCTATTACAGCTAGGCAGATTATCAATGTCCGCCATGCTAATTTCTGTAAGAGCATCGCTTTGTAGCGATTGTACTCTTTTTTGTCTTTTTCGAAAATAGTCATATTCTGTTTTTTAGTGATTATTTTTTTGTTTTCTTTTAATGTCTTATACTTATTTTCTATTAAATGTCAACTATATTTCCTTGTTTCTTGCTTTTCGTAAGGGCAGAAACGCTTCCTATATGCCTTGATTTTGAAAAATCGCGAATTGCGGGTATACTTAGATGTGTTTTATTTATTACCTATTTCCATGAGTGCAGGCAGATTTCATTCCAGACGGAAAATATACTTTCAAGTATTGCTCGTGATACTCGGCTTATCATTTGCTGCTTTCGGCTATCTCAAGGTCGATATGTTTCTGACGAATCAGACTATCGCCGATAAACGTACAGTATTATCCGGACAGACTGCACAGTTGGAGTCTTACAAATTGCTTACGGGATACAACAAATTACAGGCAGTGAAAATCCTTGAAGAAAAACAGACAACTATGCCGTGGTCTGATCATATTTCAAAAATGATCGCTATGCTCGAAGATATGAAACAAATAGATACGAGTACGACAGATACTATTGTGCTTTCTGACTTCAATGTCAGTATGGATAAGATTACGCTCAAGGGACAGGTTTCCAACTTGCTGCTCTTGTATTATTCCAATCCGGCCAAAGGCATCCATTCATTAATCGACAGGTTCTCCAGTTTGGATTTCGTCAAAAATATCCGTATCCAGACCTACGATAGGGTAGGTGACAACAATTATTATGAATTCGTTTTAGAAGCTAACGTTATCAACGATGCAGGAACAGGCAGCACCGCAGAATAGTCAGATTATCGATAGATTGCTTGGTGAGCAACAGCAAAAGAAATCCGCTGAGATCGATACGCTCGCAGAAGATTCACAGGTATTGATTACGACTTCAAGGGTCGTGAGTATCAGATATAGGGTATATTTCATCATACTCTTGCTCGTGCTCATTATTTTCGGCAACAGTATCCTCTTGCCCGCATGGGATAATTTCCAAGCGACCAAGACCGAAGCCAGCGATATCAATCTTCAGATTTCCAGCTTTGAAACAAGGAAATTACAATCCGAGGCTGATCAAAAATTGATCCAGAAAATCGAAAGCCAACAGTCAAATATCATTGCATGTCTCAATACGAGAACGAATTGCAGTGCAATAGATCCTGCGTTGAGGACTAACTTCTCGTTCGCGAGATCGTATATCCAACTCAATAATCTGACTGATCCTAAGATGTTCATCAACGAAAAAATCCTACTCGCAAATATCAATGAATACTTGCTCAGAGATCCCGTGACTAAGGTAAAAAACTGACTCATCAATAAGATTTCTATCGGAGACCCAAAACAATTTTTCTGAAACTTATACTATGTTCCGCTCAAACTCAACATCACTTTCGATACCAAGGACGCTCTGCTTTCTTTCATTGATAATGTAGAAACGAGAGTGCTTGCAGATGTAAATTATCGCGTCTTGTACAAGATCGATAAAGTGAATTACGATATCGCTAATTATGCAACTCAACAGAAAGTGGATATAGACTTAAACGCGTATTACTATACAGACTAACAAAATAATGCTAAGTGTTAAGTACTAAGTTCTAAGTGATGGAATTTGCGCTCTTATAAACTATCATAATATACAATAGTCCATAATATAATAAATCCTTCACTCAACATTTAACATTTAGAACTTAACATTAATTTATTTTACTTCAGATTGCTTATGGTGGAAACGGAAGAACAGAAAACACAAGAGTACAAGCCAGGTCCGATCGATAATATGATCGTATCTACGTTGCAATCCATAGACAGAGGAAGTTTCTGATCTAAGGATAAGATTTTGTTTTTCAAAGAAGTCGCCTATTTGCTCAGCGGCGGAGTCTCTCTCGTAGAGGCTATGAATATCATAGGTCAAAGCTCTGATAACTATGCACTCAAAGAAATATCAAGAAATATTTTGGCGTTTATCCGTAGAGGAAAAAGCTTTTCGTACGCGTTGAATAGATTGCCCGATTATTTCGATCAGGGTGATTATACTATCGTGAAAGCAGGAGAGATGTCCGGAAATCTGCCGATGATTCTCCAATCACTTGCGACAGAATACGTCTATGTCAAAGATATGAAAAATAAATATGTCGGCGCGTTGCTCTATCCTGCAATCCTTATCGTGGTTGCTATCGTAGCGGTATTCGCTCTGTTCCTGCTTGTGCTGCCCAATATCTTCTCCATCGCTGAAAGCTTCCAGAATCTCCAGTTGCCGTGGATTACGAGAGCATTGCATGATACTTCCATCTTTTTCCAAACGCAATGGAAAGCGATCCTCGGAACCGTTGCATGACTTTCATTAGTGTTAGGAGTGTTTTTCTCCACTGAATTCGGTAAAAAGACCTGGTTTAGTATTTTGCTCAATATCCCGCTTATCGGTAAGATGACCAAGTATTTCTACATCGTGAAATTCTGCAGATATATGAAGCTGATGATGGCTGCCGGCATGAACTATATCCAGACCTTTCAATTGCTCAGAGATATCCTTTGAATTCCCGCCTATACCAATATGATCGAACGCGTATTAGTCGGTCTAGGAAAATGAGAGACTATTTACAATACCTTACAATATGAGACTGATCTGATTCCTTCCGACGTATCCGTGATGATCAAGGTCGGTGAAGAGACAGCGAATCTTTCCAATTCTCTGGATAATGTCCTCAAAATGTACGAAGATGATTTAAATAACTTGATTTCTACGTCATCCAAAATCATCGAACCGGTGATGCTTATCTTCGTCGGGTGAATCGTGGTCGTGATCGCGCTTGGAATCTTCGGTCTCATCCTTCAAATCATGCAGTGAGCAGGAATGTAAAAGGAAATTTGCTTTTTTCTTTGAAAACATATAATACAACTATTTTACTTCATAACATCACTACTATGAGCAAAAGACCAAAAATCGACAGAAACGGTTTGTCAAAAGACTTTTCAGTAAAAGGAGAAAATACTAATGTTTTAGAGAAGAAGCTGGACGCAATCAGTGATAGTAATCACGAATTGAAAAAAGCGCTAATTGAATATTCGGTTGAACAGGTAAAGCCAATAGATGAATCCTTTAATAAGCAAAACGAACAATTGGCCGACGAGTTTGATGTCATGATTGAAGAAGCTATAAGAAAAGGAAAGCTCGAAGACTTTTTGGCAATGATGGATAATAGTATCGGAACAAATTTTGATGATTATATGATTATTGAACAACCGCTAGAAGTAGGCGTAGAAAGATATTTAAAGAATGCTGAATTAATAAAGCGTTTAGTGAAAGTAAGAAATGATAATGGATTACCAACTAATCTTTTCGGTATGCTGAATGACGACATTGGATATTTTGGCAAAAAGTTACTAGAAAAACTTGGCCGTTCCGATTTTCCACAAAAAGATGAAATAATGGCAAAAATAGAAGAAATGATAAAAAACTGAGAAAAAAAAGAATCAGTATAACCAGTAAAAGAAACGCTCTTGCCATTCGCCCCGTCCTCAAGTAATCCCGCAGATAAAAATAATATAAAAAACTGTCTCATGATGACAGTTTTTTTGTTTTTTCCTTTTCCTTATTTTCCCTTGCAAAATTTGCATGTGCATTTTCCTTTGCAGGTGCATTTTCCGCCCTTGCAGCATTTACACTCGCAGGTTTTTTTTGCCTTTTTTTTCATTGGTTTCTTTGGTAACGTAGTAAAAGAGATGATTATAGATATATGATATACTATCCAAAAAAAAATCAAATGCAAAATCTTTTTGATTCAGAATTTAGAATTTGAAAATTGTCGGTAATTCACTACATATACACTATTCTTTATCACTTCGTTCATATGAAAAAAACGCTCGTCCTTTTGAAGAAAGGGTTCACCCTTGTAGAAATGGCTATCGTGCTTCTGATTATCGGTATCTTGATGGCTGCGACCATGAGATTCGGTTCTGGTCGTATCGTTGACCTCAAAGCACAATCACTCAAAGAACAGTTTGTCGGATACTATAATGATCTCTATAGTCAGAATATGACGTCAAGTTTCCGTGATGGAAAAAAATATCAAGCATTGACCGTTAGTTTTGAAAGCGGAACCTGGTATCAAGTGGATCAAGGACCGTTTGTCGTTGAGCCAAAACTTTCCGGACTTACGTTCCGCCAATTCACGCTTGATGACCAGAACGTCGATTCTGTTAATCTTCAATTCACTCCGTATATCCTTGGATGCGTCCTGACTTCACCTGTGCAATGAACAACAGGGCAGGTGTTCTCTTTCCAAGCGTATGTACCGGAAAACGGCAAACAATATTGTTTTGAAATTAAGTCCGAAACCTGTAAACTCATTGAACAACGCTGTGAAAACTAATTGGCCTCAGGTTGCTTCAGATAGTCTCAGATAGACTCAGGTTGTGGCTATATTACAACAATATGTAGCAATCTGTGACGATATGTGGCTTTGTGAATAAAAATCCAATCGTTATAAAATATCAAAGTTTAGTTTGTAAGATAATATATGAAGAGCAAGTCTGGATTCACCTTTATCGAAGTGATAATCGCTATCACTGTTTTTGCTATTGGAGTACTTGCAGTCTTGCGTCTCATTACCCAGAATCTCGTGACTCTGGATATTACGCAAATGCGTACCAACGCTACTTTTTTGGCTAAAGAATGAATTGAACTCGTCTACAATATGAGAGATTCTAATATCAGCAAATGATTACCATGGGACTGTGTATTGGTCCCTGATCTGCTTACCGGCGATCGATGAACTGTTGATGTAGAAAAAGTCTGCGCATGGTATTTTTCCTCCTGAAGCCAAAATAATCAGCTCTTTCAAATCTCTTTTGATCCGAATTGATATACCTATTCGCTTCCTGTCGATGCAGGAAAAAATTTCGCTGAACTTCGGAGCGGAAACAGATTGTATTATACTACTTGAGATGCATGATGACATCAGATATTCCGGTATTCTTCACGTCCTGTTGAAGGAATAGATCCGACAGTTTTTTCGAGATATATCCTCTTTACGGGTGTGAGTGAATGAACCAATATATTGCCACGTGATAGTATATTGAAAGTAGAATCGCATGTGCTCTACAATAAGTGAACGAAAACATGAGAAGTGGTCCTGGAAAGTTTTATCTGAAATTATTAGTGTATGAAGTCTAAAAGATGATTCACACTCTTAGAACTCCTGATCGTGATGGCAATCCTCGGCATCCTTTTCGTGATGCTGCTCAGAACCTATAACCGGATTTCCACTATGGTGTTCCGCGTACAGCAGGAGAAAGAAGTCTCCCAGGAAATGCTTCAGATATCCCAGATCATCCAAAATTTTTCCGACAGGAACACCATCGATTATCCGAAATATTACGAGCAATGAAGCGGCGGTTTAGTAGATACACAATGAATTACTGATGTGTTGTATTTGAGCTGACAGGATGGTGAAATAAGTTTCTTCACTACGGGTGACTGTGTAGAGCCTGCCACAGAATATACGCTTACCGGCGCATGATCCGGCTGTTCGCTGTATATGACTTCTCAAAATAAAACGATAGAACTCATCAATCCTAAAAAAATAGTGATCAGTAAAGCGATATTCAAAATCATCCCGTTCGCTTCACAACAGCAATACCTGGATTCCGATTCACTCTGTCAGGAATGAAATTATCTTCACTGTCTCAATTCTCCTGGATTCCGGATGATATTCAAAGCATATAGCGTCAACTATTGAACTCAATTCGCGACTCATGTGGTCGTACCGTTCCAGCAATTCTTTTAATCCTCTTTACTTGCATGCAGAAACGTTGAAACATCAGCATCCTCGTGATCTTCGTCCTGTTAGCGTCATCGCTACTCGGAGTTTTGTCGATGACGTTCGTCCAACAGATGATGAAACAATCCGCTGTCGTAAATTCGTATTATAAAACATATTATCTCTCCAAGGCATGAATAGAGCTCGGACTCGTGCAAATTAAACATCGTGGAATCGGATTTGATTATACCGTAAATACAGGAGACCAGATCGTATTCGATAACTTTTTGTGTGAACCAAACTGCAGTTTATCTACAAATATCTCTTGAACCGCTTCATTGCTTTCCAAAAAATTCCGACAGGAAAATGGCAGCGGGTGTGAATTTCCGTATGCGCTTAGCGGCGGTGACTCGTTGATTGTACCGCTGTTCAGAGATATGTATTCGTGATGAGTAGCTGGAACATTCGATACGTGAATCAATTATCAGAACCTTGCTGATGTTTTCAAAAACGATAAGATTCAGATACAAAATATTTCTTCTCCTGATACGGTTACGTTCTGACTTCTCATTCTCTCTGGTGAAGAACTCTATGAAAACGGTGTGTTCTTCAGATCATGATCACTTAATACTATTTCTTTGACTGAATTTAGAACTGCATTTGAAACCTATATGGCTGGAGTGAATCAAAACCTTGCTAATAGTTATTGATCATCTCAGTTTATAGAAGATGGATTTAAAATGTATCTTATGATCTCCAATACAGCGCAAGTTCAACAATCATTCTGTCTGCAAACACTTTCCAATCCGCTGGAAACGGTCTATATTTTGCCTACGGATACGTTCTTTCTTCAAAGCCAAGCGTCGTATGGTAATCAAAATGTCGCTTTGAACGCTTCGTACGCCCAACCGATCCCCGGATTCTTATTCACCACCTATTCATCATACTAGTTAACAGTGAACAACTAACAATTACACATAATTTTAAGTTTTAAGTGCTAAGTTTTAAGTTTAGGATTTGTTATAGTATGAACTATCGTATATCACAATAGTCTATAATGATACAATACATTCACTTAACACTTAACATTTAGCACTTAGCATTAAAAAATATTGTTATTTTCTTATAGGTGTTGACTTTTCTATCTAAATAGATATTTCTATTTTTCCTAAATAAAAAATAATCACTAAAATATAAACAAAAAAACTAAAAACTTATGGTAGATTCATTGTATGCTGTTTCTCCTATAGACGGGAGATATTCAAGCCAAACAGACTGTTTGACAATTTACTTTTCTGAATACGCTTTGATCAAGCATCGGTTCAAAGTGGAGGCGGAATATGTTATCGCTTTGATAGATATTCTCCCTCAATTGGAGCGTTTAAAAAACCATGACATCAACATCATTGAGTTTCTTCGCACAAGAGCAGAAGTCTTTAATATTTCTGATGCTACACGTGTCAAAG
>CAIVEC010000001.1 GCA_903904875.1 uncultured bacterium | reverse complement strand
ATTACCTGTGAACGTATATCAGGTAACACCGCTCACTCATGTTTTATTGAAAGTAATAGAGGCGATGACATCTGTATTAGTAAGTCAGGTGATATCGTAAGCTATTGTTCAGGTGACAGGAGATTTATCGATCCAAGTAACTGTTGCTCATGTGCTTCCTGTATTGCCTGCAGCATCATGGAATTCAAAAGTGAATGAATCATTTCCCGTAAATGTATGAGTATATCATCCTACGCTGGTAACAGTAATCGGTTCTAAATATCCGGTAAGCGTAGCGATAACATCATGATTGGTAAGTGAATTGATATCGTAAACGACATTCGCTGTAGGAGCGATATTATCAAAGCTCACTACACTAGCATCGGTTGTACCAGTTCTTTGTGCTCAGGTATTATATGCTAGGTCATAAAAGTCGATAGTAAAAGGAATAATTCATCCAGTATCTGATATATTCATAGTCCAGGTTCATAACCGGTTGATACCTGTTCCACTTATCGTACCAATATTTCAATCGATAGTTATATACACTCCGGTCAACGCTTCACTACCCGTAAAGCTGACAGTTACAATATCTCCAGGTTTAGCAAGAGCTCAGCTCAAAGCATTGGTTGATGTGATATGAATAACACTCAATGTAGGAGGAATACTATCTATATTAATAGTAAAGGTAGCTCAAGTAGAATTACCAGCAAGATCAGTAACTACGAATACATAGGTACCATTTCATGTAATTTGTGTACCACTCGTATATGCGTTACCACTTAGTGTAGCTCATGAAAGATGATCATCAGAGAAGGTGATAGTAACTCATGTAGCATTATAGTATGTAGTTCAGCTGGTTACTCATGCAAAGGTAGGAGCTGTTGTATCCAAGATAATAGTATCGTTAGTATCACTTGTTGTATTTCCAAGCGCATCCTTGAATCTCATATATACCGTCTTGGTTGCATCTCCTGCAGTAAGTGTTTGTGCCATGCTTGCAGTACAAGATTGCCGGTTAGTCGGTGCTGCTCAAGTACCGAACGCTACTTGTACTCATGAAACTCCTGCATCCGTAGGACAGGTTGTGTTTAACGTTACGGATGTACTTGTAGTATATGTCGCATCATTATTTATTGTAAATGATCATCCGCTTGGCGCAGTGCCATCATAGATATAAGCACCGGTAGCTCATGTTGTCGTATGATTAGATGTATCGGAAATTCTGAATCTGATATTGATGGTAGCGGCAGGATTTAATCCTACTACTTCACAATACGTGGTATTGTATGTCGCAGCCGCTCGCGTGCTTCCTGTGGTATACATACAAGTAGCTCCGCTCAATCACACATCATCGCTCACATCGGCTCTCACATTGATAGTGCCGACATAATACAAATTACCTCCATTGCTTCCTGTAGAACCTGATGAGATATATCATGTGCTTACGGTTGGTGGCGTGGTATCTATAGCAATAGTAAACGTAGCTCAGGTAGAATTGCCTGCAGCATCAGTCGCTATAAACACATAGGTATTGTTTCCTGTAATTTGAGTTCCACTGGCATATCAAGATCAATTCAACGTAGCAGTTACTCATGGCTTGTTATCAGAGAAAGTGATAGTGACTCAAGTAGTATTAGTATACGTCTGTCAGCTAGTGACTCATGCGAATGTAGGCGGTGTGATGTCGATGTTGATTGGATTTGCAGACGCGATTGTTGATTTATTTCCTGCTGCGTCTTCACCATACAGACAGATATATTTTCCATTGTTTGCTTCGGTTGTTTGGTTCATGCTTGTTCCGCTTGTGTAGGTGTATGTTCCTGATGTCGTGGGACAAGATGTTCATCCTGTATACATCCATTTCGCTATCGTAGCATCTCATCGGTTACCTGCGATGGTGTCAGAAGTGACAGGTCATGCCAATACATCATCAGTGAAAAGTACTGTCGGTCCTGCAGTGTCCAAGATGATGGTATCTGTAATATCGCTTCCGCTATTTCCTAACGAATCCTTGAATCTCATATATACCGTTTTTGTTGCATCTCCTGCAGTAAGTGTTTGTGCCATGCTTGCAGTACAAGATTGCCGGTTAGTCGGTGCTGCTGAATTACCGAACGCTACTTGTACTCATGAAACTCCTGCATCCGTAGGACAGGTTGTGTTTAACGTTACGGATGTACTTGTAGTATATGTCGCATTATTGTTTATGGTAAACGATCATCCGCTTGGCGCAGTATTATCATAAAGATATGTACCTGTTGCTCATGTCGTTGTGTTTCCTGCCAAATCGGAAATCCTGAATCTGATATTGATGGTAGCGTTAGGGTTCAAGCTTGTCGCTTCACAATACGTGGTATTGTATGTCGCAGCCGCTCGCGTGCTTCCTGTGGTATACATACAAGTAGCTCCGCTCAATCATCAAGTGTCGCTTACATCAGCTCTTACGTTGATAGTGCCGACATAATAGAGATTGCCTCCATTGGTTCCTGTAGAACCTGATGAAATATATCATGTGCTTACCGTCGGTGGTGTAGTATCTGGTGTATAGGTTACGGTAATTGTTATATAATTAACAGAAGCTGTTCTACTACTAGCGCTGCTTTGATTCCTTACAGAAAGAGATACTCCAAAGTTGCTAGCATTGATGTCGGCTGGTGTCCATGTTGTTCCTCGCAAGTCGCTCGTGCTACCATAAGAAGCTGCCGTCATTGAAATCGGCCGTGCTGTTCCCGTGGCTGCTCTATTGGTACCGATAATGCTGCCGTTTTTGAGCAAATTAAGATTAACATCAGCAACGCTATTGCCTCATCCGTTTGCTGAACTCATACGCATAATTGATACCACGATACCATTGATTGTAGCACCGGTTGGAATGCTCAAGCCATAACCGGTGGCCTGGATATAGTTAGAGTAAGTGCTGGTCGTAAGAACAGCCGTAGCATAAAGAGTATCATTACCAGTAAGTCTGGTTGGATTGGTCCAAGCGATAGTTCCAGTGCCAGTGACATTAGCAGCTGTACTAGGATAATTTGGTCCGCCTGTCGCCGCAAAGATATTAGTAATGCTGGCAATCAGAGAAGTCACCATGAGAAACAATCAGAGAACACCCAATCATCATAGGTAGTGCTTATGATATTTCTTCACATGTGCACGGATGTGTTTGTGTAATCTAAGAATCATTTTATATAGAGTAAAAGTATAAAAAACAAAGTTACAGAGTTAATTATACTGACGAACATCTTTTTTGTCAAATTTTTTGATACTTTTTTTATGGACTGAATTTATCCATAATTCAACCAAAATCATGAATTATGCTTTTGGAGGATTATGTACAAATTTTAGAGGACTTTTTTTATGGACTGAATTTATCCATAATTCAACCATAGTTGACCAACAAATAATTAAGAAGTGAAACGAATAATTATTGTTTGGTCAACTACATATTGTTCAATCAAAAATAGAAAATATTTTTGAAGGACAATATGAAATCATGAATTATGCTTTTGGAGGATTATGTACAAATTTTAGAGGACTTTTTTTGACCCCCCCAAAATCCCTACTAATTTAGCTGAAAAACGATATAAACCAAAAAACGTTTTTTTTATTCCTTGTTACGAAAAAAATGAGAAAAATTTTCCTCATTTTGACTGCTTTATGCGCACTTATTCTCTGATGATGCGGATCATCTAAACCTATATCTCCATCCGTGGCAGACATCATTTCTTCAGGAGATGTAGTTTGAGCTCAAGATACTCTGCAAGTGGTATGACCTACCTGATTCATATATTCCTCTACAAATTGCACAACTCCGACACAATGTACTGAGATGACCGGAGAACAGACTTGATATTTCAAAACATATACTTCACCGGATCTCGGCATTACGTTTTCCGTATATGTATATGGAAACGCGCTTGTGAATAATGAGTTTTATACGATGGTGAGATCAGGAGATAAAGTATCCATAATGACCAGGTGAGAATCGGTCCAGATGTTCGAAAAATTGCCTAACGAAACCTTGGAACAAGCTATCAAAAGAGTGGCGAATATAGAGAATAGCGGAGATTGTACGATAGAACCAGCAGTTAAATTATCATTTGACGATAGCATGTATGCCTCAGGATATAAAGCGTTTTTCATCGATTATCCTCAGGACAAGATTCTGTCATGATGTCCTGCAGACCGATTATGTTATCCTTCAACGTTCTGTGGTCCGTATGCTATCGGTTGATCAGTGATGATGTTCGTCGGTAATGAGAATAAAAACAAGTTCTATTTCATCGATGGAGGGCAGGATGTCCTTCGGGGATTATGAGGAAAATCGTGGTACCAAGAGTTGCAATTTTTAGAATAATCAGCATATCTTTATCTTTTAAAATTCTACATCATGAAAAAGACCCTAGAAGCCCTTACCAAAGCCTTTATCGGCGAGTCACAAGCGAGGAATCGTTATGCTATCTATGCCAGCGCAGCCAGAAAAGAATGATTATTGCAGATAGCCGATATCTTTGAACTGACCGCTGAACAGGAAAAAGAGCACGCATCACGATTTTTCAAAATGATCCAGATGGTCAAAGAGAAGATGGGAGAGGATATGGACGAAGTGGTAATAGAAACCCCAGCTTTCGTCAAGAAATGAACGACCTTGGACAATCTCCAATACGCCATCAACGGAGAGAATCACGAACACGAAGTGTTGTATCCTGAATTCGCCAAGATCGCCGAAGAGGAATGATTCCCGGAAATCGCTGCCAGAATCAGAGCAATTTCCCACGCGGAAGAGCATCACGAAGCGAGATACCAAGCATTACGCGACCAATTGGCTGCAGGCACCTTAGCGAAAAAATCCGAAGACATCGAGCGGATGTGCACCAAATGCGGATACGTCCACAAAGGGAAAACTCCACCGGAAAAATGCCCGTCATGCGATCACGAATCAAATTATTATGTTGTGAAGTCTGAGAAATACTAAAATAATTGATATATTTTCTAACCTGAGTTCGCTTTGAGTCTCAGGTTTTTTTGATTGACTTTTTAAATTAAATATGTATATAAGTTTTAAAACAAATATATTAATCCAAAACGAAAAGGAGAAAAAAAACTATGACACACGTAATTTACTATGTACTATGCCTTATTTTTGGGGGTATAATTGGCTCGATTATAATGTACGTTTGTATATGTGATCACTATGCCATACAGAGACAAAAAAAAGAAATCCGTTATGTTATAAATGGAATAAAAAGATTTAAAAGAGACGGAAAGATAGCCGTCATCAAAAGGGCTATAAAGATTTTTGCACACCGCTGCATGGATTTCAATCCGGAAAGTTTCAGAGCTTTCGGTAAAAAAGAATTTGACAACATTGCAAGTGCTTTATCGATACATGAAAATCAAAAATACCAGTATACAAGCACGTATAATGATACCGTAGGAATTGTACATCCACTCAGTCAAATATTTACCCACATATCTGAAGCAGACACCCAAAAAAAAATCTGTGAAAATTTATGCCAAGCTATCGGTATATGAGTTTTTCTTACCATGTTATATAATCGCACCTGTATTAGGTGCGTTTTTTTTATTCCTTTTTTGCGCCAGCTCTGAGTGTCCGACTACTATTTTTTTGAACAGTCACACCAAGTTGTTCTAGCGACAATTTTTTATCTTTGACTAATTTCTGTAACTTAAACCTATCGACTTCCATCACTTCATTCAAAATTCCCAATTCCTGCAAGACTTTCTTTAGCGCTTCTTTATCGGCAATACTGATATTTTCAGCTTGTGAAGCTGATATTTTATACACGTTTCAAAACAATTTCAATAGGTTCTTTTTCTCGAGATATTCGACCAACAAGATTTTGATCAACTCCCTATCGTTCTTGGCCTGTGATTCTTGCTTGGACAACGCGACATATTCATCCACCAATCCTTTCACGGTCTTCTCTCCTAATTCGCTTCCTATGACTTCGTCGTCGAATTTCAGATGCGCCCACAAAGGGCAGAGCGAATAGTATTCACAATATTTACAAAAATTATTCTGTTTCGGATCGAAACATTTTTTATCTCCCATATTGTACGCGAATTTTTTTGCTTCAATATCGGTGATTGTATCCACATATTTTTTCGTGACTGTAGCCAAAAGCTCAGGAGTGATCTCCCATTCGTCCATCAGGTCAAAATGAAGATAGTGGAGTCTGGCTTTGATTGTTTTAAAATATTTCGCATAATTCTGCTGCACTCCTAGACCATACAAGGTGAGCTGATCGATGTATTCTTCCTTGCTCTCCGGCGGAAGATTCTTGTTCGTCTTATAATCATTGATGATGAACGTTTCTCCTTCTTTATCCAATCTATCGATGAATCCACGGAATTTTACCTGGTCATTCAGATCAAAAACTATCGACGCTTCCGTAGCGACGACGGTGATATTTTCAAAGGGACTATACTTGTCATAATAGTTCGCCACATAATGGATGCCTCTGCGGATGTAGTCCTCAAGCGTCTGTTCTCATTTCATCTCCAATGGTTTCTCGATGGTCGCCTCTTTCAATTCAGTATCCCGTTGGTCCTTGAACTTCGCCAAAAGCTCATCCTTGGCAGGGACTTTAAAAACATTTATCTGATTATACAGCCGTTCCAATGCTGCGTGGACGCTATGTCCGAGAATCAGATCCGGACTCGATTCAAATTCCTTTTCCTGGATCTTGTCGACATATTTATACTGGTACTTGCGCGGACATTGCACGAAACACTGCGTCTGCGAGAATGAATAGACGGACATTTTTTTGAATGCAGAATGTAAAATGCAGAATTCAGAATTGGTTGTTTTATATTTTTTCAAAGCTGGTTTACAAGGTATTGAGTAACTTTCCTCATCCCAACCTTCTCCTTCAGAGAAGGAGCAGTAATCATACCCCTCTCTGAAGGAGAGGGGGAGAAAGGGGGTGAGGAAAAACTCTTCAAACCTTCCGACTTGATAAAAGCTATGGGATATCTATAGTCGAAAAAAATTCTTCAAAAAAAGGAGGCAGTATGATAAAATTTTCTAATGGTCATGCCTTTGAATATATGACCGCAAGCGGTGCTTTGGGTTTCGACGGAAAAGGTTGGCCATGGGAACGTCCTTGGCAGTGGTTAAAAATTTTTGACCCGACACTTTTCACCTCAGTCACCAAAACACTCACACTTCAACCAACGGAAGGAAATCTTCGTTGGTACAATCCTTTACGATGCATACGATTGCTCCATGGCGGAGTAGTGAATGCAGTCGGTTTATCAAATCCCGGCATTGCCTGGTGGTGCGAAAAAATCGGCCCGTCAGTTGATTCAAACAAAATTCCCTTGGTTGTTTCAATTTTCGGCGAACCGGAAGAACTGGCGGAAATGCCTAGGATGCTGGATAGATTTGATTTAGTAGGACTAGAAATAGACGCTTCTTGTCCGAATACCAAAACCGATATTCTTCATAATACAGCAAGAGTGATAGCAAGCTGTAAAGCGGTTAAGGAGAATTCCCGTCTGCCGTTGATTCTGAAACTATCAGTCAGCCACGACATAGAACAAATCGTGAAGGAAGTCGAAAATCTTGTCGAAGCTATTTCAATCAACAGTGTCTCATGGGCGATAGCTTTTCCAAATAAAAAAAGCCCTCTGGCAAACTTTGGAGGAGGCGGTGTTTCCGGCAAAGCGGCACAGCCATTCACCTGGAGCCTGATCGAGAAGCTTGTCACATCGACTTCGATTCCCGTGATCGGCCCAAGCGTATGGGAGTTTGACGACATCGAGAAAGTGAGGAAACTCGGTGCGAAAGCTATCAGCTTCGGTTCGATCTTTCTGCGCTATCCTTGGCGACCGACCTTGTATGTGCGGAAAGATAAAGGCATTAAAACATGATGGAGGCTGTATTTCAGTCTCCATTTTTTTTAAAGAAGAAATTTGATCTAGTCCTTTAATAATAGACCGCTTAAACCATGACCTGCATTAAGGTCTTTATAATTAAACCGACTTGGTCTGTTATCGAAGCGATACCATCCGGATATGTCAAATTGGACAGAATTGCCTTGAGCCAATCGTACAAAGAAACTTTTACCGGTTTCATGAAATCTTGGGATATCAGGCATCCGATATCCAGCAAGATGTTTATTGATGGTAGCTGCCTCATAAAATGTTTTATATTGCTCTTTTCCTGGTCCTTGTCCACCAGCCATTTTTGTCAGTTTTTCAGGTGTCGGCAAATATTTTTGTTCTAATACTTCTTTTGAAACGCCTTTCTGCGCACATGCTTCTCTTATAAATCCATTATACGTGATAAATAACTGTTCTCATTTTGCAGGACCGTCCACAAATTCTAATACGTCTCATTGTGGATTTACTTTCAGGCTGACTGGTCATTGTCATTGTATATGTCTTGTTTCTTCTTTCCATCATGCGCTATCTATCCTAAAAGTGTTTTTTTCAAATTCAGGGATTTTTGATAACAGATTGGCTGCGATTTTTGCTTGGGCTTTTTCGGAATTCAAAACAATATCCAGTTCTGTGTCGGTAAGATTATTCACGTTTTCTGGTGTGACGGGCGTTTCTCAAATCGGAGGAGTCATTTTTTATGATTAAGACATAAAAACAAAGAATATATAATTATTTATTGACATATTACAATAGATATTAGTAATTATTGCTAAAACAATGCAATAGCAGGCAGGCAAAAAAGATGACAAAAAATCTCTTGATTTTTGATGTAGCATCTGTATACACTACGTGCTATTTTTAAAAATATTCAAAGTTACTAATTTTTTTTTACATATTTACTACTATTACTATGGCAAAGATTATCGGTATCGATCTCGGAACAACGAACTCTTGTGTATCCTACATGCTAGGCGACAAATCAGAAGTGATTGCGAACGCTGAAGGGAAAAGAACAACCCCTTCTGTCGTATATATCAAGGGAGATGAATTGCTCGTCGGAGATCTTGCAAAAAGAAAGGCTATTTTGGAGCCAAAGAACGTCATCTACGAGGTGAAGAGATTCATCGGTAGAAAGTATTCAGAAGTGATCGGCAAAGAGCATCTTCCCTACGAAATCAAAGAAGACAAGGACGGAGGAGTGCTTATCGTCATCGACAAGAAAGAATACAAACCTGAACAGATTTCAGCGTTCATCCTCAAGAAATTGAAAGAGGACGCAGAGAAATTCCTCGGGACTCCTATCACGCAAGCGGTTATTACAACGCCTGCGTACTTCAACGATTCGCAAAGGAACGCTACCAAAGCTTCCGGAGAGATCGCTTGACTCAAAGTCGAGAGAATCATCAACGAACCGACAGCAGCATCATTAGCTTATGGAGAAGGAAAAAACAAGGACGAAAAAATCGTTGTCTTCGATCTCGGTTGAGGGACATTTGACGTAACTATTCTTGAAATCGGAGCTGAATGAACATTCCAAGTTCTTTCCACAAGTGGAGATACACATCTCGGAGGTTCAGATTTCGATCAGAAAATCATCAGTTTCTTAGTAGAAGAATTCAAGAAAAAAGAGAAAATAGATCTCACCAAAAATGCTATGGCGATGCAGAGAGTTAAGAACGAAGCTGAGGCTGCTAAACATCAGCTTTCTCAGACAGAAAGAGTGGATATCTCTATTCCATTCATCATCACCGGTGAAGACGGATTGCCAAGAAATATGGAAGAAACACTCACAAGAGCACAGTTCGAGAACATGTGCAAGGATCTCTTCGAGAGATGCAAGAAACCATGTCTTCAAGCGCTTGAAGATTCCAAGCTCAAAAAGAGCGATCTCAATCAAGTCATCTTGGTATGAGGTGCGACAAGAATGCCAGCAGTCTTGAAACTCGTAAAAGATATCTTCGGTATCGATCCTAAAGCTACCGTCAACCCTGACGAATCCGTAGCTCAAGGAGCCGCTATCCAAGCAGGTATCATCCAAGGAGACGTCAAAGATATTCTCTTGCTCGACGTCACTCCATTATCATTATCCGTTGAAGTGGAAGGATGATTGGCTCATACGATGATTGCAAGGAATACGACCATTCCTGCAAAAAAAGAGAACACCTTCACGACAGCTGCAGACAATCAAACTGCCGTAACTGTTCACGTAACCCAATGAGAAAGACAATTTGCAAGAGACAATAAAGATCTCTGAGTGTTCAATCTCGAAGGAATTCCAATGATGAGAAGAGGACAACCTCAGATCGAAGTGACTTTCGATATCGACGCTAATGGAATTCTTAATGTCACCGCAAAAGAGAAATCTACGGGAAAAGAACAATCAGTAAAGATTCAGTGATCAACGAATATTTCTGATGCAGACATCGCTAAAGCAAAGGCCGAAGCGGAAAATTTCGCTGAAGAAGATCGCAAGAGAAGGGAAATCGTAGAATCTAAGAATAGATTGGAAGCTCTTGTGTACCAGATGGAATCCATGATGTCCGAACAGAAGGATAAGATACCTGACGAAGACAAAGAGAAGGTAAATAAACTTATCGCTGATAGTAAAGCCGTCAAAGATAAAGAAGAGGTGACGAAAGAAGAACTTGATGCAGAGATCGAAAGAGTCCAAAAAGAATTCGCTGAACTCTACAACAAGTACCAAGCCGCTCCTCAGCAAGGAACACCAAACCCAGATTCAGAACTTGAGAAAGGCAAGGAAGAAGGAACTGTCGAAGGCGAAGTCATCGACGCTGACGCAAAATAAATTTATTACTGAAATAGAGAAAAACCACTCCAAAGTGGGGTGGTTTTTTTCTTTTTGACAAAAGAGCGTGGAAAACTATCACTACCTATATTTAATTTTTTCTGACTCACATGGACGTGCAGATAGTTACCTTCATCAACCATCTCTGACACGGGACACGATTAGATATTTTTTCTCAATATATTTCCCGGAATCGGACGATGATAGGTATTCGGACATTGATAATTATTCTTGCTATTCTCCTCAAAAAAAAATATCGGAAGTTCGTCGTGTTCGCATTCATCCTCGCAGCAGGACTATCGTATTCGCTTTCTGATATAGGATTCAAAACTGCACTTATCCACGAAACCGGAATCAGACAGAGACCGTATATGGCTCATTCAACAACCATTCAACCTATAGGAAAACTTTATACAGACTCATCATTTCCTTCAACTCACATGGCGCTAACTGTTGCTATGATCACCGTGTTGATACTCTTATTTCCCGCAGTTCGACCGTATGCGATTCTCTACGCGTTGCTTATGGCGTGGAGCAGGATGCATAACGGTATGCACTATCCGAGCGACATTCTCGCAGGAGCGGTTCTGTGAATATGATGTGGACGAGTTGCAGTGGTATTGAGTAGAAGAGTATTTTCAGCGAAATAAATTTATTACTGAAATAGAGAAAAACCACTCCAAAGCGGGGTGGTTTTTTTGTAGAAAAAAAACTCCGGTAAATAACCGGAGTAATATAACAATAGTTTTTTTACTGCAATCCAAACTCATCCAACAGTATAGGTAGTGTAGCAACGGAATTATTGCCATACTTTTGAATGGTCATAGGAACGAGCCCATCAGGAATGATGTAGCTAGGGGTAGGAGGATCAGTGGAATAGTCTTTTCTGCCACAACAAAGTTCGAAGACGCCCTTTGTCATTGCTATATCCAATGTCTCATTAGCCTGGTGAAGATACATGCGGATTACTTGATTGATGTTTATTCCAAGCTTGTCCATCAGCTGTTTGATAAGCTCAGGAACTTTCCCTTTTGCATATCCAAAGACAGTTGATCCCTTTATTTTGAGATATAAGCCAGCGATCTTAGAATTATACGATCTATCCATCCAGAGCAGATTGAGATACTTCGATGTGGTATCTGAACATACAAGATAACCTAAGATGCCATACTTTTTGGAGTACACCATGACATTACGATTCATACCGGCACCCACAGATGCAAAGATGAAAAAACTATCATCCAGGGTCTCAGAAACGTCTACTTTTCGTCCCTCAAGATAGATGGCGCCTCCTCCATCAGAATAGATCTGGCTATCCGGATCTGAATAATCAGATACTCGTGATAATGCTTCAGCACCGATAACCATGATTTTTTTTGCTTTCTCTGAGGTGATGAATGCGTCAGCAATGCTTACACTATGGAGCCACCCAGGACAGCCGAAAAGCACATCAAAAGCAAGCGCATCGGGATTAGCTGTTTCCAGCCTTCTTTTTACTTTGGCTGCAAGACATAATTTTTCATAAATAATATGAATCACAATAATCCGATGTAAGCTTTCCTTTTGCACGTCAAGAAGAGAAAAAGCACGCTGAGCTTTTTCATAGATACCAGTGAGCTCATAATTCTCAGTTTCTACGACAAGATCATTAGGCCCCAAAGCAAGATACTCCTTTAGTTTCGTGAGATCCCTTATCAAACAAGCACCGCTGATAGCGATATCATAAGCAACCGTATAAGGGTTTTCTACACCGAGATTATTCTTGATTCTTGCTGCATGGCAGGGCACACAATCAAACTTATCCTCTTCATAACGGATGTCACCGAAATTATGAGCGAAAATGAAGACATCGGTTTTTTGTGGATCATCTCTGGAAGCATCATAAGCGTTTTTTGCGGCACGATAGCCTGCATCTGAAGTTGTCGTATGCTCATCAAAATATCGTCGTTCTTTGATACCCGTGATTTCTGCAAGTTTGTCGGCAATTTCAAGATTGGAGCGTTCTTCTTTTTTGTCATTGGATATGAAGAATTCATATTTCTCTGGATCTTCAAAATCCGAGTTTGGCACGACACGCTCAGGAATATACTTTCCCGTAGCGCGAATAAATGTTTTGGTTTGTATCATATCTTTTTTTATTTTAGATTTTTTATTTTGAAACATAAAATTACCTATTTCACAAAAAAAGTCAAGGAAGTTTTTCGGATAGAAATCAGGACGTAAATCCCTACAAATTTAATGAAAAATTAATAATTAATAATGAATAATGATTGTATTGTTTTTTATCAGCTATTGTAAACTACAATAGTTTATACACGATAAAATCCGACATTATTCATTTTTCATCTTTCATTATTCATTGTGTTTCATGAATTTTGCCATTTCCTGCGCTGCAGGGCTAGAGTCCATCCTCAAGAAAGAGATAGAAATCGCTGGATACAAAATGCTCGGTTCATGACCGACGCTGGTCCGTTTCCAGGGAGAGCTTCCTGCAATCGCGAAAATGAATCTCCGGAGCAGGGTAGGCAACAAAGTATTCCTTGAATTGAAACAATACCAAACCACTGATTTCGACAAACTTTTCGACATGATTTCAACGATCGACCGAGCAATCTACATTCAGAACAATCCCATCATCGTCACCGCTATTACCAAACAATCACTCCTTACCAGCGTACCAGCCATCCAAAAAATAGTCAAAAAATCCATCACAAAAAAAATTCTTAATGGCAAAGAATGACTCGTCATCGAAGATGAAAAATTACAACCGATAGAAATTCTTGTCTACATAGAACACGATATGTGTTCCGTTTTGCTTAATACTACCTGAGAATCGCTCCACAAGAGAGGCTACAAAAAAGCCACGGGAGAAGCGCCGATCAACGAGGCGTTAGCGGCATGATTATTGCTTTTATCCGGCTGGAAATTCAGCGAACCGCTCTATGATTTTTTCTGCGGAAGTGGAACCATCGTTATCGAAGCAGCATTGCTTGCGAAGAATATCGCACCGGGAATGTTCCGCTCGTTCGCGTTCCAGCAGTTCAAACGATACGATCAAAAATTATTCACTGCAGAACTTGAGGCGGCAAAAGCTAAAATGATGCTAACAAAAGAACATACCATCATCGCTTCTGATATCGATCCGACCATGATCAGCATCGCCAAAGAGAATGCGAAACATGCCTGAATGGAAAAATATATCACCTTCGAAACCAAAGCTATCGCTGACTATATCTCCGGTCCGGAACTCGTATGAACGATGGTCTCCAATCCGCCGTACGGATTGAGGATGAACACCTATGACCTAGAGAAGCTCTATTACACCATCACTGAATTATTCGCTCATCATCCGAAATTGCATTGATGAATCATCACCTCGTATGATAAGTTCACCACTGATGACGTATCGTGAACACGGAAGAAGTCCATGATTTTCAACGGCTGAGAAAGATGCCGATTCTACAAAAAGACGCTGCTGAAAAATAATGATGATACCAGGTCGGAGAAAAATACCATTTAATTTGTGTTGCTGATTCCATGAAAAGAAACCTCAAACATAAATCTGATGATAGTATTCACAAACAAGCATATGATACGCTTGCTGATGAGTATGAGTCTCGTGTCGGAAGTTTAATCCCGATGACGGTAGAAGCTATAGAGATTTGCGCAACATACTTACAGCCTGGAAACAGTGTTTTGGACATAGGTTGCGCTGTCGGGATAGCCGTTAAGTGTTTCAATGATAAGGGGTTTTTGTGTACTGGTGTTGAGCTTTCTCATGAAATGACAACGTATGCGAAAACAAGAAACCCTATGTCAGATATCATTGAGGCGGATTTTTTGCAGCATGAATTCCAAGAGACATTTGATTCGGTGTATATGAGTGCATTCATCCATCTCTTCCCCAAAGACAAGATTCAGGAAGTATTCAAAAAAGTGAAAAAGATATTGAAACCAAATGGTCTTATCTTCTTGAGCACTACAAAAGCGGAGGTGTCCAGGGAAGGGCTAGAGACGAAACATGATTATAATAAAAGAATGATTAGATTCAGAAAACATCGGACTGAACAAGAACTTCAGGAGACACTCGAGAATCATGGATTTGAAATCATCAATAAAAGAATCTTTGCCGATCCGTATAATAAAACATGGATGGGTTTTGTCGCAAGAAAAATCGATTAGTATCGCTTGAAAATATATTTACCCTTATATCGTACTATGATCAAAACATCAATATTAGACGCCGGAAAGCTCCAAGCGTTCGCCAAAGAGCGCAAGCTCCAGCCGTTCAGGATCAAACAGATCTACCAAGAGATATTCAATAACCAGAATATAGATTTTTCGCAGATGACGACACTTTCCAAAGATCTGAGAGAAGACCTGGACAAGCATTTTTCTGTCGTCACCTTGAAGGTAGATAAACTTTTGGAAGACAAAACCACTACCAAAATCTGATTCCAGACACACGACGGCTACATGATCGAAGCGGTCATCATCTTTCACCGGCAGGACGAAAAATACAACAAGAACGATGAAGAGAAATTGAACAGAATCACCCTCTGCATCTCTTCCCAGGTCGGATGCCCGATGGGTTGTTTATTTTGTGTAACCGGAAAACTCGGCTTCAAAAGGAACCTTACCCGAGACGAAATGGTTTCGCAGATATTATTCGCCAACAACTACATCAAACAGAAATTCGGAAAACAGGAAGACGGAAGTTTATATTCCGTAAGGAATGTCGTCTTCATGGGCATGGGAGAACCGTTGCTGAACTATGATAACGTCAAAAAAGCTATCGAGATTATGCTCAGACAGGAAGCGGGATTCTCACTTTCAAGAAGACACATCACGATTTCCACGGCGTGAATTATTCCATGAATCAAACAACTCGTCAAAGACGAGATTCCCGTAAAATTAGCTATCTCACTTCACGCACCCAATCAGACCTTACGCGACAAACTTATGCCGATCGCTAAAGCATATCCGCTCGATGAACTTAATAAAGCATTAAGTGAATACGTCAATGCTTCAGATAATAGGATTTTCTACGAATACATCATGATCAAAAATGTGACCGACAAACCGGAGCTTGCACACCAACTCGTTGCCTTGCTCAGAAAAAAATTAGCGCATGTGAACTTGATTCCTTACAACAAAAATCCTGCTATTGATCTCGTAGAAAGCGACGCCGCATCGATACAAGCATTCAAGAAGATATTGGAGGACGGAGGGCTTACCGTGACCGTCAGGGATAGCCTGTGAAGAAAAATGAAATGAGCTTGCGGTCAGTTAGGATATGAAAAATTAATTAAATAAATTCAATGCTAAGTGCTAAATGTTAAGTGTTAAATATAGGAAAAATTTTATTTAAAACTTAGCACTTAAAACTTAAAATTATATGTTATATAGTCCGTTGCCCGTGAATGATACCGATGAGATACCATTCATTATTCACTTGTTCAAATACTAATGTCAGACTCTTTCGATCCATTCATTGGTATTGAGCATCGAATCCTGAAAAATAGAATTCCACCCATTGTTTGCCTGAATACACTTCAGCGATATTATTGATGGTATTTCCTCTTTGGATGCTTTGATTCTGATACACTTCTGGTGCGGTTGCATAATCCGCGTCGTTGACGAATTTCTCGAAATACTGTCAGATTCATAAGTCGATAGGTTCGCCTGAGCCGTCATACGCTCACCGGATATACGATCTGGATATCGTTAATGCGTTAGCTACTTCTTCCGTACTGAGAACGATATCTGTTCCCGTGCTTACATGTTCATAGGGAGAAAAACGGAGTCCTTGCGGTCAGACGAATTGCGCTAATGTAGCGAAATCCTGATTTTTCAATGCCAATAAAACAGTATCAATAGAACCGCTGAGATCGCTATGATCAGCTATTCAGCAAGCGACTCATCATGTCAATGCGCATGTTTGTGCATCCAATGGTTTGTTCCGACAACCGGTAAATAGGAATAGTGAAAATGCTACAATAACCAAGAAAAATGATTTTTTCATGCGTGAGAAAAAATAAATAAAGATAGTCTGTATATATAAATTACCAAACGTTTTCCAAGAGAGAAAGTGCGCCGTTGTGAGCCGGAGCTACAAGACGGTATTGTTCGATGAAATTACTATCATCAGTTCTTTTTAGCATCAATAATATTCGAGCTCTTTTTTCTAGCATAAACGGATCCTGTATTTTTTTTATGATACCATCTTCAAACAATACTTGGAGATGTTTTTCATATCGTTGATATGTTTCACCGCTATAGACATTATATACGTCACCATAAATCAATCTCGAAAGGATAGTACCAAACTGCGCCCTATCGACAGGATCATTAGGTTCAAATGTCTTTTTTACGGTATTTCCGTTAGGTTCGAGTCCCATGAGATCAAGCTGACAAGCAGTCTTGGTGAAGAATTTCATTTCATCGGTCAGATATTTCGTATCCGTGAATTCGTCACATCACGCTTTATGCGTATCAGGGAAAATACCTATGATCTGGATCGTAAACATCGTCATCATTTTGGCGACTTCCTTTCTCACAATAGTATCATCTAGACGAGCTTCAACGATAGGGCATTTGTTCGTAATATTGAGATTATATCATCGTTGGTATGCTTCACTGATTTCCTGGCTATATGATGCTGGAAAAGAAATATCACACTCTGCTGCACCGTGTCCTGTCATAGGAGCAGCACAACATGTGGTATCATAATAACTTGGGGAATTATCTATTCCTCCAGTATTTGCACATTCAAAATTGCTTGGAAGCTCACAATCATCTCTAATAATGTTTCCTCATCATCAACCACCACCTCATCCACCAGGACAAGTACCTATACATCATCAGGTGATTGGCGGTACATATATTTTTTGGAGATAGAGTGTTTTTCCTGAAAGCACAGCTTTGACATTATGTCATGAGAGAACTAAATTTGGCAGATCAAAGTAGCTGACATATATTGCACTTCAGGTATTTGCTTCTGTTCACCTGTAGATATCCATTCCCTGATTTTCTGTACCACAATACAAAGTTCCTGTACTTCCGCTCATCGTAAATGACGCGTCGAGTCCACCAGAAACATTGAGGGTAAATCCGCTATAGAGGAACGGAATATTTATTCCTGTCTGAATATATACCTCATTGCAACATCCAAGATCTCCGCATGACGGCCTTGTTCAGAAACTATACGGAGAGATACTGCTTGCATTGCCTTCCATGTCTTCCGCATAGACGCTCACTTGGATAGTTCATGATGTAGGGAATACAACATGACCGGAAATAGTGATATAATAATCAGGCTGATTAGCGATTCATCGTACACCAGAAAGGTTGAGATTGTTTCATGAGAAAATATACGGTCAGTATGTCGTTCATCAAATTCATTGTATAGTGACACGAATAGTTCATGAGTTTACTCATGCCCAATCATCTGCTATTCCCAATTGTATCGGCACTGCCGTTCCTATCCAGGTTGCTCATCATGCAGGATTAGCTGATCATGGAATAAGCCATGGTCCTACAGCAGGATTGAAATTCAGACTGAAAGTTCTGAGATTGTTATTTCGGTCTCTTACATTTCCAGAGATAATAATCGGTTTTTCTATACCATAATCAAAGAGTTCTGAACCGCTGATATCTACGGTATAATTTTTGTCGCGGAATTGCCATGTGGTTCCATTAGCCACTGTGGAAAGCGTTCACGAAGGAGAGAACATTCCTCCCGTAAAATATCTTCCTGTCCCATTTCCAGAAATCCGTATCTGGAAGGTATCAAAATTCACTCCATATTGGTTGGTGAGTCCCCAACTATTTCCTGTCCATATACCGATACCGGGAATTCCTCCTGTCCATACATACGGTACATCTGTTGATCCACCATTTTCATTAAGCGTAAGTGCTATTCCACTAAGATGAGATTGTTTTGTTCCTCAGCTTGGTACAAGTATCGCAACACTAGGTGCTGTAGTATCTACTACACAAGGCGCTTGAGTAATATAATAATATCATGTAAGGCGAGGTATTTGATGTCCAGAAATAATAATATTAGTACCTCATATCATACTCAATGATGTTTTAACCGTATCGCCATTGTAGATCATAGCAAAAGTTCACGTATAATCAGTTGCATTATATAACGGTACAAATTTTAACGTTCCATACAGCCCATTACTTCAGATATAATCACTGCTAGGATTGTAACGATCAATCTGCAAAATAGTTGTACCGGTACCTACCCATGTCGGTGAAAGCGAAGGGTTGGTATACATCAGAAATGTCTGTGTGCTTGCAAGAAATAAATCTGTCTGCAAGACGCTGGCAAGCGAAGATGTGGAATACGAAAAATGGAGCGGATCAAACAGCAGACGTAAAAGTCATGCTCTTGCTCCATACGGATGAGATTCTGTATTTGCTCTTATGTTCAAGGTTTCATTACATCATTGTTGAAGCGGATAATTGGTGCTTCAGGTATCAAAATAATAATATTGTCCAGCAACGAGAGAAAATATTCCTCCGAGAAGAGTACATACAAATATTCATAATTTATACTGTACTACCTTTTTTTTCATTGCTTAGTGTTTTTATAATAAAGAAATAAAAATGTTATCACGATCAATAATCACGCAAACGCTATGAGTGTTTTTCGATTGAATATTTTTTGCATTCGCTGATTGCGATTGATTTTTGTTATCACGCTATTGAGCGATGCATTAGCTATTCATCAGTTGATAGCTTCTCCTGCATAATGTGCACAAGCTCCGCTATCAGTAAATTGATAATATGCTGTTCCTACCGTATCGAGGATATCTATACCTCCTGCGACACTAAGATTGGAATCTGTGGTATCTCATTTCTTTTTGAAATATAATTTTATTGTTCCATCGCTATCATCATATCCTTTTTGTTTCAGATACAATGTTCCGATACTTCATTTCCCTTTGACACGATGTTTGGGATCGATAGTGAATCCGACAATATGGATCATGCTATCTTTTACTTGGGGAGGAAGAAAATACGGAAACATCTTCGTAGGCACGAAGTCCACAAAATCAAGAGAACTTTCTATCATTATGTCTGTTGCGGCTATATCTCTACTATCGGTATTTACGATAATATCCGCTGTCACTAAACATCCTTTTCCTATATTTCCACTATCAGGAGAAAATCTGATTTCTGCCGCCGTACTGACTCAGAGGATCATTATGAGTGCTGCTATTCCAAGAATTTTTTTCATCATCATATTTCCAAAATAAAACTATTGAATGATAATTTTGTCGCCGCTGAATATAAAATCCAATCCGTCCATTCCCGTGATATAAATCTCATTTCCGGTAAACATGCTTCCATTGATTTGTGTTCCGCTCTTGTCGTAGATTCAGATATTTCAAGTAAGGATTGTTCAGGTATAAGGTCGTCCGCACATGAGGATATCATTATTGGTTCATGTGAGATATGGATATGGCGAAGAGAGATTCGTTCATGTGACGATAATCAGTGATCACGTGAAGAGATAATTTCAGATGTTTGTTCATCATAAAATATTAAGCTGAAAAATATCTGCACATCACCGATCGGCACAACTCATCCTTGTGGTAAAGCTGCCTGCATATATTCCATGATTGCCCGCATAATCATAGACAGATCAGGTAAGGGTAATGGTGGTATTTGAAGGGAATTCCCGTTTCGGGGTAAAGGATACTTCATATCATCCAGAGTTTCCTGTTCCTGCTGATCCGTTGATAAGGATGATAGTGAAATCAGATCATGAATAGGTATATCCAGTATAGATAACGGTACTTCCAGATAAAATTTCTGGAATAGTGAGACTGATCGTATCAGGATTCACTCCAGCCCAATCGTCTTCAAAATGGAAAATAATCGGATCTATCTTTGGATTGATATTCGTCGATAGAGATGGCGCTATTCTTGTAATTGTTGGAAGTGAAGGAGCGTTGAATGAGAAGGAATAATTTCCTGTATGTATATTTCCGTTTTCATTTGGATTATCCACTCATTGCACATTTACCGTAACAAGTTTTTCTATTTCATATGGGGCTGGTGCAGGAAAATTCACCGCGTATCATCTGTCTTTACTATCTCGCGTATATCTGTTGATCGAAGAATTTCATAACCACGTAGTGATGTTCAGATTCGCTGCCGTGAACGTATATGCCCATGATCAGGAACAGGTCGGACATGAAATATTGACGACGATGCTTCCGCTGTTTACTCATTCTTGGTTATCTACCGTACTTGGTGCTGGCTGATAATTTGTTAAGATGGCATTCAATCAGGAATATCGGTAATGGCTCCTATTATTCGTTCCTAACGGTGCTGGTCAAACCGCTGTTCATGGTCCGGCCCAGTCGTACAAGATAAACGAAACAACATGTCCTGTATCCACATATCTATCGCCATTGCTTGGATCGGTATTGGACATCCCGGGTGCATTGCTATCTACGATACATGACAATGGCACAAAGGTATACGTTGCATCAGTTATTCCGGTAAGCGTATCCAGTGAAGAAATACTTGAGTTGATTACTGCTCCATCGTCCGTCGTATTCTTATCGAAGATAATAGTTCATCCGGTGAGGGTAGTAAATTCGAGCATAGTGCTCAGCGTATTTTGTATGGTTTTGAATCAGAACGTAGCAGCTTGCAAAACGGAATTTCCGGATCACGCAGGTCTTACTCCATACGCTCTGTAAAGGAATCCGCTCTTGATATATCCGTTAGTAGAACTCGTAAAAAATGGGTTGATAGAGATATGCGTGATTGTAGCAAATCCACTATCAAACTTTACGGTGCTATCAAATCAGTTGTAACTTACCGCACCAGGATTGATTATTACGCCCATTATATAATTACAATGCAATTTCAATTGCGTTCAAGAACTTATGCTGAGACTGAAACTTGGATCAGCGGCAAAACTTGCGATACCCAAAATACTGAGTACGCCGAGTACGAAGAGAGAAATGATTTTTGCTGATCTTGTGATTCACATCATTCGCCGGATCTTCTCTTACCAAATAAAAATTCCGTTGTCCGAAAAGAACGGATCGGTTTTTGCAAAATTGACTCCTATCACACTGATATCCGATGCATTGACTGCGGTATCGCCATTTAAATTTCTTGGATCCAAAACATTGATCCCTCATTCCTGGAATCCATTCGCGGTCAGGATTGCTATGTCATTTCCATTGATGGTGAAGTCATAATCTCCGAGAACGTTTTTGAGATCTCCTGCTGTCTGATATCTATATCCGTCATCTTCAGCATCATTCAATTGTTGCGTGTTGTACAAATCCGTTCCTGTCGTGAAATCCAAAAATTCTCCTCATGTTCCCCCAAGGATCACTCCGCTGAGATATGATGCAAGATGCGATTGTCATTTGAATACCATGTAATACGTTCCTGCAGGAGCACTTATCAATGCTTCACCTGTTCCTGCGCTGTTGAGCGTAAAGAGAGGACTGGTTGCTATCAATGTTTTGCTGCTATCATAGACTTTTAATATTCATGTGTTGGCATTATTCGTTGCTTGGTACACACGGTTAGACGGAAACGCTTTTACATCCACAGGAAACGTACTTGGGTGTACAAGTACATCCATAAATCATCCTCTGCGAGGAAGCGTGTTCGTATCATTAGTTACTTCACTACCGCTAATGCTGGTAGTTATTCCCGTCATCACAGGATAAAACATAATACATCCATGATATACTCAGCTGTAATATGTCGGAAATGTTACTGACAAACTTTTGGTGACATCATTTCATGACGTGAGAGTAAAAAATGAAGTATCTCCTGTCACGTACTCTCAAAATTGCGATGTTTCATGCTGGCCTAGACAACCGCTTTGCGCGAACGAGTCATTTGTCACTCCTGCATCGACAAATCATAATCTATAGGTCATAGCTATATCTTCCTTGTTGTAGATCTTGACTGAGAAACCGGTCGTATCTCCTCCGGTGATTTCCAAATTCAAGGTATCGATTTCATTTCCTCCTGAGAGAAATTTAAATTCTGAGAAACCGACCATGGTATTGTCAGAATACAAAAAAGCTAGGAAAAGGACAATTATTCCCATTCCTCAGAGGAAAATATTACGCATTCTTGTTCGTGACACATACATTTGCAATTCATCGACCAAATAAATGTATATTCAAGTATATCCCCGGAGGATATATTTGTCATTTTTCGTGCCAAAATACTGACCTTTTAACAACCATTTATAAAGAAAATATATATAATAAAAAAATCCGGAAGAAAAACTCCCGGATTTATATTAATTGATAATAATCTTTTTTTCGCTGGTTGTACCGTTAGCAGTTACCTGCATAATGTACAGACCTTTGGATAAACTACTTACGTCCAATGTTTTCACATTGTGTTCAGACAAGACTACCTGTCCGATCGTGGTAAGCACATTCACTTGGAAGTCTTCAACTCCGATATTGATCGTCAATTGTGAGCTGGCTGGATTAGGATAAACAGCGAACGGAATGATTCCCACTTCATGAACACTGGTAAGTAGAGAATCTCTCAGTACCCAATTGCTTTTTACCACAATATTGGTCTTTGCATCACAATCCGGAGTTTCAAAACCCACGAAATATTTTACAAAGCCAGGATCAGGATTAAGGTAATTGAACATAAACTGATTACCAGGTACACTGCCCACTTGGGTAACAGTTCCGTTACCATAGATACCATACAGATAATAATCATTTACTATAATCCCATCATATGCAGACCATGTAAACCCATACGTGTTACTGGGTTGGTCGTAAGCACTCAATAGTGAGATTGTAGTATGGAATGATGAGAGATTAGACTCATTACCGCAAGTATCCACTAGAGCTATTTTGTAACTATAGCTCTGTTGTTGTGGTAGAGATGCCATATCCAGGAAATGATCAACGGTCTTGGAAACAGTTCCGATAAGCGTCCACACATTCAGTGAAGTCTCTTTGTAGATCCGTACGGAGTCAGCATTACCGGGTAAATTTACCGTCCAATTAACATCATTTTTCCATGTGAGCGTATCAAATCCTACATAACATTCTTCTTCACCGATAGGAATCAAAGTGGTGACTTGAATCGTGTCTCTGCCGCTGCAGCCATTGCCATCAATTACATATACCCAGTACGTACCAGTCGTATCTACGGTGATTGTTGGTGTTATAGCACCAGTTGACCATTGATACGAAGTTACATTAGTACTTCCTGGATTGAGAATCGTACCACTTCCCCAGCAAAAACTCTGATCAGCTCCAAGATGAGGAGCATTAGGGTTGGACTGAGTGATGTGAAGCGTATCAGTTCTCTGACCACAGGCATTAGTGATTTGTACCCAATAGGTGCCGACCGTAGTGACTATTCTGTTTTTAGTAGTTGCACCATTGTCCCAGAGATAGGTAGAAAATGTACTGGTGTTTTGTGCATTCAAGGTCCAATTGATACTTGCTGTACAAAAGCTCGTATCATGAGCCATGCAAGCCGGCTGAACTGGCGGAGTAGAAATGAAATACACATAAACATCCTTTCCTACTTCGGTGGAACTGAAATACCAATCCCCTTGATTATTGTACGGCACAATCACGGTGTCCTGAGCAAAAATCATTAGACCTAACGGAGTAACCCAAGTAATATTGTTCATGGCAATTATTGGTTTGTGAAGGATGACAGTATCATTCACTCCCCCGCAAAACGTATGCCATTCTGTATTATAGGTATTATCCAGATAGACATGATGAATAGTTGCTCTAGTTGATATCCAGCTTATGCTGAAAACCAACAAAAAAAAGAAAAATTTCTGCGTTTTCATAATTTTATTTTTGTTTTAGTTGATATATTTGTTTTTTTAGTGAAAATAGTATACAGATTTGCTCTAAAAAGTCAATCGAATTACGATAGATAAAGGTTCGTATAGGCGAACGATAAACGGTAGATAAACAATAGTTTAAGAAATTTTTTATCACATAGGAATTTGAATAATTTCTATTCCGCTAAAGCGGGATAGAAACGACGTTGAAATCCTTTAGGGATTTCCGGCGTCTTATTTTATCAAAATTTTGATGTATTGAGATATAGAACATAGTTAATTAAAAAAATCTCCACCTTCATGGATAAACCCCGATATTACAATGGATTGATTGTACAAATGACTATTTAGAATGCGCAATTAAGTCCAACTAATTTTGTTCGTCATGATCAGTTACAATAACAAAGATTATTGGATGTCTTAGCATATACTACTGATCACGTGACGGTACATCCTGTTCATACTCATTGAGGATTAGTGTCTTGTGGCTCAAAAACCACGACCCCGCTTCCTGCAACATGAAGATCTCCTTGTGGATTATTAGTTCCGATACCTACTCCTCCAGGTGCATTAATAATAAAACTATTTGAATGCTCTGATTGAAACACCGTACTACCTCCAACTCCATTTCGTACAAAAGTATAATCATGCAATGCTTGTGCATTTTTCCCTCAAGCAAAACTATGTTGTGCATTTTCTATAAGATTAAATGATCATCAAGGAATAACTGAATACATTGAGGAACTTCAACTTATGATATTACTTCATCCTCCACCGATAAAAGCATTTAATACTCAATATATTTTATTTCATTGTCATCCTAATATGCTGGAATAATCTGATCATGTCGTTATTTCATTTGAAGCCCCCATTACCGTACAGGCATATCCATTAGCAATTGTATGATCGCCCATGGCAGTAGAACTATCTCAATTAGCATGTGTATAATATCACATTGCAATAGAACCATTTCAATTAGCGGTTGTTCCATTTCCAATAGCAAAAGACCCAGTTCCATCAGCGGTTGTTTGATATCCCATAGCAATAGAACCAATTCCATTAGCAGTTGTTTCATCTCCCATAGCAGTAGAATAATCTCAAATGGCTTGTGTATAAGATCCCATCGCTGTAGATGAATTTCAATTAGCAATTGTCCAACTTCCCATCGCAGTAGAAATATATCCACTAGCAATTGTATTGTTTCCCATCGCCGTAGAATCAGTTCAATTAGCATGTGTCGTTGCACCCATTGCTGTAGAATTTAGTCCATTAGCAATTGTCTGAGTTCCCATTGCTGTAGCAGCATCTCAGTTTGCTGTAGTTATATTTCCCATTGCTGTAGAATCAATTCAATTAGCATGTGTACACAATCCAATCGCCGTAGAATTTAGTCCATTAGCAATTGTCTGACGTCCCATCGCAGTAGAATATTGTCAACTAGCAATTGTGTCCCTTCCCATCACTGTAGAATAATCTCAATTAGCTTGTGTCTGATATCCCATCGCCGTAGATGAATCTCAAATAGCCATTGAACCTTGTCCCATAGCGGTAGAACTTGGTCATATTGCTTGTGTATTTTGTCCCATTGAAGTAGAAAAGCTTCAACTAGCCGTTGTATTCCATCATAAAGATGTAGCACCCATTATATAAGCTTTTGTATTATATCCCATCGCTGTAGAATAATTTCCACTAGCAATTGTTCACCATCCCATCGCTGTAGAATAATCTCAATTAGCTTGTGTAGTATTTCCCATAGCTGTAGAATAAGATCAATTAGCAGTTGTCTGATATCCCATAGCGATAGAATAAGATCAATTAGCAGTTGCTTGATATCCCATCGCTGTAGCATATATTCATAGAGCACTCACTCATATTCATTTGGTAATAAATCATGTAGTGACGATATCTCATCCGAGATATTGTATTCATGTATATGTTCAGTCTCCTATTGCAGTCCAATAACTAATTCCTCAACTTCCTACCAAATCCCCGCTACATACCCAAGCAGATCCATTGTATTTTATAAGTTCTCATGCAGAACAAGTAAGACCAGTAGTTGTTGCTAACGTATTGATGTATATACCTGTAGTGGTATACCAGTTTCGTAAAAAGGTTCATGAATTAGTATATCGGTTCCGTAAAAAGGTTCCTGAATTATTAATTCGATTGTATGCGCTATTCCAGTTATCCATACCGGAGAAAAGGATGAATCCTGTGACAGGTCCATAGCCGCTGACATAGAGAGTCAGTAGATTAGTTCCGCTATCAAAATCTAGTCCGGTAGTGTAAAAGTTGCTTCATCCACCTCAACTTCCTATTAAATCACTACTACATACCCAAGTAGACCCATTGTATTTTGCGATTTCTCATGTTGAACAATTAAGCCCGGTTGTAGTCGCTAAAGTATTTATATAAATTCCTGTGGTAGTATACCAGCTTCGTAAAAAGGTTCCTGAATTATTAATTCGATTATACGCACTATTCCAGTTATCCATACCGGAGAAAATGATATATCCTGTGACAGGTCCATAACCGCTGACATAGAGGGTCAGTAGATTAGTTCCGCTATCAAAATAGAGTCCGGTAGTGTAATAGTTGCTTCATCCACTTCATCCTACCAAATCACTACTACATATCCAAGTAGACCCATTGTATTTTATAATTTCTCCTGTAGAACAACTGAGTGAGGAAAATCCACTCATGGTATATCGATCTCGTAAAATATCTCATGAAGTAATTATTCGATTGTATCCACTATTCCAATTGCCAGTCATACTCATATTAACCCAATCTCATGAATTGTTGATAAAATATAATGCGTCTCATGAATTGGTC
Organism: uncultured bacterium; assembly: GCA_903904875.1. Lineage (GTDB taxonomy): Bacteria > Patescibacteriota > Gracilibacteria > Absconditabacterales > Absconditicoccaceae > CAJBLF01. The sequence continues at coordinate 50,412 of CAIVEC010000001.1, read as the reverse complement.
TGTACCCGATTATATGCTGCGTTCCAAGTATTTATATTGGTGAGTGTGATTCCGCTTACAGGACTTGATGAAAAAATCGGATCTTGTTCTGCTGCATAGGTTATATTTCCCAAAGCATCCAATGCCAAAAACCTTGAATTCCATCATGTTCAATTACCGAGCGATCAGGTATTGATGTTGATATATCCGGATCCTGCATTGATATCCACGAATACGGTACCTGTATCCAAACCGGAATCAGTGAACTTCGTCTGCCTGATAAACTGGATAGCGTTTTCTACTGTAGAGTGGATCAGTGTGAATCCATTGGTGATTGCAAAAGTGAAAAGCACTCCCAACAAAAATACCACAAGATATTTTCAACCTGATTTCCAAGAAGCTAATTTTTTCTTCATTGCTAAGCAAAAAGATTAAAAAATACATACGTAAAAAATGTGCGCAATATACATTGGAGATAGAAAAGAAACACCAGTTTTCAAGCCATTTGTATGTTGACAGAAAACCGAAAAATTTTGCTGTGTCGATGTAGACAGATAATTTCTGTGAAAAAAAATAGCTGAGAAGCCAAAGAAAATTCATGTAATGTATTCAAAAAAACATGACAATATTGTCTACTTTCCAAAAATTTGAATTGACAAAAATACTAGGTGTTATGCAGTAATACTCTCTTCATGTGTAAAGGAATATTCTTGTTTTCAATCTCCAAAAAACTATTCTCTAGTGTTCTGTTTATTGATTTATTCGTTTTTTTGTTATGCAGATAAAAAAAATACTCTTATTGCTGGTTATCGGTCTCTGTATTCCTGTTGTTGTACAAGCAGCTCTTATAGACTATGATGCAGAAGATACGGTATTGTTTACATGAGCGCTTTCCGATCTACAGAATAACCAAAGCACGGTCTGATTTTTCTATTGATGAAATAATTTTGGAGGGCTTGTATTTTTACGCTCACCGGAAAATCTTGGAACTCCAGAAACAGTCCAGCTCGGAAGCTCTACCAAAACTTGCTACAAAAAACTCAGAGGAGTATATTACAATAATCAGAGAGGAATGAGATTCCGGCCGTTAGATCAAGATACATTAACCATTCTCCAAACACTTTCTTGAGCCTACGACGCTCTTCAGATGACGGGATGATTATTTCTTGGCTGTAATGGAAGTAGCGATTCCTATGTCTATGGAGATATAACGCATATACGATCATGATATAGGTATGAACTTATTGCCTGAACCCAATTACAATTTTCTAGTAACCAATATCTTCCTACCTTTTCTCAGACACTGCGTTTTGTCCCTACACCCGATGGAGATATGCTTTCAGGGTATTTACGAGATAACTATGGATGAATAGGTTTGGTATGGTGAAGCGGGATGTGTACAGATGTTCGGAATCCGAATCCAAATACCGTCTGTGCGTGACTATCTTTTGTGCAAACGAGTAATTGCTGAAATACTCAATATGTTCTAGGGACAAAAAATTGTTGAAACTGACCAGGTATATTATACCAAGATGATTGTGAACTTCCAAGTACCTTGGAATGTGCGAATGATGAAGGAATAGATAATTCACCAAGTTATTATGACCATACCTGCTGTGAAGAATATGTTCCATCGCATACCAGCGCAACTGATTGTTCATTGGAGGGAAGCACCTATTCTTCAGAATTGGAACAAGGATATCTCTATGCATGCAATCTCGCCGTTACGACAAAAATCCCTATCACCCAGGCTGACGTCATGGGTCCTTTGTTGAGGAAGCATCTTGCAAAAATGATATCTGAATTCGCTATCAGAAAAATGTGACTGATACCGGATTATCAGAAACCGTGATGCGATGCATATACCGATATCGCCAATGAAAGTGAAGAAATGAAATTTTATATGAAGACTGCGTGCCAATTGGAACTCATGTGAATGGAGCCTGATGGCGTCACTCCGAAGACGGTGTTTGACCCCAATGATCCGGTGCCGAGAACGGAATTCGGAACAGTATTATCCAGGATGCTTTTTGACGGATCGTATAATATAGATAACACTCAATGGAAAATATTTTACAAAAACCATCTGCAAGCGCTCAAAGACAAATGAGTCATGCAATATATAGACGCTCCGTTGATTTTCAATCCGGAGACAAGAGGATATGTCCGGGTAATGTTGAAACGTGCTGATGACTTATGATTAGTCGCTGAGAGATCAGTAATCGATTACATTATCGGATGAGGAGTAGATGCATTAATAGAAACAAATTAATAGTACAATTCTTTTTTCAAAAAAATACCGACGTAGAAAATCGGTATTTTCGTGATATAGTGCCAGAAAAAATATTTTTACTTCATCCTTTTTTGAAAATATCCCACCAATCGCGTAACGATGAATCATCCGATGAACGCGTCGACGAATCCTCGCAAAAGTCCGATGAACGCTCCGAGTAATGTCGGTGCGTAACCGATATAAAACGTACTCATAAAACTGACGAAAATTCTACAGTATCCCCATAATGAAGCAGTAATCGCGAACACAAACAATCCAATGCCGAAATAGATACCAAGAGCCAAACCTACCGCAACAGGGGTTTTGAGATGTGATTTCATGCAAGAAATGATAAAGGATAAAAGATTAGAGTAAATATATACAAGCAGCAAATGATTTCAACTATGCATTTTTCGTTGAAACTTTCGTGTTCTTCAATATACTCAAATCCCTTTATACCCTTACATTTTCTATGGAAGAAGTTGTTGTACAACAAAAAATCTCGCCACGGCGAGCAGGCTTATGACTCCGCATCACTTCAACTACTAAAATATTCTTTTATCTGATTCCTCTATTTTTCATTCCGTTCCTTCTTGGATGACCGCAATTGCTCGTGGGAACACTTGTTAATCTTCTTCTTATTTTTGTCGCACTTAAGTACAAAAATTACTCTGCAATCATTCCGATGGTGATGCTGCCAAGCATTGCCGCTTCATTGAATTGATTGATATTCTGACCGTTCACCATATTCCTCGTATACCTGATGCCAGCGATTTGGCTGGGAAATTTCATTTTGGTTTATGTTATTCAACATATCCAAACTCAACGATTATGAATTCTCGCATGATGAATCCTCAAGACATTTTTCCTTTTTGCTGTCGCATACATTCTTGTTCGCTTGTGAGTATTACCGACGATTTTCCTCAAAGCTATGGGCATATTCCAGCTTTTCACGGTAATTATTGCAGGCATGCTCGCATTCAGTTTTATCAGATTATCTAAATAATGAAAAAAATTTCCAAAGGGTTTCTCTTCCGGTTTCCGAGAATCGCAAGCATTGTTTTCATCCTCTTCATCAGCATGTTTGCTGCGGATATCTTCGGAAACGGATATACGTTCCGGCAGACCGTAGTAGGATTGTTCATGCATCTGATTCCGACATGGATTCTGCTCATCGTCCTCATTCTTAGCCGAAAAAAATGTCCGCTGATTGGCGCTATCGGTTTCTGAGGATTCGGATTGCGGTATACATTCCGGTGCATAGCCAAATTCATTACGACCACAGGGACGCCTGGAATACCAACCCCTTACTATATGCTTACTCGGCCGCTGATTATCGCACTTCCTGCTATAGCAGTCGGTCTCTGTTTCTTTTTTAATCGACGTCATAATAGAAAAAAATAACTTTTATTTTTTTTTCAAAAATCATGAAAAAGACAACCACCAAAAATCGGTATGCAAAATTAAAGAAACCAAGACGGGCACCGCCTGCATGGCTTTTCGGGCCGGTATGGACAGTTCTTTATATTTTGATCATTATCTCCTTCGGGAAGGTATTCTTGATGTGATGGGGAAAAGAGATTTCGTTCATGGTAATGCTTCCATTCATCCTTAATCTGATATTTAATATTATTTTTTCTCCCATTCAATTTCGTCTTCAAAACAATTTTCTCGCGGCTATAGATATCTTATTGATTCTCGGAACGCTTATTCGGGCGACCATTGCTATCTCTTCATATCATCCTCGGCTCGCATATATGCAGATTCCATACCTGCTCCGAGTTTCTATTGCTACGGTCTTACAGCTCACGGTTACTGCTATGAATAGGAAATAGTGAAATATAATACAGTATTGACATTTTATAGTAAATAAATATAAAATAGGTTCTAACAAAAACCTTAAATTTATTTTATTATGAAAAAATTTGTGATATTACTTGTGATGTTTGCTGCATTACAAAGTAATGCGCAAATATTGGTACGGTCTTCTACGCTCGTAGAAGGTTCGGTTGTCTCTATGGATCAGAATTTCAATAATCCAAGTTTCTTGGATCAGTCCACAATTGATCAAACAATCTACTGGCGGAAGTGCTACGATCGTACAAATCTGGAAAAAACGGTATACAATTTTCATTCATTGTACAAGCGTAATTCTATGATCGGTGCCAGGATCTATGGTATAGATTTTGATCTTATGGCTGCTCCATTTGATAAAAAAGCAGCGAATACGTTCTGATATTGGAACAAGCTTCGTATGGGATTTGCATTGATCGTGGAAGCGGATCCATATGCTCAACAATATCCGTTGGAAGAAGTATACAGGTATCTGAATGGAGAAATGTATATAAGTTATCTTCACCTTCCTCAAAGCGCAAGAGGCGATCATACGATCAAGTATCGCAAGGGTTCCTTTATGTTCTTTGGATTAATTACGCCTTCTTGGCTGATTGATACGTATTTTAAGGTAAAACCTATCGGAAATACCTGGTTGAAATACTATTATCGCCAAGAATATCATCTCCAGCAAGCAGGTATCTGTGCTGAAGTGGAAGTGAATAAACATGGGTACGATCATATTTCAGTTGGATCTTCCAAAGATTTCTATCATGGATTTACCTTTATCTGCGGACCGGAATTTAATTTCGAAACCCAAAAGATCTCACTTCATCTTGGTATCAAACTAGATCTGAGAAATCATTGATAAACGTGTTCTGCCTTTCAGGATACGTTTTTCTTTATGTAAAAATTAGATGACTTGACATTTGATGGTATATAGATAGATTATCCAAACATTGTAAACAAAAAAATCACTAAAACCAATATACATATGAAAATAAAAAATTCGAAAGGCCGAGAGCCGCCATTTTTCTATACTTGGTGAAATTAAAAAAAGTCGTTAATAATCATTAAAAAAAAAGAAAACTTATGCAGAAAAAATTCAAGAAATTTGGCAAAAATCCCTTAACATCAGGGAAAACAAAAAAGATCTGGGCAGTTGCCCAGCGCCATGATCTAGTTATCATGGAAAGCACTAATGAAACTACGGCAGACAATGATGCCTCAAAAACCCGTTCTCTGGAGAAAAAAGCCATTTGTGCAACTCAGACAACCAGCAGAATATTCGAATTGCTGGAACAGGCAGGTATCCGTACGGCGTATATCGAACAGTTGTCTGATACAGAAATTTTGGCAAAAAATTGTACTATGATACCCTTAGAAGTAATTATCCGTCGATTTGCTACGGGATCATACCTTGAAAGAATGCCTCATTTAGCCAAACCAGGAAATCCAGATCGCTTCCATAAGCTGGTATTTGAACTCTTTCTGAAAACCAAAGGAGGAAAATTAGGAGACATGGATCTCCGTGATTATCTTCCCAAGGATAAGGAAGAATTGATTAAATATCTGAATGTTAAAAAATCTTTAAAAGAGATCAACGAGAAACTGGTGGGAAAAAAGCTTCCGGAAATTACAAAACTCATGGAACTTTCCATCGAAGACCTTGTTGAAGAGGCAATTAAAATCATTGATGATCCCTGGATCGAAAATCCGAAAGATATTTCAAAGTGGACTTTACGACATCCAAAGAAACCGACCTGGGAAATCACTCCATTGACAACAATGGACGGCAGTACTATTACCAATCCTGATATGCTCGTAAAAATCGAAGAAATCACCCGCAAAACTTTCCTGGTGTTGGAAGGAGCATGGAATACATTGGGCTACCGCTTAATCGATTTTAAAATCGAATTCGGAATCGATACCGCTGGAAACTTGGTTGTTGCTGACGTCATCGACAATGACTCCTGGAGACTAAGGACAGCCGACTGGAAAGAATTATCAAAACAGACTTTCCGTGATGGTCATCCATTAGCTCAGGTGCAGGAAAATTATATGCGCGTAGCACAGCTTGTTAACCAATTTTACATCCCGAAACAGCCGATCATCTTATGGAGAGGATCTCCTGATGATAAGCTTGAATGTTTCGCAGATGAAGAATTCCTCAAAGCTATTCCTGCAAGCATAATCATTGAAGATGTGGTGATTTCAGGACACAAAATGCCTTTGAAAGCTGCCAAAAAACTCAATGAATTGCATGCAAAGTATCCGGAAGGCGCAGTGATCATTGCCATAGTCGGCATGATCAACGGCCTCGGACCAACACTTTCCGCCAGAACAGCATGGCCGGTGTTGTCGTATTGTAATTCAGCAGAGACTCATCCGGAAGATATATGGAGCTCACTGAGAATGCCTTCACTTGTTCCCAATGCGACATTCCTGAATCTCAAGGATGCCTATATGTTTGCCTTGGATATTTTTACACAAAAGAGTCCGGAAGCGTATATGGCACGCCAATTCGCTATCGAAAAACTCGATGAGTAGAATAGTATTATTATTAATGAAGCCGTCTGTTTTTAGACGGCTTTTTTTTTATGTAAAAAAAATTCACAGCATTTGCTGTGAAAATCCTTCGGAAGATGGGGGATTCGAACCCCCGGTACCTTGCGGCACACACCGTTTCCAACGGTGCGCATTAGACCACTCTGCCAACCTTCCACTAATGAATCAATCGTTTAAAGATTTTATGTGACCGTGTTTTCGGAAGCAAATGGTAGGTCAGAATAATTAACTGATTCCTTCGTCATGGAATGCAAAGCAATTTTTTCCTTCTCATACACGATAAACTTGCATTCACCACCTCTTCTACTTTCATATGTTTTCCTTTGAACGTATATCCTCATCTCTTAGCAAAATTCGTAGCGGTGAAGCCTGGACAAAGCGACTGCACATAGATTCCGTATTTCTTGTATATCCGATAGAGGTTTTGTGAGAAACTATTCAAAAATATCTTACTGGCTGCGTAGACGGGATTATTTCCGATTGCAAGCAATGACGCTAATGAAGAGACATGGATGATACTTCCATGTTTTCTTTTTTTCATGATTTTGAGCGCTTGATAGGTGAGTCTCATGGATACTACATCGTGAACAGTCACCATATCTTCCCATTTTTCGATATTTTCTACAAGAAAATCGCTGTTGATGCCATATCCGGCGCAATTGATCAGAACCTCCAAATCGCTGATTTTTGCTATCTCGGCTTCGAGGTGTTTTAGTTCGTTCTTTTTAGACAGATCCAAAATCATGGTAGAAATATTCACCGGAAACAACACTTTCAGATATTTCACAAACGTAGCCATCTGATTCTTATCCTTGGCGACGAGCAATAAAGCATATCCTTGCTCTGCAAACTCTCTGGCGAATCCAGCACCGATTCCGCTCGATCATCACGTGATGACAACGGTTCATTTTCACTTACGTATCATACTATATTACAACATTTAAAATTTTTCCTTTGACGTAGATCACTTTTTTCGGTTCGCCCGTAATCCGTGTTTTTATTTTTTCATCTGATTTCGCGAGCTTCATGACCTCACTTTCTTCAGCGTTCTTATCGATAGAAATCGTTCCTCTCACCTTGCCGTTCACTTGTACAGCGATGGTTACGGTATCAGCTACGAGATATTTTTTATCATAACTCGGCCATTTCGCTTTCGTGAATATGGAGTATTCATTACCTAATCACTCCCGTAATTCCTCAGCTAAATGCGGAGCGAAAGGCGATATCAAGACAACCAAATCTTCGAATGTTTTCTTATTGATGGTTTTACATTCGGTCAGGTGATTGACGAGGATCATGAGCTGTGAAACCCCGGTATTGAATCTGAATACATCGATATCTTCTCAAACTTTTTTTATTGTCTGGTTTACTATTATATGGGTTGCAGGTTCCATGTTTCAGGTTTCAGGTTCTTTGCTCCCTGCTCCTTGCTCCTTGCTCCCTATTTTGTCTTTCAACGCAACAACTTTATCTAAGAATTTTTTGATTCATTTCAGTCCGTTCGTACTCCATGCAATCGGCTGATCGAACGGTCCCATGAACATCTCATAGGTCCTCAAGGCATCAGTTCAGAACTCGTTAATAATATCATCTGGACTGACAACATTTTTTCGTCTTTTGGACATTTTCCTGCCGTCTTCTCCCATGATGAGCCCTACATAATGATATTCTTCGAACGGTTCCTGTTTTGTAACCACACCGATATCGTACAAAAATTTCTGCCAGAATCTCGCGTAGATCATATGTCTGGTAACGTGCTCCGCACCTCCGACATAGACGTCGACATTCCCTCGGTATTTTTCCTTATCTTTTCCTACTAATGCCTTCTCATTATTCACATCCATATATCTGAGCCGGTATCGCGAACTGCCTGCCCGTCCTGGCATCGTATTCGTTTCACGTTTTGCTTTCCTACCATCGGGCAACGTAACATTGACCCAATCGGTGATGTTTGCGAGCGGTCATTCTTCTGTTCCCGTCGGTTGATAATTATCTACATCAGGTAATTCCACCGGTAAATCTTTTTCCTCAAGTGCGACAATTTCTCCATCTTCGGTCCGTACAATCGGAAATGGTTCGCCTCGATATCTCTGTCTGCTGAATACCCGATCCTGCATCTTATAATTCACTTTACTACCTCAGATTCATTCTTTTTTTAATCGCTTGTTCATTTCTTCTCTTGCTTCTGATAAGGTTAGTCAATCAAACTTTCATGAATTTACTAATTTTTGATTATCTCAATTGGCAGATAAGAAAGGTGGTAACTTATCTAATTGATTACAATATTTTTTAAATGATTCGTATTCAATATTAAAAGAAACTCAATTTCTAGGTTCAACACCATATTCACTCTGATTTACACATATAATATCTATTCAGTTCTTATTGTAATTTTTATAGAATTCGAAATCCCTTTCATCATGCGCGGGCACGGCCATCACGACTCCAGTTCCGTAATTTGCCAAGACATAATCGGCGACGAATATTTTCACTTTTTCGCCATTGAACGGATTGATCGCGTAGGCTCCACAGAAGACTCCTGTCTTCTCTTTCTGTAATTCTGTCCTTTCCAACTGGGTTTTGTGCTTCGCTGCGTCTTTGTATTTTTCAACTTCTTTTTTATATTCTTTCGTGGTTATCTTATCCACTAATGGGTGCTCTGGTGCGATAGCAACGAATGACATTCAGAAAACCGTATCTATCCTTGTCGTATACACGCTGAATTTTTCATCCGTTCCATCGACCTGCATATCGAAATCTGTTCATTCTGATTTCCCGATCCAGTTCCTTTCCAAATCTTTCATGGACTCTTCCCGTTTCAAGACATCCAATCATTCCAACAATCTTTCGGCATATTTCGTAATCCTCAATACTCGTTGCTTCATCGGTCTCTGTTCAACGACACTTCCGCATCTTTCGCATTTTCCGTCATCGAGATCTTCATTCGCTAATCCGGTCATACATGATGGACATCGGTTTATCGGCTTGTAATCTACATATGCTAAACGTTCTTGTTTACTTGGATCAGTGATCGGCATCGCTTTTTTCAACTTTTCATCATAATAATGATTGTACATCTGTAAGAATATTCGTTGCGTCCGCTTGAAATATTTCGGATCTGCCGTATTGACGGCTCTACTTCGATCATAGGTAGTACCAAACATTTCAAGTTGCTTCATATATGTTGCAATATTTTTTTTCGCTACATCCTGTGGTTTCATCTTATGCTCTATCGCATAATTTTCCGTTCATAATCAGAAGGTATCGAATCCCATCGGATGAAGTACATTATATCCTTCAAGCATTTTTTTTCTCGCCAACGTGTCGGTAGCAATATATCCCTTCGGATGTCCTACATGTAATCATGCACCGGACGGATAGGGGAACATAGCCAGAATATAAAATTTTGGTTTAGAAATATCTTCTCTGACTTTGTAGAGATCTGTTTCTTTCCGTTTTTTCTGTCGTTTTTTGCTTATCTCTTTGAGATCCATACTTTATATTCAAAATTCAAAAAAGACGGGCTTAATAGTATACAAAACCCTTTGGCTTTCAATAAAAAATTTATTGTCCGAGATATGGTTTGAGATTTCTGGATCTTGTAGGATGTTTTAGTCTTCTGAGTCCTTTTTCCTTGATCTGTCTGACTCTTTCTCTGGTAAGTTCAAATTTAACCGCTATTTCTTCCAGGGTGTAATTTATTTCATAACCAAGTCAGTAATACATTTTTATGATGTCCTCTTCTCTTGGAGTAAGTTTAGAAAGACTGCTCGCTATCTCTTTTTTGAGTCACTCCAACATTAGTGCATCATCAGGATCTTTGAATTCTGTGCTTCTTATAGTGTCTATAACCTTTCCATCATCAGAATTTTCTTGCCTTAACGGGCTATCTAAAGAAGTCGTCCTTTGGATATGCGCTTCCATCTCTTTTACGTCATCTACTGATTTTTCCAAAATATCAGCAATCTCATCAGAGGTCGCTAGTCTTTCATATTCTTGTTCCAATCTTTCTGATATTTTATTTAATTTATTGATTTCCCATATTTTATTGAGAGGAAGTTTTATGGTTCTGCTTTTTTCAGCAATTGCCTGCAGGATTGCTTGTCTGATTCGCCACACGCCGTAGGAGATGAATTTGAATCCTCTGGTTTCGTCAAATCTGATGGCTGACCTTATGAGGCCCAGATTCCCTTCATTTATAAGATCAGGAAGTGAAAGTCACTGGTTTTGATATTGTTTAGCGACAGATACGACAAACCTCAAATTGGCTTTGACAAGTTTTTCCAAAGCTTTTTCGTCTCCCTCCTTAATTCTTTTCGCAAGATTAACCTCTTCTTCTGCAGTGATAAGCTCTATCCTGCCTATTTCCTGAAGATATTTATCAAGGGATGCATCAACACGGTTTGTAATGCCTTTTGTTATCTTGAGTTGCCTCATTACCATACATCATTGCCATAAGCTAAATAAAGTTCCCTATTAAGATAGATATTTTAGTATAAATGTCAATAGATAGTGTAGATATTGGGTCAGTAAACCACGAGAGGGATTTTGTATTGAAAAAATAGACTTAAACCATAATAACTAATTAATAATTAATAATGAATAATGAATAATGTTGGAATATGTTACTATCGACTATAATAATCTACAATAGTTCATAATAAAACAAATCTTTCATTTTTCATTATTCACTTTTCATTTTTCATTACATAGTTCATGTCCAGAAGAAGAAAAAAAAACGTAGTCTTAAATAAATACAAGCTCGGAATCAGCCTAACGGTCTTGGGATCACTCTTTTTCTTTTCGCTCTATTTCGCGGAAGGATCACCGGTAATCATGTTCCTCAGGACCTATGCAAGCATCGCATTCGGAGAAATCGGACTCTATGTCTTTTTTGCTTTGTGTTTCCTCGTAGGAATAATAATTCTGGCCAAAGGGTATCTGATGAAATTACTCATCAGACAGTTTATGGTGATCATCATCATCATTTCAGCAATCATCAATTTCCCGATCATAGATGGAGATGCGACCAAATACGAAAAACTGGGATGATATATCTCTCGGCCCGTCATCGCATTGTTGCAGGTGATGTTCGGCGGCAAAGCTATCGCGACCAAATCATTCATCATCATTTTATTAATCCTCGCTATTGTACGGATTCTTTATTCGTTCAATTTTTCATTCCCGAATATCAGCCTCAAGACCGAAAATAAACCCAAGGCATTCAAACAGAAATCTTCAAGATACGAAGAAGACGATGAAGAGGAAGAAGAGAAACCAGAGTTTTGAAGACCGGTTTCCCGTTCACTCATCAAATCATTGATAAAAGATAAACTTCAGCGCAAGATAGAAGAGAAAGAACAGGTCAGAGAGAAAAAGATAAGGCCGACCATTAATTTTTCTGGAGAGAAACCTACGTTCAATGTATCCGTTCTTGAAACCAATTCCGATCAAACGGAGACAATCGACGAAACGTTCCTTATGGAAAAAGCGAAAGCCTTACAGAATAAACTCATGGAATTCAATGTTCCGATCATGATTGAGTGATTCGATATCGGGCCTTCCATCGTACAAATAAGGATTAAACCGGATGAAGGAATCAGATTATCAATGATAGAAGGATTATCCAACGATATTTCACTTTCGCTCAAATCCAAATCCGTTCGTATCGTCGCGCCGATCCCATGAACGGATTGTGTAGGTATTCAATTGCCAAATCCGAAGCCGCTTATGGTGCGTCTCGGCGATATCCTCAGCTCAAATGATTTTGCCAATGATATGAAAAAATCCGACAATAATCTTTCATTATGAAAAGCGATTGACGGATCTATAATCATCAAAACCCTAGAATCTATGCCGCATCTGCTTGTTGCAGGAGCGACCGGTTCCGGAAAGTCTGTGGGAATAAATGATTTCATCTTATCATTGATGTACCAAAATACGCCTTCTGAACTCAAATTCCTGATGGTTGATCCGAAGCAGGTGGAATTGGAATTGTACGCAGGACTTCCGTACTTGCTCGCACCGATAGTCTTCGAGCCGGAAAAAGCGTTGAAGCTTTTGAAGCGGACAGAACATGAGATGGAGAGAAGATACGGCGCACTCAAAGAAGCGAGAGTGAAAAATATCGATGAATACAATCAGAAAACCGGCGGAGAAAAAATGTTCCGCATTGTATTTGTAGTAGATGAGCTTGCATCCATGATGCTTTCCAGATCCAAGAGAGACGTGGAAAACTGCATCACGCACATTTCAGCGAAAGCTCGTGCCGTGGGAATTCACTTGATCATCGCGACACAAAGACCATCCGTTGATGTCATAACCTGATTGATTAAAGCGAATATGCCGACGAGAATAGCATTCTGAACAGTATCAGAAATCGACAGCAGAACAATCCTTGGAAGAAAATGAGCGGAGACCTTGCTCGGAAAATGAGATATGCTCTATATGGATCCTTCAACGAAATCGCCGACAAGAATCCAGGCGCCATTCATTTCAACGGAAGAGATAGAAAAAGTCGTGATGACCTTGAAAACGAAATACATGGGAGGACTCACGGAAGAGGATATCTACAACCAGGAAATAGTCAGTTTGCTTGAAAACAAACTTGAAGCAGGACAACAGCTCTTCAGCAATAATGGCGATAATGATGATGAGCTCGTAGAAAGAGCGATCCAAGTCATCTCGCAGACGAGAAAAGCTTCAGCAACCTTATTACAAAGAAAACTCGGAGTAGGATTTGCTCGCGCCGCTAGGATTATGGATATCCTGGAAGAGAAAGGAATCATCGGCCCACAAGACGGCGCAAAACCGAGAGATATATTTATTTAATATTATATCACAAAAATATAAATTGGCAAGTAAATCTGGCTAGAAAGGGTCAGGTTTTTTGTTTTTTTCAAAATCTAGAATACAATTAAAGTATGTTAATCTTTGTACTTTATACCTTCATCACCATAAAAAATGAGCTTTACAAGCAAAAACTTACAATCAAGAAAAGGCATGAGCTTCATCAAATGAGCTACGCTGTTTTTCCTCTGAATGTCCTGCATACTCTTTATGGTAAAAGCGTTTGAAATTAAAACTGCACAAAAGAATGCGACGATACTTGTAGGAAATCTTATTCTTACTCTAGACGGAAATTCTACTTCTGCTACAGGAGTTTTTTTAAACGGTGCTAGCGGAACCGCATGGTTCAAAGGCGATGTAACGATGGACAGTTTACTAAACTTTGCTGTGCTTGGAACTAATGCAAGTGGAAAATTAATAGCATCTACAAGTGGTGCAGTATACAACTTCATTAGTGGATTTGCACTGAGTGGACCAACATGAGCTATATGACCAATATGAGTAACGTGAGCGATATGACCAATATGAGTAACGTGAGCGACATGAGCAATGTGAACAACATGAGCGACAGGAGATACAGGAGCAACATGAGCGACAGGAGATACAGGAGCTACAGGATTTTTACAAGCATGAATATGATTGTGAGCAACGCCATTTTGGGATTGAGCTTCCTGGATCACCAATAGTACAAATATTTACAATGTTTGATTAAATGTCGGTATCGGATGAATAACTTCACCAGAATATGCGTTAGATGTTAGTGGTGCAGTACAAAGCAACTCAGGATTCTATCTTACCTGATGAACAACTCCACGAAGAATCATTGTTTCTGGTGATAATTTAGTAATTGAATGATTAACAGGAGGAGTTTGGAAGGTCGGACAATGAGGTAGTCCAGGAGAGTTACGGGTAAATTAATATTACATAATAAAAACATAAAATAGCAAGATAATCTAGCCCTCAAAAGCTAGATTTTTTGTTTTTCTAGCTATATGGAATACAATTATAGTAGTTCAATTTATACATTCTGAATTCTGCATTTTACATTCTACATTCAATAAAATGAGCTTCACAAGCAAAAACTTACAGTCAAAGAAAGGCGGTATGAGCTTCATCAAATGAGCTACGCTGTTTTTCCTCTGAATGTCTTGCATACTCTTTATGGCAAAGGCATTTGAGGTTGTGCCTGCACAAAAAAATGCTGCAATGGTTATAAGAGATGTTCTTATGACTATAGACGGCGATGTTGGTTCCGATACAGGAATCTTTTTCAATGGAGCAAATGGAGACGCATACTTTTCTGGTACAGTAACCGGTTCTACTATATGTCTTTCTGATGATACATCTCTTACAAAGTGTAGAACTACATGGCCTACAGGAGGTACTGCAGGTGGTGAATCCATATGGTCTACATGAGGAGCTTGAATCGCTTACTATAATTCTGGTAAAGTCGGTATCGGAATAGCTAGTCCATCAGCAAACTTACAAGTTTCAGGAACATTTATAGCATGAAGTACTAGTAATAGTGCTATTTGAACCAATTCTATAGCGATGGGACAATGAACAACTGCTAGTGGAAATTACTCTACTGCGATGGGAAATTGAACTTATGCTACCTGAACGATTTCAACTGCAATGGGATATGGAACACATGCTATTTGAGTGGTCTCTACAGCGATGGGAAATTTAACACGAGCTATTTGAAGTCGATCGACTGCTATGGGACATAGTACAACAGCTAATTGAAATACTTCTACAGCGATGGGAAATTTAACTTATGCTAATTGAGATTATTCAACTGCTATGGGAGCTAGTACAACAGCTAATTGAGATTATTCAACTGCTATGGGAGCTACTACAACAGCTAATTGAAATACTTCTACTGCTATGGGAGCTAATACCATAGCTAGTTGAGATTATTCAACTGCCATGGGACAAGGAACACATGCTAATTGAAATTATTCACTAGCGATATGAAAATATAATATATGATTATCTGATTCTGTATTTGAAATATGAAATTGACTTAATAGTTCTAATAGAAATAATATAATGACGGTATCAATGTGATGAAATGTCGGTATATGATATAATATTTTAACTGGTTCAGGTGCGGGAGATTTATATGTAAATGGCAATGTAGGAATCGGAACGACTGGTCCAACAGCAAACTTGCAGGTTGTAGGGACATTTATAGCGTGAAATAGTGTCAATGCTGCTAACTGAACCTATTCTGCAGCGATGGGATATAGTACAATAGCTAGTTGATATGCTTCTACAGCAATAGGACATCAGACACAAGCTAACTGAGATTATTCCACAGCAATGGGAAATAGATCCCTTGCTAGTTGAGCTATGTCTACTGTAATGGGATCTTATACAACCGCTAATTGAGATAATTCATTGGCGATATGAAGTCATAATGTATGATTATCTAATTCTTTATTTGAAATATGAAACTGAGGTGGTTCTATTGGTTATAGTAATATAATGACGGTATTAACATGATGAGTCGGTATCGGAATAACTAACCCAGATGCTATGCTTACTGTACAAGGTGGTATTAAAGCAATAAGACGACAAGCTTGAGATCCATGTTGAACTACTGGTTATCCTGAATGAACAATGTTCTATGTTCGTGCTGCTAATCATCCCCCTCGCCCTGATATGTATTGTTTCTGTGATTCAACCAATACAGCAATACCTATTGATGGCTCATTTTTAATATATGCTTGATGATCTATTAGTTTTTATACTACCGTTTGTTTTTAGTAATCAGAAAAAATAAAATATATAAATAAAAAAAATCCCGAAGAAAAACTTCGGGATTTATATTACATGAAATAATTTTATTGGATCATAATTTTAGTTACCATCACACCTTTATCGGTGTTGATGTGTAAAAAGTAAAGTCCATGGTAAGGAATATCAATTTTTTTCTCCTTGGTGACCAAGAGTACTTGTCCCAAAGTATTATAAAGTTTGATATCCTTGATAAAGAGATCGGTCATGATAGTTATCGGACCGTTGGTCAGTGTCGGATATACATGAATTTGGTCAGTCAAAGAATATTCGTCAATTCCTGCAGGGTTGCCTGTATAGTTTGAGCGTACCAGATAATCTGTTTTGGCTCCGCAACTAAGCGTAAATCCGACAAAGAATTTGATATAGCTCAAATCGGGGGTGGTCCAGTTATAATAATTCTGGCTTCCCGGAACCGTGCCAACCACATGAGTACTTCCACTGGTATCTATACCATAGATAGTATAGGTCGGTGCAACGAGTATGCCATTGACTAGATAGTGAGACCAATTAAATCCCATAACCCCAGTTCCTGGAGTGTAGCTCGTCAAAAGCGTAATGGTCTTATGAGCATCAGAAGCTGATGATTTGTTGCCACAACTATCTATTACAAGAATCCGGTAAGAATCGCTATTGGTTTGCGGAGTACTATTGGTATCCAAAAAATTAGTTATTGTATTGGGTACAACTCCGATACTTTCCCATTCAGTAAGTGATATCTGTTTTTCGATATTAATACTGTCAATTCTTTCGCCAAGATGCTGATCCCAATTGATACGATTCTCGGACGCAAGAGTGTCATATTCTACCATGCAGATTTGCTGCTGATCATAGGGAACGATAATAATGAGATTCATTGTATCAGTACTTACACAACCAGAATTGTCAGTTGTTGTGATACTATAGCTCCCTGCTTGCGAAACAGTAATAGTCGAAGCAGAACTACTGGTTGACCATGCATAGGTAGTGATGTTGGTATTACCGCTGGTCAACGTGATAGTATCATACAGACAAATCGTTTGATCAGGACCAAGATTAGCGTCATTGGTATGATCTGCAGTAATGATAGCAGTATCTGATATCGTACCGCACCCATCATCAATATGTACCCAGTACGTCCCGGGACTTGTAGCAGTAATGTTTTGTGTTGTTGCTCCCGTTGACCAGGTATAAAAAGACCCGGTATTATGATTCAATGCATCAAGCGGGTAACTGTAGATATCTCCACAGGCATTGATATCAGCTAATCCTGGAGAATTTGGTACTCCTACAAGAAAAAAATTTAATTCTATCGTTGATGTTTGATCAGACGAAAACCAGATTGTCCCAGCGTTTGTGGTGTTTAAGATAACAGAATCAGCAAAAACATTATGATATGAAGGCTGTTGAATATCCCATTGAGGATTTGTTAATGCTGCCGTTGGTTTGTAAAGGACTACCTGGGTATACTGTGAAGTACAATAATGGATAGTATCTCCATTGCTAAGTGTATCCAAGCTTACATAAGCTGTTTGTCCCTGACTTGATTTGGCAAAAAACATGCCGATCACCGCTACTGCGATGAACAAAAATTTAGTAAAGTTTTTTTTCATTTTAATGACCTTTCTTTTTTAGTTTTTATTATTATTTTTATTTTTATTTGACGGAAAAATCGACTGGACCTAGCAAAAAATAGCCTGATGATAAGGCTTGATGTTAGGGTATATTATGTTTTTGTTTTGCTACGTATGTACTAAGGAAATCATTGAGAAAATCAATGAAATATGTCCTCACCCCAACCCTCTCCTTCAGAGAGGGAGTAGTAATCATCCCCTTCTCTGAAGGAGAGGGGGATAAAGGGGGTGAGGAAAGTTACTTTATCACAAAATATCGAGTGAGGATTTTAGTGCTCGAGCTTCTCCATCTTCTTGATCAACGCGAGGATGCCGTTTTTAGCTTCTTCGTTGAGCTGGGTTTCTGCCAAAATGTCTCTGGCTTTTTGGCTGCATTCGAGAATCATTTTTTTTCAGAAATCTATCGCTCCACTATCGTGGAACATAACTTGCAAAGCTTTGATCTGTTTATCATTGAGCGATTTGCTCATGCAGGATTTCAAAAGTTTTTGCTGGTCTGTGGTTCACTTTTCAACAATATAATTGGTGAAATATGTCTGCTGTCCTTCCTGGATATCGCTGAATGTGGACTTGGTTTTGTCGCCGCCTATGATATCGAGGTAATCATCTCTCATCTGGAATGCGAGTCCCATATATTTTCCAAGCTCTATGATAAGCTGTTTTTGTTCTTCTGGGGCATCAGCTAAAATGGCTCAGGTGAGCATAGGTCTGATGAATGTATAGGAAGCGGTTTTATACATATTTTTTTTATCGATCAAGGTCAAGGAAGCAGGTTCGGAAATCATCATATCAACGTCAATCATTTGTCAGAGAATCACTTCTTCAATCATGCTGTGAACATTTTTTCTCGCTTCCCGGAGCAGATTTTCTTGGAAATCATGTTGTTGGTATCGAAGCTCATAAACTCGAGAAAGCAATAGATCACCAAGCAGGATAGCTTGTCCTTCCGCGATATGCTTTGCATTAACGCCACTTAAGGTTGATTGGATGAACGAATGTACCGTGGGCGCGTTATGTCTTTTCTCTGCTTGATCGATGATATCGTCATGAATGAGCGCCATGGAGTGGAGGAGTTCAAAGATGATCCCGAAATTCAGAATCGCCTTTTCATTCTCACCGCCAAATCATTTATAGACAATTCGTAGTCCGAACGGCCTGATTCTCTTCCCGCCGGAAAAAATAAACGTGTTGATATAGTCGATGAATTTATTGATTTTTTTATCGCTGATAAGCGCTTGCGCTTGCTCTATCTTGGCTTGGATGTAGGTCTGCAGAATGCCGTCAAACGTAGTCTTGAATGAAGCTAAATCCATTGCTTTATAACTAACAACTAAAAACTGGTTGTTGGGGTAAAATTAGCTTTTTAGTCGCTCAATTCAACCATAAAGCAATATTTGACAATTTTTTTAAAACAAGTATAATATAGGTGTTTATTTATAGCCATGAACCATGGGAAAAATTAAACAATGAGTCAGTACTGCGTGATTGAGAGTAGGAAATACGATAGCAACCCCTGTCAGACGATGAGGAGAGATTTTAAATGCTTGAGCAAATATTCCTAGACAATGAATAAGCGGGCTCAAAAATATTGCAGAAGTCACCAAACAAACAGGAAATGCTTTAGTTCATAATTTTCTCAATTTTTCCAAAGTACAAGGGAAATGGTATCAGAGATTTCTTAAAGGTTCAATGAATTTAGCTTCTGCAGTGACACGAAGACCAGTAATGATAGCAGGTGCCGGTATGGCAAGCGCACTTAATCAGTGAATCCGACAGCCATTCAAAAAGCTCTTATATACGCCAGGCAAGATGTTCAAATGAATGCGGAACGCTACGAGGATATTCAGCAAAAAGAAAGGATTCGATTTCCAAACCTATGATACGCATGAAACAGGATGAGATACTTGGGTCAATCAGATCCAAGAAAAAAGTTTCGGATTCCTTGGTGCGACATGATGATCTTCAACTCCCGCAGAAAGCGAAACACCTAAAGCAGAAATTCCAAAAAACGAAGATGTATCCTGAGGAACGAAGGAAAAGAAATCAGAAGAAAAACCAGACCAATCATCTGACAAAAAACCAGATTCCACTCCGCCATCAACGCCATCCGATAATCCTCCGGCATCCTGAAATAATAAACAGAACTCCATCGACGAAATAAAGAAAAAGAACAAAGAAGAAACCGAAGCAAAAGACCAAGCAGATCAGGAAAACCTTTCCTGGAAAACCATGGATGATACGTTCAAGAAAGAATATATCAAGGATTATGAAAAAGTGCTAGGTTGAAAAGCCAGTGAAGAAAGTATCCTGGAGCGAGGAAAAAAGAATAAGAAATGAGATAATATCGATCAGATCATAATCGCCGTAAAAAAAGAAAATCCTACCATAGCAGGATATTTTGAAGAAATATTGTCGAAGAAAGCACCAACGGCACAAGCCGCCTAATTAAATATAATTTTAAATTTTGAATGTTGAATTTTGAATGTAGGATATGTATTATCATGGACTATTATTACCATCACATGGTGTAGCTATAGTTCATAATAAGACAAAAACCATCATTCAACATTTAGCATTTAGCATTCAAAATTATTTAGTTAATAGAGTATTTCCTTATATTGTTTGATATACTCATCTAACTTTTCAACGTGGTCGTCATCTGCTCTTTTATTCCGATGAATTTTTCCGCATTCCTTGCATTGGAAACATATCTTCAATTGTCAGTTCCTGATTTCATACGCGGTGGGATACATCTTTCCGCCGCAGGTAGTTTTCCTGTCTCACGGTATTTTCTCGTCTACATGCAAGGAAACAAAACAATACGGACAATGATTCCTACAGGTTCTGGCAGCCTGGGAAACCTCTTTTCAACAGTTGATGCATATGAATGACTCATTTATTTTTTTCATGAAATTCGACTAAACGACTAAACGTTGAAACGATTAAACGATTAAACGACGTTTCTTAATTATTTTAGTTTTTCAATGTACTTATATATCATAATGCTTATGTGTTTCGCTTTATCTGCTAATTCTTCAAATAGCTTTTTGTCTATATAATCGTTTTTATAAGCCAAATTAAGCATACTTCTAACTTCCCCACAGCTTCATTTAGCTATATAAAGAAACCTTCTTAATTCGTTATTTGTTTCTCTTTCAAATCATTCAGCTATATTATTGGAAATACTTAAAGCAGCTCTTAATATTTGATCTCTAAAAAAATAATCTTTAAATATTTCTTTGTTAAAAATTTGTGCTAATTTGAAATATACTTCCTGAGAATCTTGCCACATATTTAGTTCTTCAAATTGCATGTTTAATACATTAATAAGCTAAAACACATCGTTTTTTCGTTTTGTCGTTTGAGCGATTAAGCGTTTTAAGTGACCACATGGTCGTAGAAGGCGAGTAGTTCTCCTAAAGACTTAGAAGTGGGTAGCTCCGTTGAATACGAGACTCAACTTTGTGGCTCCCATGAGATAGATAGGAAGTAATATTCCTCCCCTTACGTACGGGCCCTGCAGTCTATTTCAGACTATTAGTATTCACCGTGTTTTCAAGCGAAAATAAAAAAAACACGCTCACCAAAGGTTGTCGCGTGTCTTTTATAGAAATCATATAGTGATTAGAATTCCGGTATCTCGTTTGGATCTTCTTCTTTGGCTTTTCCTGCAATGGCATCTTCTCTCGCCTGTATCCTATCAGGATTCTCTTTAGCGAAATCGACTTTTACCGCTCTTCACATGATTTCCTGTCCATCCATTGCTTTCTGCGCTTTAGCAGCATCTTCTGGATTAACGAATTCTACGAAACCGAACCCTCTGCTCTTGTTTGTCTCTTGATCGAGCTTCACTCTAGCGAAAGCGACTTCTCCGAACTTTGAGAATTCTTCTCTGAGATCTTTTCATCTCAATTTCCAATTTAGCCCACCGACAAAGAGTTTTGTCTGGCTGATAATAGTGTTGTCTTCTGACATGTACCCAAAAAAACAAAATAAAGAATTGACAGAATACATATTATAGAATGGCTACTAAAATACAAGCATTTTCTCTTAAAAAAAGATATAATCCGGAATCCATCTCTCTCGTTTCAGCGTCATTCTCGCGAAAGCGGGAATCCATAACCATAGAAACTAAAGAGCATTTTAGTATGGATTTCGGCTGCAAAACTTACTGCCGGAATGACGTCTAAGAGTGAATTATGGATTTCTACCGCTTTAAAACTATCTAAAATTTGTTTGTCCTTTACGGAGCGTTTGTTCTTTACGTAGATAAAGGACTTATAAATTTCCCCTTCGGAAATTTGCAAAATTACAGAATCTGGATATAATTACTATAAGCCAAAAGCAAAAAGCTTTAAGCTTCAAGCTTTAATCTTTAAGCTAATGAGTATGACCGATCCTATCCAATGAACCAATCCGCAACAACAAGGACACCAGTGATATACTGATGATATTTTTGCGTGAGAAGATATATTCTCTACAATTCCTGAGGCGACTCCCGAGGAAGAAGATCTTCCATATGGCGATATGTTGGAAAAAAAATATCAATTTAATAAGATACCTGAAACACAGGAACCCATATATATTCCAGAAGCCCACCTTCGTGGACAAAAACATGTTATTGAAGATTTTGCTGAAGAAGAAGCACAGAATATCCAACAACAATCATCACTGGAACAAAGTCAGGTAGAAGATTTATTAGATACTAAACTCCAGACTGACGTACAGAAGAAATTCGGTGAACTGTTTTTCACAACAAAGAAGATCTATGAACTCAAAGATACGTTATGAGTAGGCGGTGAAGAGACATTCGATATCCTCTGAGCAGATAATGACAAAATATTCATCTCCTATAAATTCCTGCTTGATGAGACCGATGATCCTACAATCTTTATCACCAAGATCGAACAAGACAAGGAAACAGAAGAAGAGACCGTCAACGAATTGAGATTTACCTTCAACGAAGAGACATCCTCATTGGAAGTGATGGTAAATGATAGCTTATTATTCGATGAGATACAGGATTTTACGGAAGATCAGAAGAAAAAACTGCAAGTCGTAGACAAACTCAATAAATTCATATTCTTGACTTCAGAGGAACTCAGAAAATTGGAAAAAGAAATCAAAGAAAAAGAGGAAGGGGAAAGAGAAAGAAAAAAATTACAGGAAATATTCAGAAACTTCTAAACTTAAATATAATTAATAATGAATAGTGAATAATGAATAATGTCGGATTTTGTTTTTGTTATGAACTATCGTATATTACGATAGCCTATAAGTGTACAAGTCATACATTTTTCATTATTAATTTTTCATTAATTCAATCAGTTCATCAGCAAGTCAGTGATTGGCTATATATCCGTTGGTCGCTTCTCTCATTCTCGTTACTTCTTCACTGAATCGCTCAGGAACAATAAATTTTTTCGCATCTCTTTTGCTGCCGAATTCCACTTCAGCGGTTTTGAGTCCTTGAAGATTTTTATAGACATCGAGCTCTATAGCTATACCATTATAGGGTATTTCATAACGAGTCTTTTCGAGAAAATGATTTTCTACTTGGAATCGTAACTGATCAAATTCCTCTTTGCTGACCGCTACTTCTATCTCTTCTCTAACGAGTCCATGTCATTTTTTTCTGGTGACTTTATATTCATCTCAGATTTTTCTGACTCTGACACTTTTGCCGGTAGTCGGATCATTAAAATATCATTGGATGATTTCCTTATGAGGAAATTGCTCGATATCCATGGGTATATCTTTTACCAAAAATTTTCTTTCAATTTCAAATGCCATAACTTTAACTAATTAATTAAAAATGAATAATGTCGGATTTTGCTATATTATGAACTAATGTATATTACTATAGTTTGTAGATATACAGTTCATTCATTCTTAATTCTTAATTCTTAATTTTTCATTAATTTTTTTGTGTTTCCTATATGCAAGAAGATAATGTATTTTTAAGGTAAATGCGATGAAGAAGAGTATCCATCCAAGCGTAGCAAAGACAGAGATATTTCTGTATTGTTGTTGGCTAGCATTCATTGCAGGCACCTTATCTTCCTTAGGAGCAGTCAAGGTTGCATCTATGGTATTTACATCACATCCAAGTTTCTGCATGATAGATCTCAGATCCACTTGATAGCTGAATTGTGCTTTGTTGTATAAGTCTCATAGAAGTCCGCATTCATCTACTGATGCAGATATTTTCTCTGCTTCCTGCGCCATTCTTCTGAATATCATCGGCGTAATTTGTTTATTGAGCATCATCCCTGTAGCGCTTTGGAAGGTATACATGCTCTCCGTCTTGTTTGCTCATCCATAGGATTGTTGGTCAGCAACAAGGATTTTGAGGTCCATAGATGTATCGATAGGAATCCATTTATCTGGGTAGAACGTCAGATAATTTCCATTTCGTTTGAGATTATCCGATCCATAGAAATACTGGTCTCCATCAAAGTTTATGATGACGCTATTTTTGTCCACTCATTTGCCGATATCCTTGATGTCAAAGATAAAATATTGATCCAAGGTAATCCTATCGTCGGTATTTTTTGGATAAATTAAATTAATGCTTGGGGGGACGATATCAGGTTCACATTCCGGCACCTGTTCAAACGTTAGATTAAATGTTCCTGCAAGCGGAGAGGTTTTGTTTGCCGTAACGACTTCAGAACCTGTTCCTAACGTTAATATCTCTTTGCCTATGATATTACTTTTGAAATAGAGTTGAAAAAACGATTTTGTTTCCGTTGACGAAGCAAATGTAGGATTCTGCACTTCAAGGATGATTTTATCATACTCGATTTTTGAGCTTGCTATACCATTCGTCGTGCTTGGCAAGATACGAAGGATTTCCACATCTTGCGGATTATAATAGAGTACCAGCGTAAATTTGCTCACTTTCTGTCCCTGCGGAGAAAACAAAATGTCGGCAGAATTAGTGCACCCGGCGTGGAGTTTGTCAGAAGGTTGGAATCTTACGTCAGAGTATAATGGTTGGAAAGTGACTTTAGCTCAGAGCGTAAATCCAATCATTGTAATGATACCGATGATTCATCGAGCGAGTATATTTTTTGTTTTTGCCATGTAATTGGCTAATAGGGTAAAATTATGTGTTTATTATACAAATGGAACCAAAAATATCAACTAAAAATATCATTGATTTTCTGATCATTTTTCATACCTTAGAGTTTAGATATTCTTGTTTTTATCCCTATTATTACGCATGACTACCGATCTCAAAAAATTCGAAGAAAAACGCAAAACGAATTTAGCAGATACGATAGGAAACACGCTTTGGTTAGGTGTCGAAGATCTTTCACGTGCAGTGAGCGGTGCAAAAAAATCCGGTAAAAAATGAGAAACGCTAGCCAAAAACCAGATCTCTCAGGAACTCGATAGATATGAAACAGGCAGAATAGAAAGACACAAGAAACAATAAAAAAACCATTTTAAATTCTAAGTTTTAAGTTTTAAGTGAAAGATTTATCTTTTAATGAACTATTGTAAATTACAATAGTCGATAATGGTACATATTCCTACACTTAGCATTTAGCACTTAACATTTAACACTTAGCACAAAACATTATGAATAATCAAGATATCATAAATGCTATTTTACAGAAAGAGGTCCATTTCCATTTCTCCAAAAGCAAAGGGCATGGCGGCCAGAAGGTGAACAAGAAAGAAACCAAGGCGGAACTCTATTTCAATATCCACGATTCCGATTATCTCACTCCTGCCCAAAAACAAAGGCTCATAGATTTAGCCGGACATATGGTTCATCACGAAGAAGGCATCCTTATTATGACGTGTCAGGAAGAGCGTCTGCAGGTGGCGAACAAAGAGAAAGTGATCCATCATTTCAAACAACTATTGATACAAATACTTCCGGAACCGAAAAAAAGAATCCCTACCAAGATACCAAAGAAACAGCGCGAAACGCGCATCATAGAAAAAAAACTTGTTAGCAAGATCAAACAATTTAGACAGAAACCAAAATTAGAACTTTAGCATTTATCATCATATATGCTTACTCTCTATACACAGCATTTTGCAGAATTATTAGCTAAACATATCGATCTGCCATTGGCGGAGATTTTAGCATTGATAGAGATTCCGCCGGAAAACATTCCGGGAGATTTTGCTTTTCCGTGTTTCAGACTTTCTAAACTCCTCAAAAAATCTCCTCAGCAGATTGCTGAAGAATTGACAAAAAAATTACAATCTGATTATTTTTCTTCGTTCGAACATCTCAGCGGATATCTCAACGCACACATCGACAAAAAAACATTTATCAATGATTTTTTTGAATTCTGAATTTTGAATTCTGAATTCTGAATTAAAGGATCGTCGAAGACGAGGGTGATGATAGAATATATGAACGCCAACCCGAATAAACCCCTCCATATCGGTCAGGCAAGAAATGTCTGTATAGGGGATAGTATGAGAAGGATTTATGAAGAGCTATGATATACCGTTCACGCATTCAACTACGGTGATGATAGCGGCGTCAATGTCGGTTATAATATAGTAGGACATTTATTCTATGACTATCCATTAGATACGGACAAAAAATTTGATCATTATTGCGGAAATATTTACGAAGAGATGAGGAAACAGGACGAAGATCCAGGATTCAAAAAAATACTCTCAGAGACCTTATTCAAAATAGAAGAAGGGAAAGACGAAAATCTCAACCAGCTTCATTTCAACTATACCAGAAGATGCGCGCTAGATCAGATCAGAACGTGCTGGAGGATGAACGCGTTTTTCGATGCAATCGCACGAGAGACGGATGTCTTACATCTCAAATTTTTCGCTGAAGCGATAGATCTGCTCAGAGAGAAATGATTCGTAAAATTCGTTGATGACGGCGAAGCAAAATGATGTCGAGTGCTTGATCTCTCATCGCTGCCTGAATACGCCAAAGAAGAAAAACAATATCAGATTCTCATCAAGTCCGATGGCGTTGCTACATACATCGCAAAAGATATCGCTTTCGCACTCTGGAAACTTGGCTATATCTCCAAAGATTTCGGCTACGATATTTTCGAAGAAGATCCAAGAGGTAAAACTATGTATACCACCAATTCACAACCAGATGCAAAAGTGACTAAGCATGATTTCTGAAATTACGACACCGCAATTACCGTTATCGACAACAGACAAATCCCTGCACAGACGATTGTAAAATCTACATTCACCTTATTAGATTATACAGCGAAGCATAAACATTATCTTCCGCTTGGCTACGGTGTTGTTTATCTTACTCCACAGACCTTAACTAAATTATGATACAAACTTACCACAGAAGAACTGGCGGAAAAAAGACTCCCGTTTTCCAGCAGGAAATGACGGACCGTCACCTTGGACGAAATGCTTACTATGCTTCATGGTAAAGCGTATCGAGAATCCAAAGAAAGAAATCCGGAAAAAGACGATACCCGGCTGGATGAGGTTGCAGAGACCATTGCCATCGGATCGCTCAGATTCTTCCTCATGAGATCTGATATCGACAAGGACTTGGTGTTTGATATCGACGAAGCATTAGACATGCAAGGCGAAACATGAGCATATATCCTTTACGCGGGAGCAAGGGTACAAAGCATCATCGACAATGCATGAGCTATAAAAAATTTGGATGAAACTACAACTGCTTCATTACTTACCCAACCGGAAGAATTCGCTCTCATAAAAAAACTTGCTGAATTCAATGACATGCTTCTGCAAGCAAAAGACCAGTTAGCTCCGTATCTTCTCTGTAGATACTTATTAGACACCGCCAAATTGCTTAACAGCTATTACGCCAATGTGATTATTCTCAAATCAGAAAAACAAACGAAGATAGCGAGAATAATGTTGTTGAAAAAAGTCCATGAAATACTACAAAAGTGAATGAATCTGGTCTGAATGAAATTTCTTGAACGTATGTAAAAAATTTGTCTCAGGTTGCTTCAGATAGTTGCAGATAGATTCAGATTGCTGCAACCTGGAACAATCTGTAGCAATATGTGACAATACAATATTTATTTTATAAGTAATGAAGTATGCATTTGCGTGAAGAATTGGAAACCCGTGGTTTAGTATATCAATTCACTGATGAAAAGCTTTTTGATCTCTACGAAAAAGGAGGACAGAAATTTTACTGTGGATTCGATCCGACGTCGGATTCTCTCCAGCTCGGAAATTTTGTCAGCTTCATGACGGCAGTGAATTTCATGAAAAGGAACAACACCTTCGTGATGATCGTCGGAGGAGCAACAGGAATGATCTGAGATCCGAGTGGAAAGACTAGTGACAGGACAATGCTCGACGAAACTATGCTGAGAGACAACGAAAAAGCAATCACCAAACAAGTAAAACAAATCCTCGAAAATCTTAAATCACTTAGTGGATACGACTTCAAATTCGAAGTGATCAATAACTATGACTTTTACAAAAACATGAGCATTTTTGAATTTCTCAGAACGGCAGGAAGATATATCACCGTCAATAATATGCTCAACAAAGAGACGGTGAAAAAAAGGATAGAAGATCCGGAAATGGGCATCACCTATACCGAATTCAGCTATATGCTTCTGCAAGGATACGATTTCCTTACCTTATATGAAAAGCATAAGGTAAAATTGCAGATAGGATGATCCGACCAACGGGGGAATATGGTGACCGGTACGGAAATGATCAGGAAAAAACTTGGAAACGAAGCGGAAGGATATGTGATGACGTTTCCCTTGATAAACGATTCAACCGGAAAAAAATTCTGAAAATCTGAATGAAACGCCATTTTTCTTGATCCGAATAAGACCAGCCCGTATTTCGCGTATCAATACTTTATGAATACGACAGATGAAGATGTGGAAAAATATCTCAAGATTTTCACTTTGCTCGATTTCGACGTGGTAGCAGGCATCGTCAAAAATCATAGGCAGAACCCGGAACTCAGATACGGACAAAAACAATTGGCTAATTATTTGGTTACTACCGTCTACGGCGAAGATGCTGCTAATCAGGCCATGAAAATTACCGAAATTCTTTTTGGCCAAGGCGATAAATTACAGACCATCAGGACGATGACCAAAAATGATTTAGCTGCACTCCAGAAAGAGACCGGCGGATGTGAGATCTCAGGAACAGAATTTAAACTCATAGACCTCTTTACGCAAGCTGGACTTACCGAATCCAACGGCGAAGCGAAGAAACTTCTCGCTTCTGGTTCCTTATATTGTAATGAAGCAAAAGTCATCGACATCCAACATACAGTCAAAAAAGAGGATTTCATCAACGGAACGATTCTTCTCAGAAAAGGGAAGAAACAGTTTAAACTTGTCAGGCTTGAAGCCTAATTTTAACTGCCGCATTTCAGCCAATTTCACTTGCATTATACCACTAAAAAACTAAAAAATAGCGTTCAACTTTTTTGTTATTTTTTGTTATTTCAAAATTTTATCCATATTATGGCAGCAGATGAAAATTAGTAAAAAAACGATTTTTGCAGCACTGTTTATCGTATCCTTGATATTTGTCCTCTTTGTAGGAAGAAAATTTGATCCTCAGACATGAACCAGAAGTTTTATCCTTACTACAAATGGATTTGCTCATTTCAGGAAAGGATTGGATGTATCAGGATGAACCAGATTGGTCTACAAAATCTCTTATGATAAATATGAAAAAATATATACCAATACCACGGAGCTTGCTACTATCGAAAAGACGATAGAAACTATTATCATGAAAAATATCGATAACAGGATTTCCAAACTCGGAGTCAGTGATTATAAAGCATATGTCCAGAATATGGATAATCAACATTATATCGTTGTAGAGATAGGTGGTATCGCTGATCTTGATCAGGCGAAAGAGCTTATCGGTAAGACGCTCGAACTCGAATTCAAACTTCAGAATCCTGAGAAACCCACTAAAGCAAGTATAGCAGCCAGAAAGGCATTAGCTGCTCAGGTCCTTGCTGAAGTACAAAAAGATCCAGAAAATATCCAGAAAATGCTCGAAGGAAGGATGTCAGAAAATATCTATCATACGGTATTCACAGGAAATACCTTGGATCAGTTGCCAGATATCTACAAAAAGAATCCGAAGCTTCTTGATGCTGCAGAAATAGGGAAAATCTACGGACTTATAGAAGGAAATTATACTACTGTCTATCAGCAACAAGAGAATGCGCTTACCCAATGAACCTGAGTCGCATTGGACGGATATACGATATTCCGTGTCTTGGACAGAAAACAAGGCAAGGATTTGTCAGGGAATACAGCGACAATCTATGTATTTGAAGATATTTTTATCCAAGATAGGGAAACGCGGATACCAGCAACTGATGGAGAAAAAATCCTCAATGGTGCCTACTTCAAATTTGCTAACACGTCAACTTCACAAGTCGGAGAACCTACCGTAGTCATCAATTTGGATGAGAATGGAAAAGAAGTGTTCTGTAATATAACTCAAGCGAATGTAGGAAAACCTATGGCAATATTCGTAGGTGGAAATCTGCTTACCGCACCAAATATCCAAACCAAAATCTGTGGAGGAACAGCGGAAATCAACTGATCATTTACCACAGAATCCGCTAAACAATTATCTAATGCATTGAATGAAGGAACATTGCCTGCGCCTTTGATCTTGATGCAAGAAGAAAAAATCAGTCCGAGTCTATGAGTCAATGCATTGACGGGAGCGTTGTTCGCGTGATTGATAGGCTTTTTTGCTATCATGATTTTGATCTGCAGCATGTATGGGTACAAAAAAATGATTCTTACCGGTATGGTGTTGATTACGTCCTTGACGGTTCTTGCAGCGTTCATGAAACTTACCGACTACGCATTATCACTGAGCGGTATAGCAGCTATCATCCTTTCTATAGGAATGTGAGTGGATGCGAATATCTTGATCTACGAGAGATTGCGTGAAGAGCTTAAAGAAGGGAAAAGCATAAGATGAGCGATTGATAATGCCAAAGACAGAAGCCGGTCAGCTATCAGGGATGGTAACATCAGTACGTGATTGATAGCGTTTGTCCTCTTTTCCATGGGAACAAATATGTTCAAAGGATTTGGATCTATGATGCTTGTGACTATGTTTCTTACCTTATTTCTCAATGTACCATTAACCAAGATACTTCTTCATGTATTCTACGATCCGGAAAAAAGTAATTAATAATTTTTTCAGCATATTATCTTTTATTCATTTCCCATTTCTGTAATGAAACAAAAAATCTTTTTGATTATCGGTATCTTGCTCCTCAGTTTTTTCGGAGTGACCATCTACAACGAATTCATGGCGAACCATACGTACTATCAGACTATGCTGGCAAGTTGGGATAATCGGAAATTAGTGATTCGGAGCATTATCGCGGTGTGTATTCCTATCGTATATATCATCAGATCAAAAGTATTTTCCGTAAAGAGATTCTTCATATATATCATCCCATTGACGTTGATGGTGTATACCACTGCGTTCACGCTGATCAAAGATACCATAATCTGATGATCGGCATGATTCATCATCCTTATGCTCAATACCTTGATACTGTATTTCCTAGGAATGTATTTTGTTCTCGGTATCATGGCATTCGGAACATGGATATCCAAAACCTACATCAAGTTCAAAGAGACCAGATGGCAAGAGATGCTTATCAATTTCTGAATGTGACTCTGAATTTTCTTATTGATCGTATATATCTTCTCTATGATTCATTTATTACGATGAATCGTAATCCGGATTCTTTTTGTGGGAATCGGATATATCTATCGGCGTACAAAAGCTGATATACTTCCCTACAAAACCATCATCAGCGATATCGCCGACGAATTTAGAGGAGAAAAACTGAAAGCTAATCGGCGAAAACGATTGTGAATCATACTCCTAGCGGTTTCACTTATCTACTATCTCTATGGATTCCAATTATCATTTATTCCGTATTCAACCGCATGGGATGCTAATCATGAATATATGTATATCCCGAGAGTGCTTGCACAAAGCCATGGAGTGCTTCGAGGTAATGTAGGACCAGCGGCAGCAGCGCCATATCTCCGGCATATTTTTGTTACATTCCGGTTTGCACTCATACAACCTATCAAAAGCCGATTTTGGCTAGCACCGGATACGATAGCTGTTGCGATGAACTTCCTTAGTTGAGTATTCGTCCTTATTTTCTGAACAGGACTCATCAAGGAAGTATTGACGTATTTCTCTCCGAAAAAAGAGGAAAAAGACGAAGAAGATATTACTACGACACTTGGTATGTATAGCGGATGGATGATGCTATTATTCCGGCTTACGAGCTGAATGTGAGCGTTCTTGGTTTTCGTGGATAATAAGAGTGATCTGTGAGTGATGGCATTGACGATCTTAGCGATCCTTTCTGGATTCATCTTCCTTAAATATATCCTGGACAATCGCGAGCATGGACTCAAGCTTCATCGAGATTCGCTCAAATATATCATCATCTCGTGAGTGATGTTTGCTCGAGCAGGTATGGCTAAACCAACAGCATTTATCGATATGGCATTATTCGGATTATTGCTTGTAGGGCTCTGGATAGATAGTATTGTCGCTATCGGAGCAGGTATCATGACTGTGGGAGTGACGGGTATTCTCAAAATTGCCAATGCCCCTGATATGATGACTCCTGCAGCAGGAAAATATATTGTGGTGATAGGATTGATTATAGTCGTTCTTGGATTGGTAAGGATGATGATGAACAAAAATAAAGCCCAAGGAAATCTTTCAGATAAAAAAAGGTTATTCAAATATATATGCATTTGGGCGGTGACATTAGCGGTGACCTTGCTTGTCTTCAAAGGACCGAATATGCTGATCAAAGGAATCAATGATCATACCCTTACTCCAGGAAATTTCATAAAAAGCATTCTCCTGGGAAAACAAGATCAATCAAAACCATTACTGGCTGCTACGGATACTAAGGCATTAGCCCTACAAACAGCAGTAGACACGACAGTAGTAAATACCGCTGTCCTATCTCCTGAACAAT
This sequence comes from uncultured bacterium, assembly GCA_903904875.1. GTDB lineage: Bacteria > Patescibacteriota > Gracilibacteria > Absconditabacterales > Absconditicoccaceae > CAJBLF01. The sequence goes on along the minus strand of CAIVEC010000001.1, from coordinate 17,486 downwards.
GTAAACAAACCAGTTTCACTACAGAAGAATTGAATGCCAATATCAAAAAAGCGGTAACTACGAATGAGGATGTGGGAAGATATATCGGATATGGCCGGAAGGAAATTGATAAGGGTGGAGGGCTCAATCTCGGCTATGGATTGCTGAGGATATTCTATCCAAACAATAATACCTGTTATGGAGTCAATGCAGCGGCGAAATTGCTCTGTGTAAATGCGCAAGCCATAGATAACTTCAATGTTCCGACACTTCAGAAACTCTTTACACAAGTGCAGCCAGGGACTAAAGCATATGATCTCTTGAGCTGAGCGCTTGCTGCCTATGCAGCCAAAGGAAGCGGAACTGTCATCAATCCCACTGAATACAGAGATCAGATAGTCGCACTGAGAGGATATTATCAAGATCATGTAATTCAGACTCAAGCAGGAAAAATCAATATACCCTATAGATATCTCGTACCATTCAATATCGTCTTCAATCGATCATTGCAGAATCTCAGCAGTTATTATACGGATATCGGATTTGTATGGTTGATGATCATGGCATTGTTAGTACTTGGATTCATTTACGCATTGTGCAACGCAAAACATTTCAGACAAGATACCAATCTCGTCGTGCTTTCAGGAGTGACCATTATAGGGCGAGCAATCTGGCGGATTATAGGATGAGGTATCCTCCGGTATGGAATGGGACTTGTCATACGGACCGTCATCGCAGTAGCTATGATTTTCAGGGATATGTTTGAACATTCCAAGGATGAAAAAGATAAGACTATGATCTACATTATTCTCTTCCTTTTTGCTATCCGAGGATTAGTGCAATTCGTACTCAACTTTGTAAGAATCTCTTCACAAGGCGGATGAGGCCCTTTCCTTCGATACAAGATGAATAACGGAAAGACCACAGAGATCACCGACACGCTTCAACAGAAAGAAGTAGTGAAAGCAGGATACGGACAAAAGGATGTTTTCGATCTCCAATTCCCTCATTATAATAAATTCATTGACTACGTAAAAAATAGGCCGAACAAAGATGGGGTTTTGATTGCAGGAACCTATATGCAATACTTCTTGGATAATCAACACAATATCAGAAGCGATGGAATGCTTGACCGATTCCGAGAACAGAACAGCGATGGAAATTTATGTAAATCCTACCAGAGACTCGTAGACAGCAATCTCAAATATCTCGTCATCGATCCGAATATCGGAACCGTGGTAATGTGAGAAGGAAATGAATCACTCTTCAATAGATTCTTTGCCAAGAGAGATCCGGTCACCGGAAAGATCCAAGAGGACGGAGCGATCAGCGATTTAGTCAAACTCCGGAAAGCGTGATATATCAGTTTATTCTCAACAAATAATTTATGAGCGAAATATGCATTCAGTTTGGACGACGCTACGCTTATCGCAAAATTCGGAGCTATGTCTGCTGATGATCTCGTATTCCTCAGAGCTAAGCTTTCAGTTGCAAGATTCTTCCCGGATTCACAAACCTTGCTTAACTTCATCGGAGAGACATTTACAAACAGGATAGCTGATGGACAAGTGATAGGCGATATCGCTGATGTCTATGGAAAGGTGGTTGATGAAAATAAACTCTTCCCTATAGCGGCAAAAATACTTGAACAACAATGAGCTTCAGAAGAACTCACTAAAACCATTGAATGACTTTCCCAGGATGAACGTTTGATTTTGACACAATATCTCGGACTAGTGAATCTTGTCAAAGCGAATAATCCTCAATATCAGGAATTCGTTAACAATATCCTCGGTCAAAGTCTCGGCGGAGGAAGTCAGCTTATCGTGTTCGAATTAAATTAATTTTAATTGTTTAGTCATAATGTTATGAAGTTAGATGTTTCTGAAATTAAAAAAAATACCATCGTAGAAATTGATGGTCAGTTGTATAAAGTAGTGGATTTTGCGTTTATGCAGATGCAGCAAAGGCAAGGAAGCTATTCTTTCAAAATGAAGAATCTTATCACGGGTGGTGTGCAGACATTCACGTACAAATCTGGGACTGTTCTCGAAAAAGGTGATGTAATCACCAAGAACGCAATCTTCTTATATAGTGCAGGAGACAGCTATACGTTCATGGAAAATGATACAGGAGAGATGCACGACTTGAACAAATCCATGGTTGACGATATCACAGGATATCTCAAAGAGAATATGGATTGTTTCGTTATGGTCTACAAAGGGAATGTCATTAGCGTCATCTTGCCGCCGACCGTTTCGTACAAAATAGTTTCCACGGTTCCCGGCGTGAAATGAGACAGAGCGCAGGCAGGAAAGAAACCAGCAAAGATAGAGACAGGGATGGAAATCATGATCCCGCTCCACAAGAATGAAGGTGACACCGTGACATTAAATACGCTTACCTGAGAAACAAATTAATATTGAATATATAGTAAAAAAGAGCCGATGAAGGCTCTTTTTTTAAAAACTTATAAACCTATTTATCTGACTGAAATACTTCTATATTCCGTTTGCCTTCCGGGAGATTATTCTTCATGATCCGCGGATTCAACTTCTTAACTTCATAATACCCCAAATTATTTTTTCTCGCTCGGTCCGCTAGATCGTCCACTTGTTTCACGCTCATACTTTTGGTGATGAACGGTGTATACATATCACCTAGAATTCCACGGTCAAAGAATCTGTATTTATTCTCCCGTATATACTTCATCGCCAATAATCTGAAGACGTATCTTGAGGTTTCGTTATTCAATCGGAGGTCGTAGAAGTTATTGCTATATTGCGATTCCAAACTATTCTGCAAGCCGTTTTCGCCTCTGTTGTAGGCGGCGGCTACGAGCGTCCGCTTGTTAAACAGTTTTCATAATTCCTTCAAATGACTGACAGCCGCCGCCGTAGACTTAGCGACATCGTATCTCTCATCAACAAATTCATTCACCAGTAAACCATATTTCTGCGCAGTACCCGGCATCAATTGCCGCAATCCTGCAGCGCCTGCCGAACTGACCACGTTCTCCCTCAATGCGCTTTCGATGACCGGGATGTATTTAAAGTCGTCAGGAAGATCAGCCTTTTTGAGCGCTTTTTCTATCGTTGGCATGATCAGATTTCGTCTTTTGTAGATCATGATAAATTGCGCTTCATTGATTTCCAACAACGCAACTTCCCTGTCAAACCTTTCGATATTCAACGCATACTTTCCGTCAATTGGCATTGTTTCGCCAGCAAAATTTAAGTTATTATTGATATTGAGATGCACTCATCTCTTTCCTCCGTTCATCAGGAAGATGATAATCAAAACGAGGATGATGACGAGAATAATCCTCCAGAAGATTTTTTTGTCAGCATAATATTTCTGTATCTGTTCTCGCATGGTGCATAAGTGAAAAGATAAATTATTGCTATAACTATATACAAGTGTAATGCTGTTTTCAAACATAAATAGTAAACACTTCGTTGGACTTACAAAATTTGTCTCCCTTTATAAAAGGGAGAGGTATCCGCATTTTGCGGATGAGGGATTTCGTGTCCACGACTTAAATCCTCCTGTGCTTCCGCACCACCCCTCCTTTTCAAAAGGAGGACAAAATATATAAAAATATTATAATCGACCTTCAAAAAAAATTGTTTCAATTCTTGTCTAAATAACTATACTCAATGAAATTTATCCCTTAATCATATTATCATGATTATCGTCTGAATCACGTGAACACTCGGTGCAGGAAAAGGCACCATCGTGGACTATCTTGTCCAGAAGAAATGATTCCAGCATTTTTCCGTGAGAGCGTATCTGATCCAAGAAATAGAGAAGAGAGGAATGCCGGTGAATAGGGATAGTATGGTCATCGTCGGTAATGACCTTCGTGCAATATATTGATCTTCCTATATCGCTGAACAACTCTATGAACAAGCGAAACTCAGCGGAAAGAATGCTATCATCGAAAGCTTAAGGACCGTGGGTGAAGTTGAAGCGCTCAAAGGCAAGGAGAATTTCCATTTCTTCGCAATCGACGCAGATCCGAAGATCAGATATGAAAGAGTTGTATTGAGGAATAATGAAAGCGATCATGTGTCGTACGAAAAATTTATCAGTGACGAACAAAGAGAAATGGAGAACGAAGATCCTACCAAACAGAATGTCGCTAAATGTATCCAAATGGCTGACCATATATTCATCAATAATTGAACATTCGAAGAACTCAATGAACAGATAGAGAAAGTGATTGCTACATTTAATATTTAATATATACCATGAATATAATACTAGTGCCTGCTACCCAAGAAGACTATCTCTGATTTGTCGAGGTATTCAAAGAAGTGGAAGAATTCCATAGGCTTCAAGCACCATGGAAATTCAAACAACCGGAACCGGAATTATTTACTAAAGAGTATTATATGAGTATAATAACTAGCGCCGATTCAAAACTTTTGCTGGCCAAGGATGGCGAACGTGTTGTCTGATGTGCTCTCGCATTCATAAAAAAAGCAAGTGATATTCCAGTTTTGAAGCCAAGAATATGGGTTGATATAGATACGATCGTTGTACAAGAAACATACAAAAAAAAATGAATAGGGAAGATATTACTCCAGAAAGTAGAAGATCGGGCAAAAGAAAATGCTATATCCGATATTGAATTGAATGTCCGGGATTTCAATCAATGAGCAATTAAATTCTATGAAAAATCTTGATTCACGACATACTCTCATAAGATGAGAAAAATAATACAATAATGTATTTATTCTTTACATTCAAAATATGAGAATACCTATAGGCATTTCCAATAGACACGTTCACCTCGGGCAGCTGGAAGCGGATAAGCTTTTCGGACCAGGATATGCATTCAAGAAATTCAAAGACATCACGCAGCCAGGCCAATACGCCTGCGAGGAAACCGTTACGCTTGTCTGAGAGAAATGAAAAATAGAAAAAGTGAGAGTGATGTGACCAAATAGAAGAACCACGCAAGTGGAAATCATGGTTGGCGATAATTTCATACTGTGAACAAATGCGCCTATCGAAGTATCCGGAGAAACCAAGGATCTCGCATATATCAAAATCGTCGGACCGGCAGGAGAAGTCTACGGACCGTTCGCATTAGTCGCGCAGAGACATCTGCATTGCACGATCAAGGATGCACAGGAATTAGGGATCAAAAACAATGATTTGATAAAAATGCGTGTCTGAGGAATCAGAGGATTGGTTTTTGAAAATGTAGATGTCAGAGCGAGAGACGATTATGCGTTGGATTTCCATGTCGACATCGAAGAAGCAAATGCTGCTGGTATCAAGCCAGGAGATCGAGCAGAACTCATCAGATAATGAATAATGAACGATGAATAATGAATAATGAACGATGAATAATGAATAATGAACGATGAATAATGAATAATGTTGTTTTTGCTCTATTATAAACTATTGTAGATTACGATAGTCTTTAGGTATACAATTCATTCGTTTTTCATTTTTAGTTTTTCATTAAGTTTATGAAACTTTTTTCCTTCCTTCCTAAAAAGAAATACACACTCGTAATTTCGTGATGAGGAACGAGAGGGTTTTATGCGTTGGGGATTTTGAAGTGACTAGAGGAGTTGTGATATAAAGATAAAATCCAAGCCATCTACGGAGTAAGCGCGTGAGCGATTGCAGGATGCTACCGGTCAGCTGGATATTCCGCTCAAGAGATCTACGATATCTTTATTGCCGATCACGCGTTTTGATTCTCTTCAATCAATATTTTTTCCAAACAGAGCTTACTAAAACTCAATTACTTCGAAAAGAAATTTATCAAGGATCTGCCAAAAAAAATCATCGACCTCAAAATAAAGACCTATATCTGAACCACCAACACCAAAACATGAAAATTCCTTTTATTCGACAAAGGTGATCTGACTCCTATCCTTCTTGCTAGTGTCTCCATCCCGGGAATATTCCCTGTCGTACATTATCAGGACCATGTCCTGATGGACGGAGGAGCGACGAATAATTTCCCGGTCGATATCGCGAAAAAGAGATATCCAAAAAACGATATCATCGGTATCGCGCTTAATAAATACCAAGAGAATCAGAAAATAAAAAATATCTTCGATACCTTATCGGTTTCATTCGAGATTCTTCTCAGACATCATACCATAGAAAACATGGCGTCGGTCAAACATCTCTTCTATAAAGATCTTCCGCTCAAGGTCTTGGATATCAGCAAAAAAAATATGCACAAGGCATATCTTCAAGGATACGAGGACTGTATGAAACACTTTAAATAATAACTGATTGATGTCATTGCGAAGAATGAAGCAATCTAATACTGGATCGCCACGCTTTGCTCGCGATGACTAAAATAATTACATTCTGATCTCGCAATGCTGGACATAACGTTCAGCTATTTTTTTGAATTCTTCCAATTCCTCTTCGCTGAACGGCGTTCATCAGAAATCAGGATCCAGCGTATTCCCTCCGATATAATTCTGGAGATAATAGTGCTTCGCACCTCTGATATAGACCGCCATATTCTCTACATCATCAAGCGTATGAAGTCACTTAGCGACCGTAGTCCTATATTCGTAATCTATTTTGCTTTCCAATAATATCTGCAATAATTTCTGGAAACTCAGATAGAATTCTGTGGGCTGTTCAAGTCCTACCGCATCACCGTAACAATGCATGGAGTGTTTCAAGTCTACCGCGACATAATCAAGAATCTTATCCTGGATCATCCTTTTGACGAGTTGATAATCCCTCCCGTTCGTATCCAACTTGACGAAGAATCACATCTCTTTGCACCTCTTGGCAAAGTCGTATAAGTCTTGTTGTAAGGTAGGTTCTCATCAACAGATACTCACTCAATCCAAAAGTCATTTTCTCGCTCTCAGGAAATTGAAGAACGCGTCTTCAGGGATCAAGTCGTTCTGGAACAGCATCATTTTTTCCGGCAAGACACATTCAGGGTTATGGCAAAAATTACAGCGGAAATTGCATCACTGGGTAAAGACCACGCAAGCGATCTTGCCTGGGTAATCTATCATCGTCGACTGTTGTATTCACGCAATCTTCACGGCTATACACAATGAATAAAAGTTATTCTTCCATTATTTTTTTGTAGATATCTTTTCTTCCTTCTGCTTTGTGCAAGGTATTTTCTGCGAACTCTGGTAACCTATCAGGATCAATTCATAATCTATTACATAAAGAAATGATGTTGAAGAACAAATCACCAACCTCTTTCTCCACTTCTTCGGGTGTTTCATGTTTCTCCCTGCAATAGATTCATCTGTATTTCTGTACAGCATCATTAAACTCTCACATTTCTTGGGTTATCTTATTCAAGACGGCGTCCATATCCAATCCTACATAATCTTCAAGCGCATTAGCTTGTTCTCAAATCTCTTTTAGTTTCATAGCTATATTTTCTCAGTAAATAAAAAGTAAAGCTCTTTTAAGACAGTAATGACGATATCTGAGTCTGCCTTATAACTTTACTTATTTGTTAATGCTTGTAAATCGTTCCTGTAAGATAATTTTTTATCACTTTCTCGCTAGGGAAGAATATCGGCGTAGGAAGCTCATTCAAGTCGAATCGTTCCCGTTTGGTGATTTCGTCCGGTTCCATGACTTGCGGTTCGCCTTCTACATCTTCCGCTAGGAAACCTATCGTTATAAAATGTTTGTCCGGTACTATATCGTTGGTTATGCTGATGACTTTGATAGTGTCTTTATTTATTTTGAGGCCTGTCTCTTCAAGCGTTTCACGAGAGATTCATTCTTCGAAGCTTTCATGGAAATGCATTTTACCCCCTGGCATTGTTCGTGTACCTTCGCCGTGAAGTTCGGAACTGGCTTTGACGGGATCCACATGCCTTTGTCCGAGAAGGACTTTTCCCTCTCTGAGGATCATTACTCCGAAGCCGACTCCTACATTAGTGTTTTCTGCCATGCTTTATTTGCTTGTTTATTAAAATTAATTGTTAGTTGTTCACTATTAGTTGTTAGTTATTCTCACATGCACATCCGCATCCTACAAATTCCATTTGCGGTCCGAATTGTCTGACGAATGTTGAGTTAGCGGTTTTTCATTCATCGAAATACTTTCTACTGTAGAATTCTGATTTTTTACCGATGTTGTAGTGGCTTACGGGTCTGAGGTATCACATTACGCGAGTGAATACCTGGCATGGAGTCCTGTGGATCTCCTGTCCGTCTTTGTTGTAGAAAGTTTGCATGGCGACAACTTTTGTTAAGAAGTTAAAAAGCGGAATTGTATGATTGCTGGTTACAGATAGATTCAAGTTCGCTCCGTTCACGTTCCAGGTCGCTTCAGGTTGTAGCTATTTAACGACAACATGTGGCAATCTGAGACAATCTGCAGCGATATGTGGCGAAGTTTAGTCGTGTATTTTTTTCTCTCTGATGATTCTGAGCTTGTCCGGGTCTGAGGTATGCTTCTGTCTGATATCCATATTGAATTCATCTCCAGCATATCCGAGCTCCTTATCGCATTTCGGACAGTAATCGTGCTCTCCTATGACATATCCGTGTTTAGGACAGATGGAGAAGACCGGTGAGATAGTAATGTACGGAAGCTGATAGTTCGATATGACTTTCTTGACGAGCTGTTTGCATGCCTGAGCATTGGATATCCTTTCTCCCATATAGAGGTGGAGTACAGTACCTCAGGTGTATTTGCATTGTAATTCGTTCTGCTGTTCGAGCGCTTCAAACGGGTCGTCGGTATAGCCAACCGGAAGCTGGGTAGAGTTGGTATAATACGGTGCGTCATGCGTTCCTGCCTGGATGATGTTCGGGATCTGTTTCCTATCTTCTTTGGCGAATCTATACGTGGTTCATTCCGCTGGCGTAGCTTCAAGATTGTAGAGGTTTCCGGTTTCTTCTTGGTATTGTTTGAGCATATCTCTCATAAAATCCAATATCTCAGTTGCGAATTTTTTTCCTGCGTCAGTAGAAATATCTTCTTTACCGTTGGTAAAGTTGAGGATAGCTTCATTCATGCCGTTGAGACCGATAGTTGAAAAGTGGTTTCTGAATGAATGGAGATATCTTTTGGTGTAGGGATATAATCCTGCATCCAACCATTTTGTAATCTCTTTTCTTTTAAGTTCAAGAGATATTTTGGCCAAATTCATGAGGTAGCGGACCTGATTTTTGAAACCTTCCATATCGTTCTTGCAGTTGTATCCGATCCTTGCCATATTGATGGTGACCACTCAGATAGAACCCGTCATCTCCGCTGATCAGAAGAGCCCTCATCATCTTTTTTCCAACTGGGTTAAATCCAATTGCAATCTACAACACATGGATCTGACATTTCCTGGTTTGTAGGCGTCAGGGTTCTCGACTTTGGTGACTTTACCGCTTTTGTCCTTGATGACTTTGAATTGCGATCCGATGAAGTTCTGGAAATACGGGATTCCGTATTTAGCCGTCATTTCAAAAAGCAGATCGATATCCGGATCATCCCGCGGGAAGTCCTCAGTGATATTATAGGTCGGAATAGGGAACGTGAATACTGATCCTGTCCGATCTCCTGTAGTATACACTTCGATAAGCACCCTATTGAGCAATTTCATCTCATCTTCGAGTTCGCTGAATTTTTTGTAATAATATCCTTTTTCTATCCCTCAGAGCATAAGCGCTTTGTCTTTCAGATCTGCAGGACATGTCCGGTCGAGCGTGATATTGGTAAATGGCGTCTGGGTTCCCCAGCGTGAAGGGACATTCAATCCGAAGATGAAATTCTGCATCTGCTGAGTGACGTATTTATGTAATTTTTTGTCTATAACTTCTTTTTTTGCTGCAGGACTAGAAAACTTCATGCCCATATCATCAAGTTCTTTTTCTTGTTCCATTTTATATTTATGTATGAACGGAGCCAAGTAGGTATCGAAGGAAGAGAACGCTTGTGCACCAGCCCGTTCGTTCTGGAGCGTTCAGAAAAAATTGATCATCTGGTTGACTGCTGCCTGAAGGTTTTTCGGCGGTGCTGATTGTACCCTATTGCTTAATCCGTTGAATCCTTCTTCGAGCAATTGCCTCAAACTCCGTCCTGCACAGTATCAGGAAAACATATCCAGATCATGGATATGAAAATCTCACGCTCTGTGAGCGCTTCCTATATCTGCAGGATAGATATGGCTCAGCCGGTAATTGGCGATCACCTTTCCTGAAACATTCAGAATCAATCCTCCGAGTGAATATCATTGGTTGCTATTTGCGTTTACTCTCCGATCGCTTTGATCGAGATACTCATCCATGGTTTTTCCTACCTCGACAACGACGCTTTCTTGCGCTCTCGACTCAAATCTCTTTTGGCGGTATAAGATATATGCTTTGGCTACGGTATCATGACCTTCTTTTACCAATACCTGTTCTACGGCATTTTGGATGACTTCGATATCAGGGATCTCTTTCCCTACTTTCCTTTCGACTTCTTTGCTGACTTTCTTGGCAAGGATAGACACGTCTTTGAAATCCGTTCCGCCTACGGCTTCTATCGCGCGTTTGACAGCGATTTCTATTCTGCTGATATCGAAATCGATAATAGCGCCATTTCTTTTTCTTACTTTGTAGATAGCCATCCTTACAAATTAATGTTACATGGTAAATGATATATGATAGATTTTTTTTAGTTTTTTTGTATTTACAATTTCTAGAAAACATATAAAATATACAATATATTGTGGTGTGCGAAAAAAAGTAGCCACTATATATAGTAAGGGGGTGTCATTGCAACGGAAAAATCATTAAAAAAAATATGACAAAAAATCTCTATGGGAAGCAGAGATTGTGATGATGTTTTTTTATAAATAAATACTCATATATAAAAATTTTCAAACGCTGCGCTGGCCTTACTTTTATATATCGCCTCGCCGACTGGGCCTTACTTTTTTCCTTCCAGGTGAAAAAAGTAAGCAAAAAACCCCTCGTCGATTGTGATCTTCATATTCATTGAGAATCGATATTCCTTTATCGCTTCTTATTAAGCGATCCTACAATCGACTTTTCATTCAACGACTTTTATAAATACAAAAAAAATCTACCCATGAAGAGCAGACTTTTCTTGAATATATTCATTCTAAATATTTTTGAACTTATACAACTCAAGTCCGTTGATCATTCATGATCTTTCGTCGGTGATCGATTCGTTCGCTTGGACGATGATGATCTTGTCGTCGAGAGAGATATTTCATTTGAAAATAATCCTGATCATCTCTTTTCCGATCCTTTTGAGATTCTCGTAACTGAATGATTGCGAAATTTTGTATCCTCTCACTCATCGGAGCATATTCAGATATCTATAATTCTCGTCGTTCTTCGTAAATGCGATGATCGGCACTCTCGGTTTCAGGCTTGAGAGCCTGCCTGCTGAATAGCCGTTCTCCGTATACAATACCATCGCTCTGACATCCACTTCCTGCGTCGCTCTGTGCGCGTTGTAGATGATATAATCTCTCACCATGAATTCGTTGTTCGCATAGAAACGCGTCAATTCCTGCGGAGCGATTTTCAATTCCAATTTATCCAACGTGTCTGAAAGCTGAGTGATCATATTCAGCGGATCATCTTCTTGGAGCAGGGTATCGAGCATGTACGCATCTACCGCCATGTTCGAAAACTTCTTGAGCCGGGTTTCGTTGATGAGCTGATATTTGTTCTTTTCGAATTTTCCTACGAACGTGATGATGGCCGGCTTGCCGAGGACCTTGCATTTTCTGACCAACATCTCTTCATTCAGCTTCATCGCTTTCATAGCTTTCTCGATTTTTTCAAATACGAAAATCAATCCATCTGAGATATCCAAGAGATCGTCTATATTTTCCAATGCTTCCGTAGTTTCTATCTTTGCGAGGATTTTCATGTTGCCTGCGTTCTTGGTTTTGAGGAAATTTTTCAGCTCGATGATATCGTCTCTTGTTTTCACCAAAGAAGGCGCCATGACATGGATACCGTATTCCAATCACCATAAGATATCATGCTTGTCTCTCTCGCCGAGGAACGGTAAATTCAAATCATATTTATGAAAAAACACTCTATCAAACTGGATGATCCATCCTCATTCCAATACTTCGCACATGACTACATTATCTTTCGCGGATTTGATCTTGATCACGACACCGCTTTGCTGGAAACTTATCTGCTGTCCCACTTTCAATTCTTTCAAAAACGGCGCATCGACAAATATTTTCTTATCGTGTTCCTGTGCATATTCGCTGTAATCGATCTCTATCGTCTGTCTCGCTTTGACTTTGATATCCATGACGTTCTTCACTCTGATGTCAGAACCTCTCGTCTCCATCATAATCGTTTTGCTGTTGTCGAGCTTCATGATGGTGTCGATATATTTTTTGTTGTTATCATCGAATCCACCGGATAAAGAGATCCTGAATACGTCGACCATATTGATGACTTTGGAAAGCACGGTTTCTTTGGCAAGGGTAGGACCTACGCCGGCGATGATCTTTGAAAAATGGAAGTTGTTCATACGAATCGGAATTTAGAATTTAAAATTTAAAATTTAGAATTTAGAGTTTAGAGTTTAGAGTTTAGATTTTAGAATTTAGATTTTCTAAATTTAGAGTTTTGAATTTTCTAAATTTTCGGTTTGTTTCTTTTTTCTAAATTCTATAATTCTGAATTGTCTTACAGTTTATTCGTGTCTACGATGACAAATCATTTTTTGCTTAACGTCTTCACTAACTCTTTATTCTTGATCGTGACCATGCCGCGATCATCGGCAGTGAAATACGCGACTTCGTCGCCGACAAGGAAACAGATGCTCTGACCTGCAAATTCCTGCGGGAAGATGATGTCGGTTCTTGCATTCTTTTTCGGGCTGCTCACCTGGGTTTTCACGTCCAGGAGCGGAAGCTCGTCGAAGCTTTTGATATCTATCTTCAATCCGAGATTTTTTTCCAGATCATTGATGTTCGCTCCTGCTTTTCCGATGACACGTCATTTGTACATCTCCGGAATATACAGCGCTAAGGTTGAAGAGCCTTTGATTTTCAGAAGGAAATCGCATGGCAAAAGCTGCTGCAATTTCTGCGTGATCGTATGTTTCGCATAATCGGACAACGCGGTTTTCCCTTTGCTTTGAACTTTTCATTCACCGTTGATATCACCGCTCAGCGGCATGACGACTATCTGTTCGCCGAAGGTGTAGATTTCGTATTCGACTTTTTTCGTAAGGAAACTTGTTATTATGATCACCGGTCTCGCTAAATCTTCCGACTCCATTCACTCAGGGATTTTCACCGTGAGCTGGAGAGTATATATTTCCTGGATGACTCATTTATCTATATAGATGACGGTATCGATGACTTGCGGGATGATTCCCATCTCTATCGTCCCGATGAATCTCTGGATGCTATCTACGGCTCTGGTTGCATGAATGACTCACACGAGTCCTATTCCCGTCAATCTCAAGTCCTTGTATAATTCGAAATCAGATTTGTTCCTCACTTCATCATACACGGTATAATCCGGTCTGGAAAGAAGTAATATATCTCTCACTTCGTCATGTGATCCATACGTGAAACTATATTGCACGACATCGTCAGAGACCATCAAGTCACGAGGCGATTCAATCGTTTTGATGATGTTATTATCTTTGTGATACACGTCCACCAACGCTTGCGCGAAGGTCGTCTTTCCGCTTCCTGGCGATCATGAAACCAAAATACCTTTTGCCTGATTCCTCAAGAGATCGTATACTTCTTTATCGAGATTATAATCTTCGATCGTCAGTAATTTGATCGGTTTGACTATCGTCATCTCCAATCCGTCAGAAAGCGGAGGATAGACGATGACTATCCTGTACGGTCCGAGCTGGAGGACTTTGGACAGCTTCCTATCGATTTCCATGACACCATCTTCTCTGCTATCTATCTCCTTGTATATCTCGTCGATGAATTTGTTCATCTCTTCCTTGTTCAACGACTTCGTATCAACGACCGGTTTCCGATTTCCCGGCGTACCTTTTTTTCTGATGATGGGGCGGCCTTCCTTGATATGGAAGGACATCGTCGTCTCGTCGAAGTATTGGTCGAGGAATGAATTTCAGATGATCTGTTGCATAAAATGAATTTAGAATTTAAAATTTAGAAATCAGAATTTAGAAACGTATTCAATTTAGAATTTAGAAATTATTCGAAGTAGGCGCAGGTGTATTTTCACGTTTTCATAAGTTGTCTGGTCGTGATGTCGAATGTCCTTGTCTCTACGTATCCGTTGTATGTCGCAGCGCAATGAGGTGCGTCCGATGGTATGTTTTCCAGTCATTGATATTCGTATCGTATCGTATAATAGAATTGTATGATAGTGCCTTTCAGCGATAATGAGTTTGAAAATCCTCCATAATAATTCGTTTCGAATAGCTTCACTTTAGTTTGGAGATCATAGATAGCCAACGTCCTGGAGCCGGCACTCGTTCAAATATCGAGGATAAGATAGTGGTCCAGAAGCTTATACACGTATTGCGCATCTTCATTCACCAACGATAAGACAGTATTTCCCGCTTTGTCCTGGACATAGATATCTTCGCCTACGTTGCCGCCTCTGCCGATAGACTTCACTATATACTTTTCGTTCGATACCGTGGAATTTCTGTAATCGCTCGTCGTTCATGTCGAAACATTTCCGATCACTGAATTGATTTTCTGAGCGATGTTGCTCTCCGGATTGTTGGTTATATATCTGTATCAGAGCCGTCAGAGGACGACGATGACGATGAGGATCAAGAGTTTTTTCATTTGCTGCATTACGAAAGTGATAAAGGTTTTGCGGTCTTTTCAAACCCACCACCACGACTGCTCGTGGTCTCCAGCTGTGCTGGACTGTAGCCCCTCCCTTGACAGGGATGCCTTTAGTAAATTATTCGCCGGGGCAGGGAGAGAATTCACAGTTAGGGCCTGTTTCAGTGACGTAGCTGCCGTCAGGGCATTGCTTGGCGAGCATGCTGCAGACTTTGCCTGCGCTGCCGGTGCTTGCTCATGCGCTTGGTGCTCAGCATTCACCTCTCATATATGCTCGTTCTTCGCATGATGTTCCATTAGGAAGATGACACATGCCGTATTGGCCTCCTGTTCATTCGAGTATCTCAAGCGTTCATCATTTGTTTTCACAATTGACGGATGCGGGGTTAGCTAATCCTGCTGTTCATGTATTTTCCGTTCCCGTGTTTTCTGTTCCTGTCGCATATTCGTTACATTTCGGCTCAGCTGGGGTTTCACAGTACATCAGTGTACACGCGTCTGGCCTGCCGTCTTTGACGCTGCAATTATTACAGCCATCGAAATAGCTTACGCAGTTCGTCAAATCCATTCATGTCCGTACGTATTCCAAGCATTGCGGTTCAGCTGGAGTGTCACAAAACATTTTCGTGCATCCGTTGATGACGCCGCCGGAAACCATACAGGTATTACAGCCATCGAAATAGCTGAGACAGTTTGTGAGATCAACTCCTGTTTGTTGTGTACCTGTTTCTATATTGATTCCGAGTGTTGTCAGGATTTTCTGTGATATCGGCAATGTCGGGTTCTTTATCACATACAGGAAACCGAAGCCGAGAAGTAAAAGTAAGAAGAGTAGTCGAAGAAGTTTTTTCATGGTCTTTTGTGATTATGTAATTAAAACGTGGTTGTAGCTTGAGGACATTCAAATCCTCCGCCTGCAATATTGTATTGACGTCATTCCCGCGAAGGCGGGAATCCATACTAAGCAAACTGGATTCCGGATCACGTCCGGAATGACGTTTACATAGGTGGGAGATATTTAGTTAGACTTCATGCAGTAGAAGAAAAAAGGACTTGGGTATTTTCCGTCCTTAATGGTGCTAGTGGGTGGCTAGATTTTTTGTTTAGAAATTGCGTATATAATATCGGATAAATTGGTTACTTTAACGAGGTGGTTATATTGATTTTCTTTGAAATTTCAATATAAAAGCATAAAGTCAGCGGAAGTTATGGCTTTTTACCTAGTATTTTTGTGATGACTTTTAGTGTAAACGGTATCAAACAAGCGAAAAACGAGAAGTACAATGTAGAGATGCTGGTCTGTGTAGACGCGTCATTATTGGCAAGAAAAATTCTCGAAGAACATACTATTCTGATCCTCTCGCTCAAAGAATTTCCTACGGAACCCAAAACGTTCGGAGACATCTATTTCACGATCGACTTTGATGTGCAAGACATACCCATCGTGACAAAATATACCGATATCCAGGAAGCGGCTAACTTTTTTACGTTGATCGGATTCGATATCAAAAATATCAACAGCTACAGCAAACCGCTCTCCGAGAAAGAAGTAGTGACTATCATCGCTGCCGCGAAAGCCGAGGCAGAGAAAAAAAAGGAAGAGGTCCGGAAACAGATCCTAGAAAAAGAGACGGAAGAAAGGAAAGTATATGAGGACGCACATCTGGAATCAGCGAAAAAAATAATTGAAAGGGTATTCGAGAAAGTCGACGAGTGCACCAAAAGATCGGCAGGCAAGATTTCGCTCCAAGACACCAAAAAACTGAAGATGCTTGTCGAAGAACTTAAAAAACTTCGCATGGGCACCAACTTCGAAAAGATCAGAGAAGTTATCCAGGAGATTTTCAAAATGATCGAAGTGATAAATGATGTCTATTATGATAGTATACAAAATCCCAACGATACGATTTCATCGGAATCATTAGTCACTCCGGTAGATGTAGACAAGGAATTGGAAAGAATGGAAAACGTCAAAATCCTGAAATCACTTCACGCACATATTTCACTCAAGAACCAGGACTACGCGACATTTGGTTCGTCCGCAATCTTCCGGAAATTTCTCCAAAAAGATTTCTTACTCAAGATAGCTGATCTGCCATCGATAGTATATTCACTCTATGACGTGACAGAATTCGTACTCTTAATCGTCGTTACTCTGTTATGAATCTATACACTCGCTAACGAATTATACTTGTTCTCTACCAACCAATTCGGCCTCGCATTCTCGCTTATCAGTATGGGAATCCGATGAGCCGTCATCTTCGCTGCAAGATATTTCAGAAATAAATCAGTCGGAAAATTACTCTTGATTATGATTTTAGCGATATTGATGCATTACTTGCTGATGCGAGTGGTGACGACGAATTTTGCTCTTTAGTTACTTTCCTCACCTCCCCTTCCCCCTCTCCTTTTGTTCCGTAGTTACTTTCCTCACCCCCTGCCCCCTCTCCTTTTGTTTCCTAGTTTTTTTTCCTCACCCCCTGCCCCCTCTCCTTCAGAGAGGGGATGTGGACTGCTCCTTCTCTGAAGGAGAAGGCTGGGATGAGGAAATATACCATAAAACATTTTACCTTCCTACATCTTCATGTCTCTACTTCTCCTCTCACTCTCTGTCCTCGGCTTCGTGCTGTTCTTCTACGGCATCGGGCTACGATACTTGGCGCTGATACCGCTGATCTTTTTGGGATTGTTTTTCTGATATTACGGAGGGGGGAAGATAGCCAAGGTCAAATGATCGGAAGT